>DAIUEZ010000034.1:6298-18117 GCA_036844865.1 Nitrososphaera sp. | reverse complement strand
GTTCGAAACCATTGGCAGCGTAAATAACTAATAGTTTATCCATAATAAGGGATTCCTAGGACTTTTACCCTATCTTCTGTTATAATATGCAATTATTACCTATTAAGGGGACAATATTCGGGAGTCAAATAGAAATGTTGCTTATTAGGAGAGACAAGGGATTTAATGCTAGATCTATTCGAAATTTGTATTGTTCTGAACAATGGACAATTCGACTCTGGCAGAATGGTTATAGCAGAAACATTTGAGCACACTTTCACGAAAGCAGGGGAGTACCCATACTTCTGTTCACTGTATCCAAACATGGTTGGAACAGTCAGTGTGAACTAATAATCAAATCTAGTGTGTTCCTGGTTGAAGTTATAACCATCTACTAGTTTTAAAAGGAACATATATCTGACAAAACTGAGCATAATCTCGCGAGACTAAGCACGAATTCGTTATATAAGTGGGGCTATTACAGGTTGAATAAAAATATAAGAAGGGAATAGTCATGTCAAACAGAACTAACTCTTCCGACTTAGTCAAGATAGATGGGTCTCAGGGTGAGGGCGGCGGGCAGATATTGCGCACTGCAATTTCACTTTCTGCAATAAGTGGCAAGCCAATTGAAGTTTCCAACATTCGCGCAAACAGGGCTAACGCCGGCCTGCGCCCTCAGCACATGGTAGGAATCAGGATTATTGCCGATCTTTTTCATGCAAAATCTGAAAATCTGAAAGTTGGAGCAGATTGGATTAGGTTCTCACCGTCTGACAAATTCGAAGGAGGCTCAGTGAAGTTTGACATCGGCACAGCAGGCAGCATCCCACTGATTTTGATGACTGTGGTGCCGGCAGTCTCTCTGTCTAACAACAGCCTGCAAATTGAGATCACTGGTGGAACAGATGTCAAAGCAAGCCCTACAATTGATTATATCAAGCATATTGTTGCGAAAAGCTACCTAAGCATTGGACCAGAATTTTCAGTAGATGTTCTGAAGCGAGGATACTACCCAAAGGGAGGCGGTGTAGTGCAATGCACCATCCAGCCTTGCAAAGCGCCTGGCGCAATAGAACTCTTGGATACTGGATATCTTGATCCAAAGATTATCAGTGTCTGCAGCAGCCAACTGCCGTTGCACGTTGCCAAGCGCCAGATATCTTCCGCCTTAATAGCATTAGAGAAAAAGGATATCCAATGTAGCAATTACACTGCCTCAATAGAAACCTCTGTTTCTCCGGGATCTTCAATCCTAGTATACTCTGCTTCTAACTTTGGTCCATACATAGGTGGAGATTCTATAGGACAGCTTGGCAAACGAGCAGAGGCAGTTGGAACTGAGGCTGCAATGCGATTCTTGGATGGCACGTTTAGACAGGCTACAGTAGACCCCTTCCTTGCAGACATGCTGGTTCTTCCACTTGCCTTAAGTAAGGGCCGATCAAGATACCGAGTTGCGCGGGTAACACAACATTTGCTGACAAACTTGCATGTTGTGAGTGAGATTGTCGGATGCAAATATAGAATAGAGCAACAGCAGAGAGGAAGTTGTATTGTGGTGATAGAGGGCTAGATGCCGCTGTCAAGCAGCGCAGCCAAGAGCAGTATTGCAACTGACAATACTACAATGATCTCACCTAGAATGATTATCTTGGTTCGTACCGACTGAACATAGATGTTTCCTCCTTGTCCTGACATTATCTTGCGTTCCATATCGGCATCCAATAGCTTGATGTGTACAATATATGCTACAACGGTCCCTATGACTAGGATGATTTTTGCAAGTAAGATAATGCCATATGTAGTATCAAGTAGGATGCCAGGCTCTACAAGAAACGCGCGAGAGTTGTATATGCCGGTTGCTATTAGGGCGGCAAAAGCGGGTATAGTTATCTTGTTGAATCGCCTGCCTATTTTGACCATTAGTGCAACCATTTCCTCAAGTGTCTTAGTATGCGACTTGAGAACAGGAACAAGCACAATTCCTAGAAAGATTGAGCCTCCAACCCAAATCGACGCACCTACCAGATGAACCCATATCACGAGGCCGTCTGCTAGAGCCATGATGATGATTATTTTTCACATTTTCGTAATATATTATTGATGCTGCATTTTTAGGCAGCAGAAACTAATTGTCGGCATATTTTGTGCATTGCCAGTTACGATTCAATTATTATTATCAGACTATGAATAGAGAATGACATTTTTGACAGAGCCGATGAATATCATGAAGTTTTAACCATGTTGCAGCAATCTCATTTTATCGCAGCTTAGAACAGATAAGATTTGGTAGAAACTACCTTAGATTCTTATAGAAGAGACAGAAATATTTATCCTTGTTTTAGGAGTATGTATGTGCCGGAATGATGACCAAGGCATACGTCATGTGCATGAAACAGGTATAGCATATCACTTCTATAAGGAAACATCTGTTTTTCATCGTTGCTATTGGTCACCACACCCTTCTTTGGATTTCTCTTATTGGCACTATTGTCGTGCGGTAACATGCAATTAATGTAAACGAAAAAAATTACGCAATTCCTGAAACAATGAGAAGCACTTAAACTTGAGAGGTGCCTTTTAATGATCGCAGATTTAAATTAGTTTGGATGATTGCACTGCTGTTCTGTTCTGTACATCAATAGAAGATGAAATAACAAAATACGGTCTTTCTCCAGAAAGGTTTTAATCAGCTCTGTTAGACAGCTAGCACCGTACTTGATAATAGGCCCGCGAAGACTTGTGCTTATTGGTGCCATTGCTGCAGTCGCTCTTGCAATCATTTTCTACCCGCTTATTGTACAAACACCTTTTGATCCAGAGAAAGTCGCAATCCAACTGACAGGTGTAGAACTCTTATCAGGCAGCCAAGGCGAACAAAGGCTTGATCTTAGGGTGGCACTGCAGATAACGAATACCAATGAATTCACCCTTACCACTTCGAAGATCGCGTATGAGCTATTTGCAGATGGCGCTCCCGTTGGATCGGATACGATATCATATGAAGACGTTCCTGTTAATGGTAGGCCTGCATTCTTTGCAAACCAGCCCGTGACTATATCAGATACCCTGACATTGCAATACACTGATGAGATGGCATCTCTCTTCACAAGGATACTAAATAACAGCACTGATATCAATTGGCGCATAAGTGGCACTGCCACAGTAGAATCGGGCACGACACAGCAAGAAAAGACATTCTCTAGTGAATTATGATGAAAGAAGAACAAGAAAAGAATGATGCGGTCACCGGGATTTGAACCCGGGTTACGGGCTAACTTCGCATTTTGCATGGAAGGCCAGTGTCCTAGACCAAACTAGACGATGACCGCCCTCTGTCCTACGCTAATACAAACCCAATATATAGTATATTCAAAACAGCTGCTGCTTTTTTTCTGCTCTTTTTTGGCTTCTAATGACTTCTTTTCTACGCCGTCTATGTATTGCTTCAAACAGATCCGACTATCATAGCATTAGAGTGTATGCGTATATGCTTATCGTCCTAGATAGTATCCCAAGTGTAACTAGTATGGCTAGCTTGGAGTCAATTAGATATAGAATCCAAACTCAACCAGAATCAACTTCTGGTTTCATTTGCTTGGACTTTATCGGTGACATATAAGTACCGGAAAAAGACTTTGACAGGACACACAAAGACGGCTGGAAGAGCTAAAATAATAGTATGATGCTGACTCAACGATCGTAGGACAAATCAAAATTGCGATAATGGCTGTGCACACAACCAATATACTGGCTTTTGTCCTCTGACCGCTGCTTCTTTAGAAAAATTCTTGTTCAAAGGAAGGAGTCTGGTAAGAAATGAAGCAGAAAAAAATTGTAACCTGAGTTTGTAGTTATGGATTACTGTAACATTAAATTACTTTTTGATATAAAGGAAGTAACACAAATGGAAAAAGTGAGTAAGGAAAGTGTAGATACTAGACGGAATGAGAGTCGTCATGAGAGTTATGATGAGGAGGAGGCTGATAATACTGCTAATAACAAAGAGGCAACGCCAGAAGTACTAGAAAAAGGTGACATCTTCTTCTTTTACCGACCGAAGGCGAAAATAGGTGATGATCGTAGTAATGGTGATGTAAAAGGCATCGAAGACATAAGGCGGTTTTTTATGGTTACTGCCACTACTCCTGCCGCCAAAACTGCAAATGAGCAGCAACAATTTGATAAGACAAATCAAAGAGCACAAGAAGAAGAAGGATCACGGTATAGGCTTTTTGTGATTGGTAAAAAATCGTTGCCCGAGATCAGGACTACTGAGGCAAGAAGGTCAGAGAGATATTGGGCAAAGGTGGGAGGCATATTTGAGAGTGCACAGAAGCTTATAGCGAGCTGTTGGCTGATGAGTATCGTAAGGGAGATGCTGCCAGGCCTGTTGGTGAGGGAAAATATGTAATAGTGAAGCATCAAGACCACGCAGAACTAGCATATGTCCTAGAAATGCCAGAGGAACCAGGAGAGGCTCAGAGCGAGTTAGGTATAGAAAAGGAAGCGAGCTATATTATCTCCATTATCAATCCAAAAGCCCCTGTTCCAGAAGGTTATCCAAGTTCTGAAGAACCACCAAATTATCCAGAGTCCATTTTGAAGGAGTTTGGCGAAAATGAAAACTTTGTTTCGCTTGCTAGAGACTTGAGATTTATTGATTTCCAAAACGCTCAGATGATACTTGTTGGAGCAAGGGAGGGAAGAGATGTAATAAAGAAAGAAATTGGGATAGATATAAGAGAAGAAAAAGAGACAGTCCATTCTGCAGATATCTTTAGCAAGCTCAAAATTGAAAAGGAAAGAGTTCCCACGAAGCCTCTGATTGAAGGCAAGTTTGAATGATACTTTGGGATTACAGTCAAGTAATGACAAGGATGCTCTGCTTCTTTTTCCCACTTGATATTATCTAAAATGATAATAACACTATTCTTGCACCTGTTATTATGAATGACTGAAGTTCAGGAATTGCTAAAAATGTTTGCCTTGCAAATTTTTATTTTAGTATATGGATGCGGGGGATGTACTTATGCTTCCAGGAAGAAAAATGATGACACGTTTTGCTATAGTAGAGGATATTGTCAAAGAAATGCTGGAAGTCTAGTCTGGAAATACAATATCAAGTAGCATGTCTACTGCCTTGTTTTTGGCCTGCTGCTTGTAGTTTTCCATACTCTTTTTGGGAACATCAAGTGCCTTTTCGCTCTCGACCTCATCTACCGGCCGGTGATCTAGGGCCCCATAGAACTGTATCCTGTAGCCCTTAAGCTTGCCTAAGACTGTAGAGTTAAAAATATCATGCAGCCAGACTGAACCGATAAAGTAAATAAAAGGCGGGTTTGGTTTGGTCTTTATCATATCTGCCATTCTGCTAATGGTCTGAGCCATGTTCTGAGAGTCGGTATCTATTGCAATAATTTCGTCTCTAATTCCGGCCTTAATTAGTTCTTCTTTGACCTTTTGAGCAGGGCCTTGAGCTCCCACTATCATGACCATAGTCTTATACTTGTCTGGCCTTGACCTCATAATCATACCATAGGTTTCGAGGCAAACTTTTATGCGCTCTTTGATGTAATCTGGGATCTCGCCATCAGCTGCTATGGGTCTGCTCTTGTGTATAGCATATAGAACGAGAAGATTGCCGTCAGTAAAGCGGTACTCTGACATTTTCTAATACCACGTCGAAGTCACTTTTTTTGGAACAGAAATCTGCCTTTCAAGCTCGTCTAGCCGCTGTAGAGATTCTGGATTCTTTTGCAATTCATGAAACTTCTTGTCATGCCTTATCTTTCTCACAACCTCTAGTACTTCGTCTGTAGAGACTCCATGCTTTACGTCATACTCAATTTGCTTTGCACAGCTTGAGACTGTGCTATATCTTTTGTAATTTCGTTTTTCAAAAGAAGATGCATCAGGAGGAATGCCCTTTACAAAACGGACGATCACCTTTTCAACATGTTCAAGATGCCAGTCCTTCATAGCATAATTATTAGGCTTCATAATTACTACCTTATTGTCTAGGATGTAAAGGTTATTTAATCTCTTGTCCTTACCTAAAGGTATTCGGAAAGATTTACTTTTTGTTCTCCTGGAATTTTGGCGATCTCAAATCTCTCTTTTGCCTTAAGTATAGTCGCCGTTGCGTCTATGCCCAACTTCGTCGTGAGTGAATTCTCTTGGTCGCTTGATGGGTCTAGACTAGATCCCTTTGCATTTGTAATTATGATAAAGTCTTTATCTGCTTGACACCTTGTGGCGATGGCATACTCGACTGCAATTGGGTCTGTTGGGCTGATATCCTCATCCACCACTATCGCCATCTTGAGTGAAGGATGCGCCGTAAATGCCGCCAAAAGTGCATTTTTAGGTTCGCCCTCTAAACGCTTCTTTATCTGTATTACAGCCGATAGCCAATTGCTCCCACCCTCTGTAAGGTGTATTGACTGAGTGGTAGGCACCACATTTTTAATATAATCATACATTTTTGCCTCAATCGGCAAGCCCATTAGCAGGCGATGCTCGGCATAGCCAGGCAGGATATCATGGTATATGGCATCATTGCGAAGCATTATCCTTTCGAGCTCAAACACTGGCTGCTTGCGTTTGAAATCGTAAGTGCGGAGCATTTCGACCATCCATTCTTCATGGGTTTTGTCATTTAGGATCCTTCCCTCAAGAACGATCTCGGTTTGATTTGGCACATATAGTTGAGAATAGCTTGTCTTTGAAAGTGTAAGCTTGCCCTCAAGAAGCGAGTTGGCTATCTGCATCTCATCGACACCATATGCTGCCTGATATGCAGCGGCAATGTTGACCGCAGGATGGACCCCGATCCCTATTGCAATTTTCAAATCTTCGCCATGGTCGCGAGCGTAAGTGAAGCATTTGTGAAGGTGTCTGCCCTCTACCATACGTATTGCCATGTGATGATCGTCGAGGCGCAGCAGCCTGTGGGTCGACTGGTTCTGCTTTCCATTTTCCTGATTCTCTGAAAATACTATCGAGGAGGTAATGAATGCCCCGGCATCCTTCTCAAAATGAGTGACTATGGGAAGGTCGTATAAGCTTGTAGATGAGTTTTCTTCAAATAGCGCTCCGCCTTGAATCCGTGCAGGCTCTGATAGGTTATTAAGAGCTTTTGTAATGCGGGCGTGGATATTTTTCTTGATATCTACTTCATCTGCTTTGTGGGATGTACCTCCAAGGGCAAGGTAAAACCTTCTGGGGGTTGCTATAACATTGCATACGACTCTACTCTTACTACCTTGCACCTTCTCAAAGAGGACTGCCTGTTTGCGATCTAATCTTGCAGTAACTGCTGCAATTTCATATTTAGTATTAACGTCTCGCTTTATGCGGACAAGCTCATTCTCTGTTTGGAGCATCAACAAGAAACTGCGCAAATCTGCACTATTGTTTTTCATATCTTCTGCTACCGACAGTATTCATTACTTCTTCCATAATTGCTTTCATATCGTCAAACTGAAGCTGGTTGTTGCTATGTAACGATACCAACGATATGCCATTTACCATGGACGATACCTTCTCTGCCACAGTACTGATAAAAATTGAATCATACTTGCTTGGTATAACCTTAGCAGTGCTAATCTTGTTTGACGTACTGATAGCAATTGAAACAGCGCCTATACGTGGCCGGCCTTCTGTTATTACGATAAAGCAGCCGTTTTGGAAAAAGGTAGTTGTGAGAAAAAAATTACGTGAAGTGCTCGAGCTAACAATCTTGCTTACGACAACGTCCGGCTCGTCTACCATTGGCCTACCTTATGCGAACAGTAATTGGCTTGACCACCTTAAGCTCGTTTTGCTTCCTCGTCCTTGCCCTCAGTTTTGCTTTGTACTTCAAATTTCTAGGTTTAGTCCTCAGCCTATACCCACAGCATGGGCACCAAAGGCCGTCCCACTTTATAAATATCTCACATATCTGGCATCTCTTTTGTCCACTGGCATATCTGCCTGAGCCAACAGGCTTTTGAGCCTTATGACGTATACATATACCTTTACAAGTCATTTTTTCTGTTATCACCTGGTAACAACGACTAACATATTAGTCGAGGCAAACTAGCCTCAGTTAGCCATATACCAGCAGCAATTATGCATCATATCTATTTAAGATTTATACGATTTCTTTACTTCAAAAATGCCGAATTTTGCAAAATTTATATAATCTTTGCAGATTCTTTTTGTAAAAGATTGGAGCAAAATATAGTTGATGTATATTTATTTGCGATATATTTTTCAATTCTCACTAGCGTGTGCCGTATATTTTTCTAATAACAAGAGATTTTATACCACGAATTCACATATAGCTGAGTTGGCAGAGCTGAAGTTAGAGCCAATGTCGAACCTTGAGAAAGTCGTCTATAGGCTCTTTCTTAAGCAGCTTAATCAGCGAAAGCGCTTGCGGGACTGATAGCATCGGCTTTTTGAAATGATTGTCAGTGCCTATTCTTGGGCATGCAACCTGGACAAAGGCGTCTATGCCTTTGAAAATCTGGATGCGTTCCTCGGTTATTTCAGTCAATGCTATGATCTGGATCTTTATGTCCAATTTCTCAAATTCTTTCTTCAGTTCGAGTGCTCGCATATGAGCAAACTGGCCTTCTTTCAGGCCGATGACTATTCCTATCTTTTTGGCGTCAAGAGCCTTATAGACAGACAGCACTGCTTTCTTTTGCATGCCTTGCGCAATTTCATTTACTTTAGTATATTCTTCGAAATATGGGTCAAGCATGAACGTAGGTTTTTCAGTAGATAAGGCCACGCTAGCAGAGTGGAACATGCTTTGTCCTAGGAAAATGTAAGCGTCAACTTGCTTTTGTACATTATAGGCCGGATAAAATTCGCAACCAAACACCTGCGCGTCACGAAGCTGGCCTCTGCCTCTTCCAATTATCACGTTGTAGCCCTGATCTTGAAATATCTTTTTCACGCTGTCTATTTTGTGGAGGTGCTGGCTGTCGGTTACAAGTGAGACCGTCTTGTACTTTCCTCCAAGGTCTCTTGCGCACTTTTGGGCTACCATGTCAAAGCTGATATCATCAAATGCGTCTATCATAATGACCTTTTGGCCAAAAGTATCCATTGCAATTGTATGACCGATATTGAACAGAATGTCTGCGCCCAACATTTCCGCAGCGTGCGTGTTAAGATCACATGAGCCCCAGCATGGATCACCTATAATATAGACTTGAATGCCAAACGTTTCGGCTATATGGTCTGCTGTATCTTGCAATTTTGGGATCAGGGCTTCGGGACCATTTAGTGCAACTGATCTGGGTTTTTTATCCTCTATTGTTTCAAAAATCCTTTTCTCATCTATTCTGATTGTCATGTTTGCTGCTTTGTCACCCTTATTGCAAATTTTGGGCAGACTGCTTCACATCCAAAGCAATAAATGCAGTCATGTTCTCTTATAGGTAAAGCTTTCCTGTCTGTACCGCAGCCATACCAATCAAATACATTTACAGGACATACTTCAACACATGCACCGTCGCCGATACATGAATCAAAGTCGACTGCTACATCAGTGCCATAAATTCCTAATGTACTTGAAGCATTTTTCCACACTTTAAGTGTGTTATAAGCTATAGGAAACCTGTTTGCCTGAAAATTAGGATCAATAGGCAATATGGGAAAAAAGATTTTGGCAAACTCCATTTAAATCATGCTATAAAGATAGGAGGCAGCCTGCCGGTACCACCGTTGGCAAAAGGTCCCATTTCAGGCCCTGCAAGATCCACCACGTAGACGTGCCAGCAGGGTTGTGACGCCTTAGGGTTGCTCCCTCCCGGACCTCACCCATTTCGGCGATTTGCGGTCGAGACTCCGCCTTCGCGTAGATCGCCGCTCACAACCATCCAGCACGGCATGATTTCATTTCAGCAGGACAAGCGGGTACCTCCTGCCAACGGATTTACCCGGCAGTTACTGATCCTGGCATAAAGCCGATTTCCAGTATGGGGCACGGCTGGCGCCCCGATCCTCCCTGCCTCTATATACCCTAGGCAAAATGACTATATTTGCTTGTTGGATGCTATAAGATGTTTAATGTTTTACACACTGAGCAGATATCGCCTGTCGAAACGCGTCCGCATCTTGAACACTTCTTGGTTTCAGAGGGCGGGATGCTGCTGCGAAGAACCTTTGAGATTTTCGTCATAGACCTATACGCATTGTACTTGATGCCTGGATGATCCCTCTCGAGTCTATTAAAGAATTCGCGCAAATCTGTGCGTATGCTTTCATTCATATAGGGACAATCCTCTGACTGAAATGGAATCCCTCGCTGGAGGGCATAGAATGCGATCTCGTATTCATAAATTTCGACAAAGGGCTTGACTTTTTTCATGCCGGCTTGTGTGTATTGCACAGGCTCTGGATAAATCCAGCCGATGCGCTCTACATCTCCTGCCAACAAGTTGATCATAAATGTCTGCAGTTGATCGTCCATGTTATGTGCAGTAGCAACTATGTCAGCTTCTACTGTCTCTGCAGCAATATCTATTGCACGTCGACGGAATGTGCCACACATTGAACAAGATGACATTTTTTGTGACGATCGCTGGACCATGGCTTGGTCCATGTCTATTCCAAAGAGTGATTCGTAGCTGAGGATCTTGCTTTCTATCCGAAGCTGTGCACAAAAGTCCTTCACAATCTGGAGTGATTCATCACGGTACCCATTAATCCCTTCATCTATCGTGATTGCGACTAGTTCATTGCCATTGTTCGGATGTTGATCAAAAAGCATCTTTAAGATATACAATAGGGACAAACTATCTTTTCCACCAGAAACTCCCACCGCGACCTTGTCACTATACTCTATCATTGAATACTTCGAAATAGTCTTAGCAACCTTGCTTTCAATTGAGCGCAAGAAACACTTCTTACATAGGTATTCACCAGAATATGCTCTGTAGTAGAGGCTTTCCTCTTTTTGACACTTGCTACAGCAAGGCATGTTTCGTTAATAGCGAAGTCTAACAGTTATTAATCATTCGAGCACGAACCGTTAATAAATCCAAGGCCTGTACTCTTTTCGTGCTGTTACCCTCCGAGTTATTGGATGAGGTCAATCTTAGGATATTGGACATCTTGAGCCGAGATGCATCCCGCCCATTTGTGGATATAGCTAAGGAGCTTGAGATCTCAGATGCTACAGTACACATTCGGGTCAGGAGGCTTCTGGCAGCTGGTATCCTTCGTAAATTCACGATTGCAACGGACCATGTCCTCTTAGGCTACGACCATCTTGCCTTCATAGGAATAAATATTAACCAAGGTTCAGCCGACGAAGTAATCACCGTTCTATCACAGTTTGATGAAATATTGGAGTTACACGAAATGTACGGGCAGTTTGACCTGCTTTTGAAGATACGTGCAAAAAGCCTTCAAGAGATGAGAGATATAGTAGCAAACAAAATATGTAGAATTCCTCAGATCTCAGAAGCAGTATTGATGACAGTCCTAAAAACTATCAAGGAGGAGCAGATGATTACGTTAAAAAAGGATATTGAGGATGCTGCAAGTACAGCTGGTACTTAGCTGTTCATACTCACTTTTGCTGTTTGTCTTTTTTTGAAGATTGCCACCAGTCAAGGTATTCGTCATGATGCTTTCTGCGAGGGTCCTCTCTTGATCTCTTGGCCCTGTCGCGCAACTCATCTATCTTTTCAGAGGAAGCAAAGAGCCCACAGCTTTTGCATATAAAGCTCTTGCTGGTAAGGTCATACTTTAGCTCTCCCCCACATTCAGGACAAAAGCTTGCCAATTACTAGCCATATTTCAGTTACGCCAATAAAAGGTTTTCAAGT
>DAIUEZ010000034.1:0-6198 GCA_036844865.1 Nitrososphaera sp. | reverse complement strand
TTGTATTCAGTTCAATTGTATTATACCGACCCTCAAAACCCTATCAAGATTCTTCTGGCATCGGCTTCAACTCTTGCCTTCAACCCTTGCCTTAATGAAGATAATGGTGTCCCATTGGGCAGGTCGACAACCGGGATATTGGCTAGGGCACAACCAGAGGCCGTAGTGATATCTGTTTTGGAACATACAACTGCATTTGGAGCATTACAATGTTCTTTGAGGGAGTATATTGAATATGCACCGACACTGCTCCCAATTGCATATGGGAATATAAGGACCGATCCTTTGACCGACTTGCCGTACAGCTGGTGCAACCGATCTGTTATTATGCCAGTGTTGACATTGACCACTGCAAGAAAATTTATTGGCTGGCTCGTGACCAGTGTTTTTCCCTCGCCAGTACCCCCCACAATTCTGCGACAATTAGAAATTATCACTGTGTATATTCCTCAGCAATTGTCCTAATGTCTTTGAGGGCGACCTTTAATTTATTGGACCTAGATAGGTAGTACGCTCCCTTGACACTATTTGTAATCACTGCTTCGTATCTATCTTTAGTAACGTATGGTGTAAGACATGTGCATGAATCGCATCTAAAATCGGCTCCTGACTTTTCGATCTGACCTGCAAGACCTATTTTCGCCGCCCTATTATAAATTGCCCGTGAACAAAAGACAAGACAGCGTCTTGTAAACTTTTTGCTCCCAGTAAGCTTGGCAAGCAACTTCAACTCATTCATTCCAAGCTGGGCGCTGCCAAGGGTGATAATATCACCATTATCAGCAGTGCTCAACTCATCCATAACCGCCTGGGCCTCTTTTTTTCCAAAAGGAATTTTTTCTTTTGCCTTTTGTCCGATAGTAAACATGCCACAGGAACCAGATGTGCCCATTGCTGCACAAAGTGCCTTTGAATTTATCATGTCTGGTTTATTGATATTGTTAAGCGCGACACAGCTGTCTTTGATTGCCTTTCCTGCGAAGTACCCTAACAATCCATAGTCAAGCTCAGTCTCAAAATCAAAGTCACTTTCGATCGCAATTTTGGGCATCCTTGTCTCTTCAAGTCGCAAGTCAGAAAGTGGCGTCTTGCCTGTAATAGAGCTGGCTAGAGCTGAGAGAGCACTTTCTTTGTTTGTCTTTAGCCCTAAAAGCGAGTTTGAAAATACCGCAGCATTGCTCTCTGCAAAGCTAACTACTGAGCCTCTCTGCGGGAGGTCAAAAACCTCATATGGCGTACATGTAAAAGAAGGCGAGGCGCCCATTCGTTCATATGAACTAGCTATAATTTCTTGTTTCTCCTGAAAACTTTGAGGAATATCCTCAGGTTTGCTCCTGTCATATCCCATTGGATTTATCGTAGTCTTTACTGCGAACTTGGCGGAATTGCTGAATCTTTCTAGGAAACGCATGCCACCATCTCCAATTGTGTTGTAATTCACGCCAGAGATGTGGGCCCATTTTACCGGGATAAGCTTTTTGGCGCCTGCTGCCTCGCCTATTGCAACGAGAATCCTGTATGCAGTAGCAAGCGCATCGCCACAATTTCCCTCAAGTGCTTTTTCCTCCTCCCTTGCAAGCTCCATCCACTCATATTTTTGATTTATTGTATAAGAACCATTAGCTCTTTGAGCAGCTATTGAATACAGTAATAATCTAAGGTCGTATCTATAAGGAAAAAGAGAATTAGCATAACAAGATTACAATGAGGACGTAACATATGCATGTAACGGGCATAGCATAGTTTCAAGAGGAGAAAAGGAATAACATCTAAATTTTAGCTCTTCGTTTAGCAACAATTGACGCGGTCATGTACAATACAAATCCGCAAGCTACAATTATTACACCATAAAGTGATAGTGCGCCTCTCTCAAGGTACTGCCCAAATGCTGCTAAGAGGGCACCCATAATTAAAAGACTAATGCCTGCGCGTGCAGCGCCAGGCATCTGCATCCTCTTCTTATTCTTCTTTTTCGACAAGACTCCTGATTAAATTTTAGGTGTAGATAACGTTATAGTTTTTATGGTATCCTACTGTTACATAGGAACAAAGGCATGAAGATAGCGGTGGTGGGAATCGGTGTAGCAGGTGCCTATCTTATGAATAGGCTGAGCGATGACCACAACCTCCATGTGGTTGGGTTTGAGCGTATGCAAAAGGATGAGCACGATGCAGTGTGTGCTTGGGCCACATGTGAAAACGTGATGGCAGACTTTGCAAGAAACTGTGGCCTTAATTTCGACGATTATGTCTTGCATAGCGGCAAGCAGATGCTGGTAGACTTGGAGGAGAACGAAACCGTCGACATAAGACTCAAGGGAATGGTGAGCTACGACAAACTGCGTCTGATTCAAGATATGATAAGGGGCACAGAAATAAAGTTTGGACGTGGTCCAAGAAAGGATGAGCTCGAAGCTGACTTTGATCTAATTATCGATTCGACCGGCTTTCACCGCAACTATCTGCCAAGAGTTGGAAATGAGACATGGATTCCCTGCGTACAATATAAAGTTCGATATCATCAGGGCAAGGAGCCGTTTGACGATTTTTATTTGCGAGCGTTTCCCTCTATGTCCGGTTACTTTTGGTATTTGCCTCTTGGAAACGGCTTAGCACACATAGGTGCAGGGGATTTCTTAAAAAGCCATAACCACTTTCTATATGAATTTTTGAATAAGTACGACTGCGAAGTAATAAAAAAGGTAGGGCGGCCCGTAAGGCTAACCCCACCTGAAAACTGCGAGCCCTTTACTGATGGTCGCAAATCGATAGGAGCGGGTGAATCCATAGGTACTGTATATCCTCTACTGGGCGAGGGTATAATTCCGTCGACTTGGTGCGCCGAACTTCTTGTCCAGAACCTTCATGATATGGCAGCATATCGGCAGGCAGTGCTTGAAAAATTCAAGATATATTCTCTTGTCTTCAAATTCATCAAGCTGAAAATAACAGGCAGGTTCAACTTGATAAAGCATGGGGTGGATATGCTCAAATTATACCGGCATATGAAGAGCGAAGAGGAGCGCTATGGCATGAACGTCAAGATAAGCGATATGCTAAAGGTGTCAAGAATCTAAAGCTTTAAAAATCTATCAATGACATTGAAGCTAATGAGCGCAGCAAGCGATCAGTCGAGGCAGCAGGAACTGGCTGCAATGGAGCAGAGGATAAATGAATTAGTCCAGCAGTCAAGGATTCTTGAAGCATATATGAATGACATCATGACACGACAAGTGACAGTAAGCAAGTTAATGGAAGAGGCCCATATGGCTTCAAATACGATTCAAAACATTACTTCTGAGTCTGATGTGGAGTCGTTAATGCCAATAGGCATTGGTGTGTACGTCAAGACCACAGTAGCTCCTATAAAGAAGTTGCTCATTAGCTTGGATGCTGGGGTCGCTATTGAAAAGAGTAGAGAAGATGCACTCAACTATGTGGAAACTAGGATAAAGGAATATGAAGTAGCAGCAAGACAGCTTGAAGCTCAAAGACAGGAAATAGCAATGCGTATAAACCAGCTGCAATCGCAGATAAACCAGATGATACAGGCTGCGCAGCAGCAACCAGGTTGATGCCTTTGTGGTAGAAAAAAATTATGTTTGATAAACTGAAAAAGGCCTTTTCCAAGGCAGCCAAGGGCATAGCTCAAAAAGAGCTTACTGAAAAAGTTCTTGACGACTTGCTGCTTGATTTCCAGATCTCCCTTTTGGAAAGTGACGTGGCGCAGGAAGTAGTCGACGACCTCTCTGCCAAACTAAAAAAAGAACTACTCGGGCTAAAGTTGGAAAAAGAGCAGGAAGCAACCGAGATAGTCCAATCAAAATTGCGAACCGCAGTGGCTGAAATTTTTACACGGACCGGTAGCTTTGACTTGATTGAAAAGATAAAGGCAAAAAAGGGATCTAAGAGCGGACCCTTTGTGATTGTTTTCCTAGGCATTAACGGAACTGGGAAAACAACTACTGTTGCCAAGATAGCAAACCTCCTACGAAAGGCAGGCTTTTCAGTGGTAGTAGCGGCAGGTGACACTCATAGGGCAGGTGCTATCGAGCAACTCGAACAGCATACCAATAGGTTATCTCTTAAGATAGTGAAACAGAGATATGGAGCAGATCCATCGTCTGTAGGCCGTGATGCATACGATCACGCGAAAAAGAATCATATCGATATAGTTCTCATGGATACTGCTGGCAGGATGCAGACTTCAAAGAACTTGATGGATGAAATGGGCAAAATAGTAAGAGTCGTCAAGCCCGATGTGAAGTTGTTTATAGGAGACGCGCTTGCTGGAAATGACACAATAAACCAGGCAAGGGAGTTTTTCCATTATACCAATTTTGACGGTGCCATACTTACCAAGGTAGATGCAGATGCGAAGGGAGGATCAGCGATTTCAATTGCGCACATTACTTCAAGGCCAATTGTATACATTGGAATGGGGCAAGGCTATGACGATATTTTACCTTTTGATTCTAACAAATTCATTGACTCGCTATTTGAAGGCGGGGCGCAGGTTGGCGAAAGTATCGAGCATGTAACATCGGTGCAGAAAATTTCAGAAATAGCAGTTGAAAATGCCAAGTCAGAGAATCCACAAACTGTCAGGGAAGAAGAAAAAAAAGATACAGTACTGCTGTCCAAGCCTCCAATCAGGACATCAAGCCCTATGGATCAACTTGTCCTTTCGGAGCAACAGCAAGAGGCCAAGGAAATTGCACCAAAAGCCATTGTGGAACGGTACGAGGCATCTGAGATTAAGGAGCAACCCAAAGAAAAGAAGAGCAGGTTTGGATTCTTTGGCAAGAAAAGAAAGGACCCGGATAGCGGCAAAGAAGAACCTGATAAGAAGCAGAAGCCTAAGCTCGAAGATAAGTGGACAGAAGAACAAAATGAAAGGGCGAGGATGAAGGAAGAAGAAGAAAAAGAGGGGCAGTCGAATGAGAGGCAAAGAAATGTACGAGAAGATAAGGACACTAAAGAGCAAGAAGAACAAGACAAAGTAGTCTATCTAACAGATGAAGACATTGAAGATCTCCTCAAGTAAAAAAGACATCCTAAGCATCTCAGATCTGAGCACAAGTGAGATCGATAGGATCCTGATGCTTGCAGGCAAGCTTAAGCGTGAGCAAAAGAAAGGCAAATCTCGGCCATTTTTGCGCGGAAAAACGCTTGGAATGATCTTTCAAAAACCGTCGACTAGAACTAGAGTCAGTTTTGAAGTTGGCATGTATCAGCTAGGAGGAGATGCAATTTACCTTGGCGCAAACGACATCCAGCTGTCGCGAGGTGAAACGATCGAAGATACAGCCAAAACGCTTTCCCTATATTTGGATTGCATTATGGCACGCGTCTATAATCACAAAGATATCCAGACCTTTGCTAGACATGCGTCAGTACCAGTAATAAATGGGCTTTCAGACTCATTTCACCCATGTCAGGTTCTGGCCGACCTTATGACAATACGGGAGCGTAAGAAAAAGCTGAAAGGGCTACAACTTGCTTGGCTTGGAGATGGGGACAATGTATGCAATGACCTTATGCTTGGCTGTGCTAAGACAGGCATAAGCATGACTGCCGCCTGCCCAAAGGGCTACGAACCTCTTGAAGAGATTATCAAGCTTGCCAGGGCCGAAGGCAAAAAAACGGGCGTAGCTATTGTGGTAACTGAGGACCCATCTTTAGCAGTAAGAAACGCCGACATTATAGCCACTGATACTTTTATCTCGATCGGCAAGGAGGGTGAGCGAACAATGAGAGAAGCGACATTTCTTCCAAACTATCAAGTCAATACCGATATTATGAAGCTTGCAAAAGAGGATGCAATATTTATGCATTGCTTGCCGGCTAGGCGCGGCATGGAAGTAACCAGCGATGTTATTGACGGCAAATGGTCGGTGGTATGGCAGGAAGCTGAAAATAGACTCCACACACAAAAGGCACTCCTCTGCGTCCTCATGAAAGCAGCGTTGTAGTCATTGCTTGGCAGAAGCTCTTTTGCGCATGCTGTACCAGAAACCAATGCCTGCGATTAATATTGCAATAACTATGAAGGTGACAATGGAGAATGCGGATGAGGCCTGCTCTGAAAACTTACTCCACGCTTCGCCAAGGTAATATCCAGCAAGCGTCAAAATAATGCACCACAAAACCGAGCCCGCAAACGTATATCCAACAAATTTTACAAAATTCATCTGG
>DAIUEZ010000033.1:0-18194 GCA_036844865.1 Nitrososphaera sp. | reverse complement strand
TATTACATCAAGTTTCTTTTCTAATCTTTGCTGGCCTTTTTTGGATTGCGGGGATCCTACATATAGCAGAAAGGATAACCCTCCAACCCGCCACATTAGCTTTACATATAGGCAAGACCAGCACGTGCGGGGAGAGTAAATACATAATACAATCGTCAATCCAACCAGAATTTTTCCTGCAAATCCTTATGTTGCTTGTATTGCAACGTCTAAGCATGTCAAGACCTGACAGGCTAAAGCGCCAGCCAACAGCCAATACCACTCCACAATCAACTCCAAGCTTTGATCCTATTGACATACAAGAAGAAAAAGAAGAAGCAAGCCAAAGAACTGACTACAGGAAAGAAGAAGAAGAAATCACAGGAGCTGTAGAGGAAAAGCGAGAAGGTCGGCAAAAGTCTAGTGGTGGCCGAAATCCTAGTATTAGTCAGAAATAGTCAAATAAGTCAATAACGAAGCAGACAAGAAAATATAAAATATTTTTGTATAAAATCAGCTAGCTTCTGATCGATTAGTTGTTTCTTTTACTTCTTCCGTCTTGCTAGCACTGTTAATATCATATTGTATGTACATTTCATATCTTTTATCAAAGGAAGAAGCCGCGGAAGATAAAAAGGAAGAAAGTTGATTGCTTTGGTCAATCATCTAATACTTTCTTTTGACTCTTGGGTCTGCTATTTTTATCAAACTTTAATTCTCTTTCTATTCTTCTTCTTCGCTTTATTGTCTCTTCTTTCTCCTTTAGGTCTATTGTATTTATCAAACTTTTTTTCTCTTTCTCTCTCTGTCTCTTTCCTTATCTTTTCGCCTTTTGGTACTCGCTTCTGACTTGGTGTTATAACACTTGAGTCTTGCTGTTCAGGGTATAATCCCAAAGAAATAGCATCAAGCCTAATCAGACTTCCATGAGATGCCAGCCACTCTATCTTGCCGCTGATAGACTTTGCCATCTCTTGATTTTCTGCTACAAGGTATACCTTGTCCAGACCACTTCTTATCCCCCGGAAAGCAGCTTCTTCTATCTTTCTTAGCGATAGCTGATTGTCTTCAGTATCTTGGCTGCCGCCCTCTTCTTGTTGTCCTAGAGCTATAAAGCCAAATTTGATGTTTGGAAGGGCTGGATGGACATTGATGTTCCATACTACGTCTACTGGGCCGGCGCCATAGTTGGCATCCTGCTCCACTTCAAAGCCCTTTTCTTGTCCTGCTTGAACTAGACTATCCAGATGATGACTCATTTCTTCCCTATACAACCTCCCCTGTCTGTGCGCTTCTACGTTCACTGGCACCCTTTATTCCCCGCTTTGAAACAAGAGTTGAAGGCGTAAGCACAGTGATATATTTTCGCAATTGCAATATGCTTCTATCAGGCATTGACTCTATTGCATCCTTAACCTGTTTAGTCATTGTTTCAGTTGGTACCACGAAGACCAGCTTGTCGACAAGGTTAAGCATAGCTCTTGCTATTCCTTCATTTATTGAAGAATTAGAAAATCCCTCTGTAAGACATATGAATCCAAGCCGCATGTCTGGCAGCGATTCAGAGCCAGGCTTGAACAACCATACTATGTGCACTGGGCCAGCACCGAGGTCATGGTTCTCTATAACTTCATACCCCATGTCCCTCCCCATTTGAATGATAGGAGCCTTTAACGTGTCAATGATTTGAAGTTTCTCTTGTGCACGTCGTTCAGCTTCTGAGTTTTGTTCTTGTTGACTCATATCTTCTCAAAATTATAAACACACTATCCTTTTTTACAGTTGCCGCGAGGTCGGATAAATTGCTCATAGTAGACTATTAGAACGCTATTTTATGGTATTTCTTTAAAGCTTTTTGCTATTTTGTTTAATATAAACGAGGTTTGGCATCAGCCAATAGGACATCAAATAAAAAATGCAAAAGCATCCTCCTCTCAACTATGAACGTATCTAGATCATAAATTTGATACCATCATTTCTCTGCTTGGGAGGTTGAACTAGAGCATGTCTCCCAGAATAGGATAAATGGCCCAAATGAATTGAACCTTAAAGCCCAAGCGATGCATAGACGTTTTAGATACTCTAGGCATTTTTGATAGATCCTATTCATTTTTGAAATTTCAAAGTTATTACTAAAAGTTAATCACAATCAGTGAGTAAGTTTTAAACGAATTCTTTGGATCATAATACTTCGGGGTGATAGGCAGAAGATATGTTATCGATATCAACAATCGAGCAACAACCTTCTCTATCAGCAGCACTCTTGCAGCAGGCAGACCAAATGCGGGAAATCCTAGAACTGGCTCGGCAAAAGGTAGAGTTTGCTACCACCCAAAATGCATTCGGGAATGGAGTGCCAGTGTTTGACACCGTAAGCGAAGCTCTCCTTGCTTTTGGAATAGCGGCCTTGATGGCTGCTGCGGCTGCAGCTGTTGTTGGAGGTTACATCCTATACAGATGGATGAAGCACAGGCGTGCTATGGGCATGACTGCTGCTAGCACGACCTGACGCATTTTTTCTTTATTGCATCCTCCATTATGTAGCCAAGTGAACTTTAAGCTAACCAGGACAATAAAGAACAGAGAGCTTAGGGTTCTCAATGTTTCATCAAATGTCTCTCTCTATCTGATATATTGAAGGGATTGCCTATCTATTTCAATTATCCCGTCCTCATTTGATGATTATTGTCTGCAAGTAGATTTTTGCTATCCAGCCTATTATTCTGTTCTTGAAGCTCTCTTATGGATCGGCTTGTTTGGGGGTACATCAGGCCTGCTCCTTCTTCTTATGCGGATCCTTTGTCCAGCTGACTTTTTGTTTGCCCGCTTGTTTTTCTTCGTCTTCATGGATGCCATTGTCACATATGGCTCATTAATATTGCAATTTTATAGCTTAGCAAAATAAATGTCAAACTATATTTTTCCATTTTCTCAGATACTCTTATACTTAAGAGATTATGCTATTTCTCCCTTTCCCTTTTCTTCCGCTCTTGTTTCTACTCTCTCTTCGATTGAGGGTTTGCTAGCAGTTTCTTTTGAATCTCCTTTACTTTCAGTTATTGTTGCGTGCCGCTGTCTGCTGTGACGAGCAAGCTCATCACTCGTGTCAAATGACATGCCGCATTCAGGACAGTCAATACCGCCAGTTGACTCTGACATTAGTCATCTTATATGCTATCATGATATTTACAGAGTTTAGGCAAAATCTTGAGCGAGTTTCCTATTAAGCCTCTACTAAATTTATGTGGTTGCAGTCGCCCCTGTGCGAGCTGCATTTACAATATTCGTATGTGATTTTCTAATATTATGCCTGATGAGATTGTCATTAAAAAAATGGTTCATGCAAGACTACCATCTTCGTACAATCAAAATAACGTGATCTAAAATTTTTAAATTCTATGATGAAGAATGAAAAAGATGGGTACAACTGCAGATGGTAGGAATGCTGTCTCCCTGGACAGCATATGCAGCTGCAAGCTATGCAACCATAGTTTGGCAAGAGATTGCATAAATACTGGTTGCGGTTGCTGCAGTAGAAACAACCATTTGATGGTCATGGATGGCATAGAAGGCTTTCTACCAACAGAAGAAAAGAATCATCAGCCATAAAAAGGAGGATTAAACAAAATGCCAAGTAGCAATGAGCAACCTGTTCAAATTCCCATAGGTTCATTATCGCTATCGGGTGACTTAGATGCCCTACATGGCGTACAAGGGATAGTATTGTTTGCACATGGAAGCGGCAGTAGCAGACATAGCCCAAGGAACAGATATGTTGCCAAAGTATTGCAGGAAGCCAATCTTGGTACTTTACTTTTTGATCTGCTCACCGAAGATGAAGAACGTATAGATGAGCAAACCCGACATCTTAGATTTGACATTGGATTGCTTGCAGATAGACTGATAGGAGCAACGGACTGGTTGCTAGAGCGATTTAATGCTTCCAACACTGACAACATTCCTAGTATTGGATATTTTGGAGCAAGCACGGGTGCTGCTGCAGCATTAGTGGCTGCAGCAAAAAGGGCCGATACTGTTAAGGCAGTTGTGTCACGTGGTGGCCGTCCTGATCTGGCAGGAGACGTGTTTCTAAATCAGGTTAGAGCACCCACTCTTCTTCTAGTTGGAGGAAATGACGAGCAGGTAATTGAATTGAACCAAGGAGCATATCAGAAACTGAAACTGCTCAAAGAAGAAGATAAAAAAAGGCTGACAATCATCCCTGGAGCAACCCATCTCTTTGAAGAGCCTGGCAAGCTTGAAGAGGTAGCGCAACTTGCAAGTGGATGGTTTGCACGTTTTCTTAAGCAACAAACCAGAAGAAGTAGTAGCTAAGAGAACTCAGCAGCTGCTGAATGATGTGAAAGGATTGAAAGAAGGTGCGATTCACAAGCTTGAAAATTTCGATAAAAAAGATCTCGAACCGCTTCTGAACCATATTGGCGATGCTAGATGTGTAATGCGTATTCCAGTTCATACAACTTTGTATACAGAAACTGCAAAAGCCATATGATCGTTGTAAGGGTCCTGTTAATGAAAATACAACTTAAACATAGTTATGAATTTGTAAGCGGAAATCAGAACCTTAAGTTTCAAATAAAACAAGCCATTTTCTACGAAGTGATGCAGTCGTTATAAGATAGCGTTACTGCTTATAGAGCTCAAAGTAGATGCTGCTATAAAATGCTAAGAAGAATTATGGTTACAATAGATGCATACAAGAATTTGACAATCAGTTAAACTGCAAAAACACTGAGCAAGGGACCACAAATTACCAATTAGAATCTGACCGCTGAATTAACCAAAAGATTCCTTCCAATGGCATTACGGTCGATAAGATGACATTTTCCAAAAATCTCCTATAGAGTTTGCAAAAGCTTGGGGGTTCTCTTTCACGAGAACCAAAAGCATATGACTATTCAAAGATAACTGCAAAAAAGATCGGTTGCAGGATATGTTGTTGTTGTTGCGTGCTAATCGATTTTGATTTCTTTTCCTTTTGGCTTGCCTTTCTTTTTAAAATTTATTTCAAGTATGCCGTTTGTATAAGTTGATTTGGCCGTCTCAAGATCTGTATCTGGAGGCAATTCTATTAAACGGCGATATTTTTTGGATGCGGTCTCTGTTGTAGATACTTCAACTGAACCGTCGTATGCATTTATTTTTATATCCTGTTTTGAAATGCCAGGCATCTCCAGTGTTACTTTGATATCTTGATCAGTGGTAATGATATCTGCTAGTGGCTCCCTTTCTGCAGTCAGTGCAGGAGTTGTCATGCCACCGCCAAGCGGTGATCTAACATTGCCAAATTGTCTTACCTTTGGTTTTCCATCGGGTCCTACAGTTACAGAATAGCCATAGACTAGTGGACCTACCTCTCTTACTCTTCCTCCGGCAGGTGTATCATATTCTCGTATCAGATCCCTAGGGATCTTATCAACATCTCGTAGAGTTTCTTCAAACATCCTTTCCATATCCTGCATCATTTCTTCAAATTCTCGGAAGATATTTCCTCCTGTTCCTCTTCTACCTGCTCCCCATGGCGACCACCTTCTGAACCATTCATCGATATCTCTATCTCTGATGCTCATTACTATCATGTATCAGCCTTAACAGAATTAAAGGTTAAAGACGGATCTTTTGTTTATAATTGCCTGATTCTTTTAAGGCCAGACTTTTCGATATTATCATCTTATTGTTGTTGTCCCAAAAAATCTTGTAGCTCTTTACTTTAGAACTAATATCAATAGCAATAGTAATCGGTAACAGTCTGGATCAGACCGCCGAGCACTATTTCTAATTAAATCGTTTTCCTTGAGAAAATTTTCGGCAACGGAGCAAACTAACAGAAGACACAATAGTGAAGCAATCAAGATTTCTTTTTAAATAATCCGGTTTATTACTTAATTTATCATTTAGAAAAATTATCATATACTTTAATTTATGATAATGAGCAAATACGTACGCCGTGAATGAAACGGGTAAGGGTTGGGTTTCGGCTCAATACCTGCTTGGAGTAGTTCACGGCACTTCTCTTTCCCTTTTCACTGTTCAATAGGGGTGATCGTCTTTGTTTCTTTTTGCTTCTTTTGTTCTAAAACTGAAAGAAAAATTGACATAACTCTACTGTTGCTTTCCAAGAATCACTGAAGATGGCTTTGTCTATTACCATGTATGCGTTCTCAAACTGTTATCAGTATTAGATATCAACAACTGTAATCTTGAAATCTGCGCGTCAATGACTTGTACTTACATGCCTACTTAGGTCATCTTCTGTATCAAATGCTGTTCGGCATAGCTCACAGAGATATACACGAAAATCTTCAGGAGTTGTATTCTTTGCTGTATACACTGGCCTTGAATATTTTGGCAGAATTACCTCCACCTCTGGATAAACTGCCATATAGCCAGGAAAATCTTTTACATAATAGCGGGATGGGTCAGGCACTGCATCCCTTTCATAATTTTTTCTGACGTACTCTTCTGGCACCTTTAGCCATAAGACATTGCCATCCCAACCTTCAGCTTTTCCTATGGGAATGTAATAGTAATGGACATTCACAAATCCTCTTTTAACTACGATAAAGTCGCGGCTTACCGCATCAATATCTCCAATATCTACATCGTCGCTTGTATGAACTGATTCATTAATTAGGTCAATCCAGCTTTTCTTCTTCTCCGCTTTCTTTAGCGGTTTGTCGGATAAGACCATTTGACATTCACATATAAAGACGCGCAATATGATATTTAGTAACTTCAAGAGTTTCTATGTGCGATTAAATACTACACCCTCTGCTGGATCGATGCTTCAACTAAGTAATTACAAGTTACTTTAGGATGATGTGAAAGATATTGATAATCAAAGATAGAGCAGAGAGAAAGAAGGAGATTGCATAAAAGTTTAACAAACGATCCTGAAACCATAGGGTATCCTACTCATCATATTTGAAGTTGCCAAGATTGACAGGATAAGATTTGATAGCATCGGCAGCCAACAATTTGGCCTCTAGCGTTTCTTGTAAGCTTCTATCGAACTATTGGGAAGATGATGATATTTAGAATATGTAGATAAACGCTTTTTCTCAAAGCAGAGGTAGTTTTCCTTTGGCAGCTTCAAAATGGTCAAAGTTTTACAGAATATATGCAGTCATAGTAATAAATCATAGTAATGTCAAAACTATTGCTACAATTAGTTGTCTCACATAGAGATGGCTTTTACAGAATGGAATATGATAATGATTATTATGCTTTCTTGTTAAAGCAGACTATCGATCAACTGAACATTAGCTTCCGCTCACCAGACCTTGTTATTCTAAGGCCAATAGAAGAAATTCCTGACTTTCTAATTGATATGCATAGAAGGCAATGCAACTCAGATCTATTGCTAGATTGGCTTTTGGATACCACCACTTTCAAAAACGAGGAGGACAAACAGCTGGCAAATCAAAAACATAACGACAACAATAATAATGTTAAACTCCTTGTTCTATGCAATTTCGATGCATATTCAAATGGTTTGAATTTTGTGTTCGGTCAAGCTCATATGAATGGCAAAGTAGCAGCTGTCTATCTTCCGAGGCTGACACAGGAGTTTTATGGACTAGAAAAGAACGAGAATCTATTCCTCCAGCGAGTGCTTAAAGAAGCCGTACATGAGATTGGACATGTATTTGGACTTGGTCACTGCCCAATCAGTCGTTGTGTCATGCATTTTAGTAATTCAATATCCGATACTGATGCCAAGGCAAAGGATTTCTGTCAGACTTGCAGGATTAAAATTGATGATAGACTGTGAACTTCGCAGCCATATATGTTTAGGTTTAGGTTGATATCATCAGCTTGTCGTCTCCCATGGCGTTGAAAAACTAGGTAACTTTTTCGGTTTAACCAATTGGAGAGATATTAGCATATCTAGGATCTGGACTTGAAAAGAGAGGCAAGATAATGCGTCTCTACACTGTTGTCTTTGTTCTCTCCAGCTCACTCTCTAACTTTTTCGGTAGTTCATTTAGCATTTGAGAGATATCGGCCAAGCCAGTTATTGTTATTATCCATCAATTTCATGAGATAGAATGTCTTGTCTATCTTCGAGCATTTGTTTCCACGGGTTTTCAGATTTCTTTATGATTTCAGGAACATTCAAAAGGGTAAAATCGGTTGGCAATATATCTATCAACCTGTCCCATTTGATAGGCATAGAGACTGTAGCAAGTGGCGTAGGCCTAACGGAAAATACAGATGCCAGCGTTTTTGCTCTTGAGTTTTGGTTGTGGTCAAAGAATACCTTGCCTGCTCTCTCTTTTATGTTCCATTCCATTGTAACTTTTTTGGGTATCCTTGCAACTAGAAGATTGCCTATTTTCTTGGCAAACTGACGAGTTTTCTCATAGGTAATAGGTTCCAACTTATTATCGCGTATTTTTAAAATTGGAATAAAAATATGAAGTCCTGTCTTTCCCGAGGTTTTAACGTAGGATCTTAGGTGAAATTCATCTATCAATGCTTTTAACTCCAGTGCCACTTCAACAGTAGCTTTGAACGCTTGAATATTGTATTGAGGTTCTTCTCCTTTTTCCTGCTTCTCTGTGCTCTCATACATATAAGGGTCTAAATCAATGACTACAAAGTCAGGCATATTCAATCCACAGCCAACGTCATTTGGATCGTGTGATTCCTGGCATTTTTCATAATCTATAACTGAGCTGTGCATTGGATGCATCTCTATGCAACCAAGATTGGCAAGCCATAGTAAAGTTTCTTTGTTATTACATACAAGCTGATTGGTTTTCATTTTTCTGGCCTCTGCATATACCATTGCACTTACAACATATTTTGGCCTTGATTGGCCTTCCCAATTTCTATGAAAAAATGATTGTCCTTTGATTCCCTCTGGAAAGCGTAGCAAAGAAAGCGGCCTATCTTTTAGATACGGCAGAATATACGGGCTTAGGCTGTCATAGTAGTCGATAAGGTCTTTCTTTGTAAGCGTTGGATTTTCTTTAGTCGGAGGCCAAAATACCTTGTCAAGGTTTGAAAATTCTACCTTGGATGTAGTAGTTGTATTGGCCGGCATTACCAATGACGTCAGTGAGCCTATCTCTTTCAACCCTTTTTCTTTTTCGACTATGCAATCCTGAGGCAATTTGTCTTCTCTTAATCTTAGAAATATCGGAATCCTCATAATTCCATCTTTTGTCCATTCGCTGAACTTGACCTCTGCTACCAATTCAGGCTTGACCCATATTGGCTCTCTATTGATAAATTGAACTGTATCTAAAATGTCCTGGGAAGGCTTTGATATCCTCAATTCTTGCAGCCTATCATATAGTTCCATTATAGTCGCTGTATCAAAGCCGCTTCCTGTATGACCTGCAAACCTGAAATTACCTTGATCATTTACTGCCAGAAGCAATGATCCAAAATAGCTTTCTCTTCTTCCCTCGCCGGGAGTCTATCCCACTATAACACAGTCCTGAGTTCTAATTCTTTTTACCTTTAACCAGGAACCTGACCTAGAACCTTGAAGATATCTTCCATGCTTCCACTTGGCAACTATTCCTTCTAGATCCGTGGACCTGGCCTGCTCAAACATCTGCCTGCCTCGCCCCTCCACATATTCTGATATTCTGATCCTACTGTTAGCAGCAAGAATATCTGATAATATCTTTCTCCGTTCTAACAGAGGCAGTTGCTGAAGGTTTCTGCCGTCCAGATAAAGAATGTCAAATACATAATATGTGGCAGGTATCTTGCGGGAGAGAGCTCTTATTCCTGTAGCAGATTCGACATTCATTCTTCTCTGATGCTTCTGGAAATCTGGCTTACCTTTTTCATTTAACACAACAATTTCACCATCAAGTATTATAGATTCTTTGAACTTGATACTACTGTTACCATTAGTCAATGAACTTTTTATCTGGTCAACTATCTCCGGGTACCTGTGAGTAATTGATTTGCCATTTCTTGATTGGATTTCAAGTATGTCTTTTGCTCTATTCAAAAAAAGGATAGAGCGAACCCCATCCCACTTAAACTCAAAGACCCATTGATCATCGTTAAATGGCTCATCTATTGGCATAGCTAGCATTGGCTTAACCATTCTCGGAAAACCTGTTATTATAGTAGAAGACTGAGCTAACACTTTCTGAGGGGCTATTTTGGCATCTTTTTTTTGCCTTTTAGTCAATGTTGCCTTATGCCTTTGTGATAGTAATTTTGATGCAGTCAGGTCAACGCTTCTTATTTCATCGTTTTCCCCTTCTTTTAGAAAATGCCAGAAACCATTGCTATCATAACCATGGTCTCTTTGGCTAGATCTGGCAAAGACATTGCCGCCCGATGGATCCTTCACCAGCAAAAACTTGCCATACAATTTTGCACCAGCAAGAAACAGTTCCACTTTGCCAATGCGAATCTGCTCGGTAATTGTCGCTGACGATGCTGATGTTTTGTATGTACCTGTATCCCATAGACTAATTGTTCCAACTTCGTAGCCGTGAGAATCGCTATCAGCAGCTGCTGCTCCTGCATCTTCTTCAAGTCTTTTTTCAACATAGAGATACATTGAAGGCAGATCTTGTGTGTACATAACTGCTTGGGATTGGTCGCCAGCCTCAGAAGGTATACCCTGTAGGATTTTCCAAGACTTTAGGGTCTTAGCTTCCTCAATTTCAAGGCGAAGATAATAGTCAATATTATTCTTCTTCTTTTTTTGCTGCTTCTCATCCTCTTCTGAGAGTGTCTGTTGTTTATAGACTGCAAACCTAGACAAAGCTTTGCAATACCTAGTCTACTATGTCCCTATCCCAAATAATTATGGTGCTGCCGAAACAACTCTTACAATTTTATCTCTTACTTAATCTTTTTCTCCTTCCAGCTATGCCTTTTGCTTTAGTCCCTCTTTCTTTTTGCAGCCGCCCATGCTCTTTTATGTGCTGCCTTTCTTGTTCTTCCGGACAATTTCTCTCGTCTTAGCGTTACTGCCCTTCTAAGCCCTTCTAATCAAAATCACATATAGAAACGATCCATTATTTGGACAGCAAGGCTTCTAATAGAATTTAGCTACAGAGGACCCCGTCGAACACGAATGTAAGAGATAAGTAGCTAATGCCCGATTTATTGAGTTTTAATATTTTGTATCCTAATATCTTTTGTGACTCCATCATCATCCGGAAGGGCTGGCAAGAGCAAGAAGCAATGGATAAGAAAAGTCACTACCGAGTCAACATTTCCCAAGAAAGGTATTTTCACTAAGGATGCAGAGACGATTGCACGGCATATGGCTTCAAAGAAGGTGAGTCCTAAAGGCGTAGGTTCGGGGATACGGATGATACAATATTTCATTAACCGCGCTGGCAAGGACTTACCCGCTTCGCGCAAACACGAATTAGAGAAAGCAAAAAGGATATTGCAGTCCAAAAAGAAAAGATCTGCAAACAAATAGTTTGTTTTGAGTCTTTTGATGGTCCTATCCACCAAGTCATCTATAACTACTTGTTATTATTATTCTTCTTCTTTAACTTTTGACCTTTGGGTCTGCTGAATCTTTCTAGTTTTTCCTCTCTTTCTTTTTTCTTTTCCTTTGGTTCTCTGACTCTTCTTTGACCTTTGGGTTTGTTATATTTCCCTAACTTGGCTTCTCTTTTCCTGATTGCTTGTTTTCTTAATTTTTCGCCCTTTGGAACCCTTTTTTGACTTGGCTTGATTACACTTGAGCCTCTTTGATCCATTGAAAATCCAAGACAAATGGCATCCATACGCAAAAGACTTCCATGAGATGCCAGCCACTCTATCTTTCCACTGATAGCTTTTGCTGCTTCTTCATTTTCTGCAACCAAATAGACCTTATCTAGACCGCTCCTCATTCCGCGAAAAGCAGCCTCTTGTATATCTTTTATATAAGCAGCCTCTTTATCGCGGTACTCTTGCCAGCTTTGGTCGTCTTCAAAATCTTCTCGTCTTTTTACCTCACCTCTTGCTATTGCTTCATTTAGTGTTTCAGCCAATGGCTTCATAACGATAAATCCACATGTTAAATCCCTCAGGGCAGGATGGGTAGCAATATGCCACACTACATCTATTGGCCCAGCACCATAATCTTTGCCTGCTTCAACTTCAAAGCCCTTCTGTCTTCCTAGCTCCATTAGACCTTCTATTTTTGAGGCAGTCTTCTTGGTGGCACTATCACTATTCTTCTCGTCTATAACAGAGCCTATAGCAGCCATATCCTGAAGCATACTCTTATTATAGCACCTGACCTACAGACCTTTCTACATCAGCCATGTTTTGGTATTCTCTGTCAGGAAGCCTATCTATTACACCTATAACACCTTGAGGATCTGCAACTTCCACTTCTGCCATGCTTCTTTGTGCGTAATCTCTGAGCTCATCTTTGTTCTTTGGAAAGTCAGCTCCTGAAAGCACCTTGGCAATTGTGGCGGCTGAAACAGACATGGCTGCAGCAGCCCTTCCGCCCTTTGTACTCGGGGCTTCTGTTCTGTCGATCTCCTCTGCGTTTCTAACTCCTTGCCTCTGTTTGATTTCACGTAAAGCTATTGCAACATCTGCAGGGTCTCTATACTGTCTAGCTGGAAGTGATTTGATAATATTCATCAGTTCTTCATCTGATACTTTCCTAGCAGCATAGTTAACTAGCTCTTCTCTTGTCCTTGGATACTGTATCCCCGACAATGCTTTTTCAATATCTGCTGCTGATGGTGCCCTTTTTGGATGTGAAGTAGCCATATGCCTCTCAAATCTAGACTTTTGATCAAAGTCATCTCCGCATATATTACATGTAAATTGCGCCATCCATTATCTCACTTCTCCAACTGCTTTCTCTACATCTGCCATGTTGCTATATGTCCTATTTGGAAGCTCCCTGAGGGTCTGAATTACCTCCTCAGCAGCTTCAACTATTGTTTTGTTGGTTTCAGCATATTCTATCAAATCAGTCTTTTTCTTTGGGAAATCTGCACCAGATAATATCCTGGCAATGGCTGCCGCCGAGGGCGCCCTTGATGCTGCTACTGCTCCTCCAACTTTGCCTCCACGTCCAGGTGCCTCTTCTTTTGAAAGATGTCTTGTTTCTTGCTGCATAGGTTGCTCGGCTTTACTAGGAAATTCTCCTTTTAGCAGAGGCTTTAGTGGAACCTGCTCTCTTTTGACCTTTAGCCCCTTGAAAAGCTCAGCTGTATTTTCTGTTTCTTTCTCCTCATTCAAGTCGATACCAAGCTCCTCCTCAACATCTTTTTTTCTTGCACCTATTAGCAGCATTTGAGTATTTTCATAATTTAGCAAATCTGCATCTTCTACATTTATCCATCGTTTATCACCAAACTTCTGTTTGATGTTTGCTGGATACTCTGGTTTTCTTTTCTCAAAAGCTTTGAATCCGGAGATTTGTTTATCAGGATTCTTAACGGACACTATATAGCTGGCTTCTTTCCTTATTTCAAACTCTCTTTGAGTTGGACCAGGTACCTCTGGCAACTCCAAGGCATAAGCAAGCTCTGTATGGTTCTCATGCTTTACAATAGAGTATTTACCTTCACCAGCCGGAGCGGCTGCTGCTACTCTTCTCATGCCTCTTGTCTCTGTCTCATATTCAGCAGCAAGAAGCTCCTTTCGTATCTCTTCAGGGTCGTTTGTTGTAAGGGTGTTGAGTGCCCAATTTCTTTCTTCTGATGTTGACTTGCCTTCGACAACCTCGGGCATCTGTTTTCTACCCAATACAAACAGTCTGTATTTACGCTCTCTTTCTTCAGGTGCTGTAACCATGTAAAAACGCTGGACATCATCGGTGCTGTTTACTTCCTCTGTTCCAACCTTTGGCCTATAGAAGAAGAATATATCTCCTTGCTCCACAATTTGAGACGTATCTTCTCTAGACATAGCAGAGTGTGGCATAAATATAACATATCCATTTTGAGCGATAATACCATGAGATAAATTCAGAAAACAATAGAAAAAAATTTAGACAGCAATACTACCTTTGTTGCTGTTGTTGATATGGTAACTTTCTTGTGCTACTCTAAATCTAATTGTAATTGGCTTGGAAATGATGCATTACATGTTTGACAATGGTATATAGGCTTACTTTGAGAGGTAGTGGCATGAGGATGTAACTTTATTGTAGAAAAAAGAGTCGGGTCAAATTTATGATCATAGGTCTTGTTGAATGGATCCGATCGCACAACAATGAGCATAGCTCCAAAGCAAGATTCGGTTCAGGGTCGTATTGTGGTAACATATTGTTTTGGACACACGCGCTTTTTGCTATTAACTTGATAAGGATTATTACATTAATTGCAAGTGAAAGTTCATTGCTTTCAGAATTATGAGCTTGTATATAATGTCAAGGTCATCAAGACATGAAATCAGGCATGAGTTTATTATTGCTTGGATGGCAAAGGTAATAGTAACGCGTAAGGCTAGAGAACATTAAAGATTCTTAGTGTGCAATTTTGGATATGGATTCAGGAAATGAGTATCATCCTGAACAGATTCCAACAGAATATAATGAAGAACAAACTCTAAGGACAGTTAGAAGACAAAGTCAAATCCCTGGTGAGCGTAAGGAGAAAACTATTAATGATTTTCCTAAAGCTGCAGCAGTTGGACAAATCTTGAAGGACTTAGACTTTCCTGCAGATAAGCGAACAATTATTACTTTTGTAGAAAAACTGAATACTCCACAAAGAATAGAGATCCTTCCCATGATAGAAAAACTTGATGAGAAACGGTACGAAAGTGTTTCAGAAGTTGCAAATGCCATAGGACTTGTCGAGTGATAAAGATGTGAACTCCGCTGAGCACGTCTCCCCCGCTCCACGCATTTCAAAGAAATGTCCGCAAGAGGACGTATAACACATTTTCCTCCTCTTCAAGGAAGATATTTTTGCACTGTAATAATTATGGTGTTATGTTAGTGTTTGGAGGCTACGTGACTACTTAGCTGATCTTCTGATCTATAGGTATTAGAACAGAGATCGCATTTGTAGATGCGCATCTCTCCAGGAGTAGTAGTATCTTTGGTAGTATATACCGGTTTTGCATATCTTGGCGTAATCACTCTCAGCTCTGGATAGTCTGCAATATAATAGCCTAGATAGTCCTTGACAAAATACCTTGATGGGTCCGGTTGTGTCTCTCTTTCATAATTTCTCTTTACTTCATCTTCGGTTATTTTTAACCATAGAACATTGCCATCCCAACCTTCAACTTTGCTAATTGGAATGTAGTAATAATGTAAATTAACAAAACCTCGCTTGACAACTATGAAATCTCGGCTTACAGCGTCTACGTCGCCAATATCTACATCGTCATAAGTATGTGTGGACTCGTCTATCAGATCTATCCAGCTCATTCTTGTTGAAGGAACTGATGAAGAAGTGTTTGGCATAACAGAATGAGCTGCAATAAAATATTTATTACTTAAAAACATCTAAGGGGTGCGCCATATATATATATATATATCACCACTAGCCTACTGTATGTGTCTCATACCTTTTCCGTACGTTGTTGATAGTCGTTAATTACGATCGCCATCAGCTATTTGTGCAGGAACCTACACAGATTGTGCTATGTGTTTTTCATCGCGAATATGATGGCCAAAGGAAATAGTGAAAAAAGATGCGGAAGGAAATCCTATCAGAGTAAACGAGCATCAACCATATAACTAGCCTATGCATTATGCAGAACAATTTCAGAGGCATGAGCTATTATGTAGCTTGGATATTAGGTGTCGGTTTTTCACTATACACAGCAATATACACCATCACAAGATAAGCTTGGATAACGTGCATTATACCATTCAACCTGTATATACACTCAGTGAATATTGATGAGTTGTTTTACAAAAAAGAACTTAATAAGATAAATAATCTCATTTCTTTACTTATATTACATTTTGAGATCGTTGACGTATTTTATTCATTTCTGAAATCGTACTGAGTATGCTTCCTGTCCTGTTTCTCCATATTCCGCTGTTTTAATATTCTTTCTTTCAATGTGTATTCCATAATCTCTAGCTAGCCTCTCTTTATCTTTGCTTATCCAACTACCGATTGATACATTAAAGAGTACTTCAAATGGTTCTGCCTCTGCTACCATGCGACTAGCACCGACGACAGGAGGACCGATGATGTTCAAATCCTCAATCTTAACCAAAGTGCACAAGCCAGAGTCAATTCCTAGAGATAGACCGGTGTCGGCCGGAAAATTTGTAGAGTTTGTGCGATATTCATTCATGACTTCTGGAAAGATGGAAAGTAGCGCGTCAGAGAAAGATAGGATCTCTGAAATATATTTTTGCTGATTTTCCTCATCCCCATATATCCAATAAATAATAAATCCATCTCCGGTAAACTTGTCAAACCACCCTTCATTCTTGCTAGCTGTATCTCTAACAGCCTTCATAAAATCCCGGGTTATCTGTACAAATCGTTTTGATGAAATAGATTCTTTCATTAGAAAAGTAGACTTTCGGATATCACCAACAAGGACATGAACACCAACTTGATCTCCACTTTTAACTAATCTTTCGAGTTCCTGTGGTGAGATAATTTTCTGCCATTCATCCGGTGCATGATTTGATAAGCCAATCTTATCGCCTAGGATGGAAGAATTATGGGCATGATGATGATAATAATTATTATGGTCAAAACCAGCTGAATCTTCACTTCTTTCCATGTCTATCATCTTCCAATGTTATCATCGTTAGACAAAGGCTTTATGAGCTTTTGCTGAAATCAGCTGCCTGCCTGTCGCAAGATGCCAAATCTGAATTTAATTAACCATTGCTCTAACTTGCAAACATGAATATCTACCAGAGGTAACACTATAACCACCCATATGATAGGGATTGCGTCTTGTTGTAAACACTATGTCATCGAAATTACTTGTATTGAGCATTGGGCTAGGCCAAAATAAATATTCTTTCAGACTAAAGCATTAAACAATAATCTAGGAGAAGAACATTTCAGAGAATTGACAAACGTATTTTAGGGATTCTATCCTTGATTTGGTTATAAAATGTCTGAGAGTGAAGAGCAGCATACACAATCTTCTGATCTTCCAAGGATTGGATATGAAGCGGCGGAAGAAGAAAGACGGTCTTTGGAAGAGGAGAAGGAGGAAGAGCGCAATGCTCATGTCGCTTCGCTGGAGAAAGAAGAAGAAGAAGAACCTGCTGCGGCGGAACCTACCAAGCAACAAAAAAGAGACGAAACGAAAGGAAAGCGACGACGTAATACTACTACAGCTGTTGGTGCGGCTGCTTCTGCATGGCAGGTGACACTATTTGATTTAGGCAAGCAGCTGAACAGACAGAGGATGCTTATGGAGAGGATGGCAGAAGACATTAAGCATCTGAGGAAACAATTCAATCAGGTGCAGAGAGACTTGGCAAAGTTTGAAAAGCGCATGGAGAAAATGAAGACAGCAACATCATCAGCAAAAAGTGCAAAGCGAAGAGGCTAGCGCTGTTGTTTTCGCTTCCGTTGCATTCTGGATTTTATGCTTCCCAACTCTGCGCAAAAATTCAAAAGCGCTTTCAAGTATTTCTCTATTTGCGGGAAGCAGTTCGATTGCTTTGAGAACAGATTTCATATTTCCATACCTGCTCTTTTGTATAAGTCCAATACATCTTTGCTCATAGCAGGATCATTCAATGGTTCAAGCCTTATGGGACAGGCCAAGTTGAGATAGTTGATAATGATGATGCCAAAGTTTGAAGAAGTAAATGGGACTAAAGGTCACGAAAAGGCAGACATAGCTTTTATGTTACATCTTTTACCTTTATGACTTCTGGCTCTAGTCCTTGCAAATCCGTTTGGTAATTTGGACCTAGTTGAATCTAAATTAGACTTTCACTCTAGTCAGACTAAACTTTGTTCGATCAGAGAGTGCAGTGCACATAAACTATACATGAGGCCTGTATACCTCTGTTGATTTGTTCAGAATTATAAAACAGACTGTCAATTTTTTATAGTTAGATTATGTAGTGCCAAGCTGATATTGCCATAATCGTTCAACACTTCTTTCTTCCGCTAGCAGTTGATGGATCGAATTTAACAAGTTGAGAGGGAATTGCAGTGGAAGAATTAGAAAAAGTGAGGGCGCTGAAGAAAAGAGAAGATGTAGTAATAACCTCTATATGTTTAAGAGACCATTTTACTTTATATGATAGACGAAGGTTCCAAAAAGAAGATAAC
>DAIUEZ010000032.1:577-18608 GCA_036844865.1 Nitrososphaera sp. | reverse complement strand
TTTAGCGCCTTTCAAACCGGAATTCTTTCTTTGGCTGCTGGATGCGCAATAACAACTGCTTCAATTCCTCATCAGTTAGGGGGCGATTGATCCTACCAGAAGAAGCCGCACTGATAAGGTAATTTTCAACGGTCAATGCAAGATCCGGCTTGACAAGCCGAATATTCATCAGCCGCTGGCGTGCTTGAGGATCTAGTACCACCTGCAGAACCCGCTGGCGCATGGCCGCAGCCTCGGCTTCGCGCTTTCTTATTTCCTCATCATTTGGTTGGGAAGGTTGTGGGACCGACATACTCTTATGTGTAGCGCTGGAGCTGGGGCACGGTCTTGATAAGCTCTTTATGGATTTCAGTAGCCAACCTATCCATCTTTTTCATGCCTTCACTTGAAATTATTCTGCCTTTATGCTGTACTTTGACAATGTAGCCCGATGCTTCCAGTTGATGAAGGGCATTGCGAATGATGGCACCGCTTGAATCTTGATGGTGAGCAAGGTTGTATCCAATCTTTTTCCTGCCCCCATACACAACTTTCAAGTCGGCAACACCTAGAGGACCATGAAGGTAAATCTTTCTAAGTAGAGAAGCACATCTGACATACCACCAATCTTTATTTTGCGGAATTCTTTGTACATGAGAGCCTGTCTTGACAAATTGCGACCAAGTCGGAGGATCTATTTTTTTGTCCTTCTTTAGCTGATCAGCCAGTTTAGCTATCAGCTTGTCAGCAGGAACATCATAAACCTTGGCCATATAGTAGTTCGGAAATTTCCTTAGCCCTTATAAATCCTTATTCCGTATCAAGATTTTGCGATAAGTGTGATCACACTTTAGGCAAGTAATCCTTACAGCCCTTGTTTTGGCCCTGCCGACCCTTACTCTAGCGCTCCGACCTGGTATTATAAAGGCCTTGCACCTTTTGCAGTAAAGCTGTCTTATCTCATAGGGCAGGCGTATACGTTGATGCATTGCTATCTTTTTGGCTTGGCGAGCCTGTTTCTCGGCAATATAATCATCCTTCTCATGCAGGGCACATTCTACAAGTAGTTCGATATGCTCTCTTGCTATTTCCTTAACTTTCTGCTTCTTCCTGTTCAATACTTTTTAAAATAAAGTATGTAGGCCTGGTTGATAAGCCTTGATAACTGTTATTTAATTTAAAAAACTATTTCTTTTGTTGGCAAAGCTAGATGAACTAGAAGAGCTGGCGAAAAAATATGCACAGCTAAAACAACAAGATAATGCCAATGAAAGTAATCGGGTGGAGCTTGCCCAGTTAGCTATAAGGATCATTGATTCAATATCAGCTGCTTCCTTTTTTCTTCCGCTAGAAAAAGATACATTATCCAGCGACGGAACAACTACCTACATATACCAAAATAATGCAACATATCCTGCCATATTTGATCTTCTTGCGGAGATCCTTCATGTAACGGTGCCAATAGAGATCGGCAGGGTGAAATTTGGCCCAGGGGAGATTTTAGTCAGCGCCCATGATAGAAGTGAAGCAGATATTGAGCTTGAACTATCCACAAAAGAAATGCAAAAGCTAGTGTACACCAGAAGAGCAGAAATATTTACAAAACACGCTGGAGCCGCTCCTTAATATAGAATACAACCTGCACCAACTAGTACGATAACGCTTATCATTGCCGAGGCAGCCCTTGAGACTATCCCAGATGAGATTGCCGGCCACGCTGCGGTAAGGAATCATTCCCGTAGGCTCCAGCAGAAATCATCAGAAATCTTGCTTGATAGGAGCTATCATCACGCCGCAATGAAGCGGCTTCCAAATAGCTGGAAGCGCGGCAGACCAGATATTGTCCATTTTGCGCTAATGGAAGCTCTATCGACGCCTCTTTTTATGAATATGATGCTGAGGGTCTATGTTCATACAATAAATGACAAGATAATCACAATTGCAGACAATCTGCGTATACCTAAATCATACTTTCGTTTTGAAAGGTTGATGGTGAGCCTATTTAGAGACAATCTAATCAAAAGCAATGAAGGGATTATTCTAATGGAATTGTCTGATGGCACATTTGCAGATCTGGTTGATATAATCAAGCCGGATATGATCATTGGGCTATCAACTGTTGGCGTCCAAAGTAATGCGCAAAAGGTGGCGGAGAATGCTAAAAGCGCAGACCATTGTAGCCTTGTAGTAGGCGGCTTTGCAAGGGGTCACTTTTCGGAAAACGTCACAACATCCCTAGGTCCTACATATTCTATCAGCAACATGGCACTTGAAGCGCATGTAGTCATTGCAAGAATACTGTATGAATATGAAAAGTTACTTGAAAAAGGCATCGACTATGAAGGCGATAAAAAGAGCGGTCAGATAAGGGCTTGAAAACTTGAACACAGTCCATGAAGCTTTCTCACTCGGCTTGACCAGCAGCCAGACAGACAATGCGATCATGGCTATACCAAAAGCACTTGCAGTAACTAAATAGATCATCCCAAAGTGGTTGAAAAAGAAGGGAAGTACACTGAACACCACCATCATCAATGTAGTGCCAGCAATGACCCTGACTGAGACCTTTTCTGATGACACAACTGGAAGCATCGGCACACCAGCTCTGGTATAGTCCTTTTTGACGTGCAATGCAAGACTCCATATGTGCGTTGGAATCCAGAGGAAAACAAGTCCGGCCATTACAAGGCCTATCTCAATGTTTTGAGTCGTTACAGCAATATATCCTATAAGCGCTGGAGCGCCGCCTGAAAAGCCACCTAGTATTATGTTTGATTGGCTTCTTCGCTTTAGCCATTTGCTGTAGATGAGGATGTTGTCAAAGAGGCCAAAGGCCATGAGGCCAAATGCCCAGATATTGATAAACCAAGCGCAGATGAGCGAAATTGCTGCCAATACCAGGCCAAAGATTAGAGCATTCCTTGGAGATATCCGTCCCGATGGTATTGGCCGGTTCTTAGTGCGCTCCATTATTGCGTCAATGTCGCGGTCGTTGTATCCGGTGAGAGCATCAGCAGCTGCCGAGCCAGCGGCTACTCCACTCAGCAAAAGTATCAATGTCACCGGAGTTATAGGTACGTCAAATAGAAAAGAAGCCGTGAGCGCTGCTCCAAATGCCGTGAAAACCAGCAGATACCAGATCTTGGGCTTTGTAAGCTCGTAATAGTCCTTGAGCTTGCTGCCAACTGTCATCTGGCGAAGTATTGTCAATTGCTCGACGTCGAGAGTAAAGTGAAATTACTAGTTATTTATATCTTCAAACTTTTCTACTTTGCAATCGATGTCGGGTATGCCAGCTCGCGGGTTGTCTTGCGCATTTCAATGAATGTCTCTGTCTTTTGCACTCCCTCAATGCGTCCAATCTTTTCTGAAATTAATTGATGCATTTCGTCAAGTGAATGTGCATTCATCGTCACCAAGATGTCGAATCTGCCAGTGACTTCAGCCACTTCTCTTACTTCTGAGATTCTAAACAACTCATTGAGCACATTATCTCTTAATTTGGAATCCATATTAATACCAGTGAGCGCCTTGACACTAAAGCCAAGTGCCTCATCATTTATGATAATTGTGAATCTCTTTATAAGACCTCCTTTGACTAAGCGCTTTATTCTGCTATAAACTACTGATGAATTGACGTTGATTTTCTTAGAGAGTTTTGGAACAGATATACTTGCGTCTTTTGCGAGCTCGCTTAAGATTTTGATATCTAAATCGTCAATTCTTCTCATCGAAAATTCAATTAGATCATAAGGTTAGGGGTTAATAAACGTATAAAGTATTGCTAACTAAAGGGTCAATTACTCAATTTTACTAATAATGATTTCTAAAAATTTCAATATCAACATGTCCAAGTTTACAATGGAGCCTATGCCACACAGTATAATAATACCATGTAGCCAGATTTCCGTAATAAGGCTCAACTTCCAACACTCATCAGTGTCTTTTTAGTAGAGAAATTTCTCTATGCTCTATGACAGGTTTAGATGATAACGGGAGAAGAATAGAAGTAGAGCGAATAGCAGAAAACGAAATCAGAACCGTTAATGAAAATCCTCTGGTAATCAGACCAAACGGCTGAACTGCATGTCACATCCCTTTTACAATTGCAAATAAAATGAGGATAAGCGAACAGAGGGAGGTGGTGACATATTTTCAGAACTGCTTTTCGATAGCAATCAGTTAAATGACCAGTTTATAGAGATAGTGGAAAATATGCACATGAAACAGAGAATAATGGATCTGACTTTTGTGTTGAAGAGCCGAGGAGAAAAAGATAGACGCGTAGACTCCCAGTTCAAGAATACTCTAAATGAACTTCTAGGAGATGCCTCCCATTATGGCAGCGAGATTGCTTTTTAGAAATATTATCATGCCTCAGATAGCCCTCGAGCTGGCACAAAATCTAGGCATAGATTATCATGCATCCACAGAAGAATTGTACTACTATATGGGAAAGAAAGATGTGGAAACTATCACTGAATTTATGCATACAATTAAGTTAATTATTGATAAAAAATTTAAAAAAGTGTGTGAGAGAGCTATTCTAAAACCTACTATTATTTTGGCAAAAAAATGGTTCAAGGCAGCAGGCAATCTTTGATAAAATCTATATAATTCTGTAAAATACGTTATTGCTTTAACTCTTTTCAACCCGCATACTTGCTCTCAAACGGTGAAAGCTCACGAAGCTCCTTTATAATACTCGATAGAACATTAATTGCTCTATCGACTTCATCTTTTGTATTGTGCATCCCAAAGCTTAGCCGAAGCGAGCCGGTAATTTCTTCATATGAAAATCCCATTGCCCTTAGCACATGCGACGGTTTTTGCTTCCTAACGGAGCATGCAGATCCGGTGGAGGCAGCAATGCCATTTTCATCAAGTTTGATTATCAGATCTTCTCCATTCACTCCAAAGAATGTGAAGTGTGCGTTATTTGCGATCCTTTCAGTGCGCAGACCATTCAGCCGCGACCGGGGTATTTCCTTTAGTATGCGCTCAACTACATAATTGCGCAGGCCAGCTACATGCTCTTGGTAATGCATCATCCTTTTGTTAGCAAGCTCGCAGGCCTTGCCAAAGCCTACAATACCAGGTACATTCTCTGTACCTGACCTCAGATACCACTCTTGTCCTCCGCCATGAATTATCGGCAATATTTTTAGGTTGGAGCTTATGTAAAGCGCCCCTACGCCTTTGGGTCCATTTATCTTGTGAGATGAAAGGGACATCATATCTACTCCAAGGCTCTTGACATTTAAGGGCAGTTTTCCTGCAGCCTGTACTGCATCAGTATGAAAAACTGCTCCAGCCTGATGCGTAATTTCGACAAGCTCTTTGATGGGCTGGATAGTGCCGACTTCGTTATTTGCATACATGATGCTTACAAGTGCCACATTATCTGAAATCATATTTTTCAGTTCAGACGGCCTAATAAGTCCCTCTCCTGTCACAGGCAGATGCATAGTGACAAAGCCTCTATCTTCTAGATCTTTGCATGGTTCAAGTACCGCGTCATGTTCTATGCTACTCGTAATTATCCTATTCTTTTTGGGCATTTTGCTTTTGACGTGTATAGCTGTACCCTTGAGAGCAAGGTTATTTGCCTCGGTTCCGCCGGAGGTGAATATGATCTCGCGGGGGGATGACGCCGCTATCATCTCTGCGACCCTTTTTCTTGCAAGATGTATCGCTCTAGTTGTTTCTCTACCAAACTTATGCATAGAGGACGGGTTGCCATACCGTTCTTTTAGATATGGCAACATTTCCGCAATCACCTCATCTGCAACTGGCGTTGATGCTGCAGTATCTAGATAAATGTGAGAATAATGTTTGCCGTCAGTCATACCTATCTATAACTACCAGCTTACCTGTCTTGTAGCCCGCTACATCAATAGAAACGAACTTGAATGTAAGCTCCTTAAGCTTGTTGTCTAAGATTGCAAGCTTGTCTACATCAAACATCTTGTGCAACTCATCTCTGCCTACTTCAATCCTTGCAAGATCACCGTGATCTCTTACGCGCACCTGCCTGACTCCAAAAATTGCCTTGACTATTATCTCTGCATTCTCAATCCTTTGTAGTTTTTCGTGTGTGACCTCGCTCCCTGTAGGTATCCTGGAGGCAAGACATGCATTGGAAGGCTTGTCATAAACTGAGAGCTCAAAACTCTTTGCGATTTCACGTATCTCGGTCTTCCCTATGCCAAGCTCTATCATTGGGCTTCGTACCCCGTTTTCTCGGAGAGCTTTAATGCCAGGCCTGTAGTCTGTCAGATCATCGATATTTGTTCCATCGACTACGAGTAAAACACCTGCTCTTCTTGCTTCCTCTGCGAGGTGCTGTCCAAGCTCTGTTCTGCAGTAGTAGCATCGCATGGTGTCATTTTTTACAAAGGACGTGTTTTCAAGCTCGTTGTATTCAATCACTTTGTGCTTAATGCCTATCTCTCTTGCAACTTGCCATGCAGCGGCAAGTTCTTCCCCTGCCAGCGTCTTGTAATCAGCCGTTATGGCAATAGCGCCGTTGTCAAGCGCTTTTTTTGCAGCTAATGCTACTACAGCACTGTCCACTCCACCAGAAAGTGCCACTATTGCTCTGTCGCCTCCGTTCTTTACGAACCACTCTACCAGTTTGTTGAAGGTTTCCATTCTATGCTTCTCCCAGCTTTTTCATAACTTCCGAACGGACCTGATCCATTGCCCTCTTGACTGGAATTTGACACTTTGTTGCAATCATCTTGATATCTTCAAACTCAGGTTTAACGTTTGTTATTCTTCCAGCTGAATCCTTGACAATCTTGACATGTACATCGAGGATATTGCCGTTAACATTAACCGACATAGTTAGTATGCGCCTAGGCAGAACAATTCGCTCTACTTCCTGCACTCGGGCACCAAGCGTCCCGGATTCATCGAATAGTAGCTCAAGCACACTGTTTAGCCAAATATTTTCCGATATAATCCTGATGAGATAGGTCGGTCGCCCCTTTTTAGTAGTACCTGAAATGACTGTCACGTCCCTAGCAACTTCAGCCAATTGCTCTACAAGGTCACCTATTAGCTCACCTGACGCGTCATCGATGTTTGTTTCTACGACATAGACTGTATCGTTGTGGGTTTCATAGACAGTTGCCGATGTACCTATTGCTACACGAACCACGTTGGGAAAACCTTCGAACTTTTTTGTGCCCGCGCCATAGCCGATTTTTTCGGGCGCAAGACTGGGATAGTAGTTGACACTACCGTGCACCAAATTGACAAGCATTGCTGCCCCTGTAGGAGTTGTCAGTTCATCTTCAGCCTGCCCTCCTACCAAGACGAATCGTTTATTCTTGAAAATTTCAAGGATCGCGCTGGCAGGATTCGGAAGGGTACCATGGGAGAATCTTAGCAGTCCGCCACCAACTGCTACTTTAGTAGAATACATTTTGGCATCAAACAGCTGGAGATCCTGCAACGCTGTTGCGCATCCAACAAGATCTGCAAAGGTATCAATACTGGATGCTTCATGCAGATGTACGTTGTCAAAATTCTGGCCATGGATGGTTGCCTCAGCAGAAATTATCATTTTGAGAGAATCCAATGCAAATGTCTTGGCCCTACCCTCAAGCCCTACAGAGTCGCAGCATCTTTTAAGTGCGGAATACATTTCTGTGCCTTTGCGCTTCAGCACCCCATCTTTATATTTCATTTGCAGCTGCGTAGCAGCAAAGCTATGTGATATCACTTTGGCAAAATGAGCATCGATTATCCTGCTATTCTTGACAAAGTTTTGGCAAGCAAAGATTGCCTCAATGACTTTGGTCTTGTTAGCACCAGCATCCACTAGGCTAGACATCAGCATGTCACCAGCAATTCCTGCCAGTTGGGAATCTATGATGGCAACTCTTGACATAGTTACCTAGCTTGTGCTTTTGCTTTATATCACGTTTATGCTTTTATCTCGTTATGCTGCCAAAATCGTGTTCAGCTGGAATCTCTTCAGGAGGCGTGCCATACGCGAGAACGATCTCTCTTAGCGATTCTAGCGGGATTGTCCTGTAATCACCTTCAAATCTCTGGCCATCTACATATGCTGTCACTGGCATATCAGATACGGAGTTAAAGAATGCTGTTGAATTAGCGATAGTCTGTTGCCATACGTTAAGGAACTGACCCACTGTGAATTGTCTGGCCCCAGGCGCTTCAACATGTATTATGCCATCTGCACTATGGGTATGAAGCCAGTATAGGCATGAGGGTGAAGAAACTATCCCAATATTTGAAGGGACTTGCTGCTGTACTCCATTAACAAATACGTCTAAACCTGAATGAATATGGTAATTGAGTTGTTCAGACCTATTACATTCTACCCCACTTATTGCCATTGCAGTAGGAGGAGGCTGGTACAAAATAGCTCCTGCAATACTAGCTGCCGCAACTGCGATTATGACTGGTATTATGATCACCATGTATTTCCTTTTTCTACGTCGATCTACAGCAAAGTAGCTGTCGTCCCTCCTTTTCTTCTTTGACAAATTCGGTATTGATTTGACATGTTGATTAATTTAAAGTTGACCCAGCTCCTATCACAATTTATATAAGTAATACTCTGCTTGCAAGTTCGGCTATGACAATTACCATAATCGGATCGGGAAAGGTCGGTGCCTCAGCTGCCCTTAATTGTGGGCTAAGGGAGCTTGACAGAGACATATTGCTGCTTGATATTGTTCAAGGCCTCCCTCAGGGAGAAGCAATGGACATCAACCACCAGCTGTCAGAAAGAGGCTCTGACACCATAGTACGGGGTTCAAACAATTATGAAGATGTGCGCGATTCTGACTATGTAGTGCTTGTTGCTGGCGTCGGAAGAAAGCCAGGCATGACGAGAATGGATCTCCTCAAGATAAATGCAGGCATAGTCAAAGACGTCGTCTCCAAAATTGTCATTTATGCAAAGCATGCGACAGTAATAGTAGTTACAAACCCACTCGATCCGATGACTTATTTTACGCTCAAGACTCTTGGAGCAAAAAAGAACAAGGTTATGGGAATGGGCGGCATGTTAGACCTATCAAGGTTCAGGAGCTTTATTCGGGATGCGACCAATGTTTCTCGCAGTTCGATTCAAGCTATGGTGATAAGCGAGCACGGCGAAAACATGCTGCCATTGACAAGGTTCTCTTCTATAGGAGGCATACCACTTCATGAGTTTATCTCAAAGGATAAGGCAATGGAGATCTTTGAAAAGACAAGAAAGGTCGCAGCAGAGGTCATTGCATTAAAGGGAGCGACAGTATACGCACCTGGCAACGCAATTGCGAATATGCTGGAGTCTGCCATCCGAGACAAAAAGCTGGTAATTCCAGTGTCAACATTGCTTGAAGGGGAATATGGATTTCATGATGTGTGCATAGGCGTCCCGGTTATCATTGGCGCAGGCGGCGTCGAACGCATCATTGAACTCAAGCTGGATAGCTTTGAGCAGGAAATTTTCAGTAAGGGTGTCGCAAGCGTGAAAGAAGCGATCAGTGCACTTCCACTTTAAATCCTTTTATTTTGTTGTTGTTGATAGCTTGCTGACACGATGGATCTGCATACAATTCTTGACGAGTTTGCAAATGGCAGCCTTAGCCTATCGGAGGTAAAGAAGGAGATCTCTATCCATGCAATTGAAAAGATAGACGATATTGCTAAGCTCGATGTCGGCCGGGAAATAAGAAGAGGCGGAATACCAGAGATCATTTTTTCTGAAAGTAAAGAGTATAAAGACGTCATCAGAGTAGCCACTGCGGCTGTTAGGCGTAACGGTCAAGTTGTAGTCAGCAGGATAAAGAAGAATGAGCTATCAAAAGTAGCAGGTGCGCTCCGTAGAAAGGGCTTTATTGTCGAAATTGGAAGAAACAGCACAACACTACTTGCCTCTGAAAAGTCATTCGTCTGCAAAATGACTAATGCAAAAATAGGCGTAATTTCGGCCGGCACTTCAGACGTTGGCGTTGCAGAAGAAGCACGGATTGTTTCTAAAGCAATGGGCTGTGAAGCGATAACAAGTTATGATGTAGGCATTGCCGGAATGCATCGTCTCTTTCCAGCTCTTAAAGAGATGTTCAAGCAAGATATAGGCGCCATTGTAGTCGTGGCAGGAATGGAAGGTGCACTTGCGTCAGTTGTGGCGTCGATGGTAGATATACCGGTTGTGGGAGTGCCAACTTCAATAGGCTATGGCTTTGGTGCAAACGGCATAGGAGCGTTGGCATCTATGCTCCAGAGCTGTACTCTTGGATTAGCGGTGGTAAACATTGATAATGGCATAGGAGGGGGCGCATATGCCGCATCGATTGCAAAGAGAATGACTAGAAGAAAATAAACACTATAATATTTTCTTCTTAATAATTTGCAGTTATAGCAGTATTCAATTGTTCTGTAAATAGTACCATACAACAGAGACTGTCAAGTCATAAAAATCATAATCAAGCTTAGTTCTGACATCTATATGCTGCTTTGAATTGCTGTTCACAATTCTCATCTTGACGAGGTAGAGGTTCCTCTTTGTAGTGAGATAATTAGATTTGAATTCGCTACCGCAGGACGTCTGGTTGACAAGATATCTCTTATAAGACTTGAAAGCAATACGGGATGCGATTTACGTTCATGATATGAAACAAAACATATAACCCCCATATACTCCCCATGACTTAAAGAAACCTGAATAAAGTGATAACGGTAGTATAGTATACATAAAAAATAGAATCTCACGGGTAAGAAACTTTTCTTTAAAGGTTTTCAGCGCAAAAAAGAATGTAAATAGAATAGCAGAATAATAAAAATAATAGTCAATGTCGTTTTATCGTGGTAAATACAGTACAATTGCATTTGGTAGTAAAGAGAAAACAAGCTTTTCAAATCGATTCCCGACCAGTCTTTAACGTTTATAAGTGCTTTACATTGGTTGCTTCACTAATCGTTGAATGGTGGATAACTGTTGACTTATATTCATACGCTAAAAAGGATTAGAGAAGATAAAACTAATTATCGCAAAAGGTCGGCAATTCTGATCGGTAGGCACCTATTTGTTACTATTAGGATAAGTGATCAAAATGTCGCAGCCCAACTTCTCAGGCCAACTCCTACAGGCGATATTGTCATCACCTCTGTACACAGCAGAGAACTTGCCAAGTACGGATGGAAGGGCGCATTTAACAATTTGCCAGCATGCTATCTCACAGGTATGCTATTAGGGAAGAAGGCGATACAAAAGGAGATCAATGATGCAGTCCTCTATATAGGCAACAACCGCTTTACTTCAAGGATTGCAGCATGCATGAAGGGCATTGTTGATGCAGGCGTCAGTATGCCTATCTCCAAAGAATCTCTTCCAGACGAAGACAGGATCAGTGGACATCACATAGCAGAATACTCACACACTCTGAAAGAAGATGATGAGGATGAGTACAATTCACGTTTCTCCGCAATTTTGAAAGATGGCCTGAGGCCTGAAGATTATCCTTCACACTTTGAAGAAATAAGGAGCAGAATTTCAGGCGAGCCTGCAGAAAAGTCGATGTCAAAGAAGGCAACGAAAGAAGCACCAGTCAAGAAAGAAAGGGCAAAAGAAAAGAAGAGCGTCGCAGTAGAGAAGCGAGGCCAGAGAAAAGAGGAATGAGCCAAATATCATCGTCAGCAAGACAACACCAAGCTGAATGGAAACCTAGAACGACGCTTGGAAGTATGGTCCTAGCAGGCAAGATAAACTCAATGGATCAGATTTACGAAAACGGCATGAGGATACAAGAGCCAGAGATCGTCAAGCACCTTTTGCAGGACATTAAGAGCCAAGTGGTTCATGTTGGTATTGTCCAAAAGCAAACTGATGCAGGCGAGATGACGCGTTTCAATGCTCTTGTTGCTGTTGGTAATGAGACTGGTTGGTTTGGTATAGGCAAGGGTAAGGCTTCCCAAATGAGAGTTGCCATAGACAAGGCTACAAATGCTGCTTACCTTAATGTAATTCCTGTCAAGCTTGGCTGTGGTAGCTGGGAGTGCAAGTGCAATCAGCTCCACTCAGTGCCATTCAAAGTGCGAGGTAAGGGAGGCAGCGTTACAATTGAAATCATTCCCGGCCCAAGAGGCCTTGGTATAGTGGCAGGCGAAAATATAAAGAGCCTGTTGAAATTGGCGGGATTAAAGGACTCATGGACAAAGACTTTTGGGTCAACAAATACAATGTCTTCGACTACGAAGGCAATTTTTAACGCTCTCAGGAGCACATACAGTGTAGGATGAGGAGGAAACTAGATGGCATATCTTGTAGTTAGAATTAAAGGAACAGTAAACATCCCTCAACAGGCTAAAAAGACACTTGATGGCCTCAACCTTGGCAAGCGCTTCCGCGCAACGATAGTGCCAGAAAGCTCAGAATACCTAGGCATGCTAAGAAAGGTCAAGGATGAGGTGGCCTGGACAAAGGCAGATGCCAACATAGTCAAAGGACTTCTTGAAAAGCGAGGTAGAAGAGCAGGATACAGGCCAATCACAAAGCCGGATCTTCCAAAAGAGTACAATAGTATTGATGACCTTGCATCCGCAATAGCAGAGAACAGGGTTGCAATGAGCAACCTTAGAGGGATCAAACCGTGGTTCGCTCTTAGTCCTCCAAAGGGCGGATTCAAGAGAAAGACCAAGACTCAATATATGCAAGACGGAATTCTTGGAGAAGATGTCGAACTAGCCAACATAGTCAAGAGGATGCTCTAGTGCAGCAAGACTTAATTAAGGTGCAAGTGAACGTGATAGCTGTAATTTCAGCAGCACAGAGCGAGTGATGATGATTTATGGCCACTAGATTTAGAAAAAGCAGAAGACAGCGCGGTAGCAGATACTGTGGCTGGGGCCAAGTCGGCCAGCACAGACAGGCTGGAAGCAGGGGCGGCATCGGAGGTGCAGGAAAGCACAAGCACTTTTGGATGCGGACAGTCATTGAGGAGCCAAACCACTTTGGTCACGACCCTTTTAACTCTTTTAACCGGAACCTCGTACAGAGGTGGATTAACATCCGAGACTTAGATGCAGTATTTGCCAAACATGGCAAGACTGACGAAAGCGGCAGGGTTGTTCTGGATTTGACCGCGCTAGGTTATGACAAGCTGCTTGGAGGAGGCTCTATCAGCGGAGCATATATGATAAAGGTAGCCAAGGTTTCAGAGAGCGCCAGGTCAAAAATTGAGACTGCAGGTGGCGGAGTTATAACATATGAGCAGCACGACAACAACTGAGAACCCAGTTAGGCGGTTCATAAAGACCGCATCTGCTTACGTTCCTCAAGTCCCAAAACCAAAGAGGAAAATTTCTCTGACTGAAAAGTTCGTCTGGACTGGAGTTGCCCTTGTCGCTTACTTGGTGATGGGACAGATCCCGCTATATGGTGTCACAGACGATCCACGCTTTGACTTTCTTGCATTTGCACGTGTCATCTTTGCTGCTCAACAAGGAACACTTATGGAGCTTGGAATTGGACCCATAGTCACAGCAGGGCTGCTCATGCAGTTGTTAAAAGGTTCTGGTCTTGTCAAGTTGGATTTCAAGGACCCGGACGACAGATCACTCTTTACTTCGGCTACAAAGATAGTCACTATAATAGTAATTGTAGCAGAAGGTGGGCTGTACGGAGCGAGTGTCTATGGGCCACTTACTGCAGATAACGCTCCCTATGCCATCTATGTAGTAATTACTCAGCTCATAGGTGCCAGTATAATCGTGATGCTAATGGATGAGATGGTACAGAAGGGATGGGGCGTTGGCTCGGGCCTAAGTCTGTTCATCATGGCAGGCATCGCCCAGACGATACTCTGGAACGTGTTCAGCGTAGTCCCAGCAGATGATGGCCCTGTGGGAATATTGCCGTTTACAATAGATGCCTCTTTCGGCGGCCATGGCACAGACGCTATTTTCCGTACAGGTCAGCTTCCAAGCATCTTTGCCTTTGCGCTAACAATTGGAGTCATACTTGTACTCGTGTATATCGAAGGTATACACGTCGATGTCCCAATAGTCTCTACAAAATACAGAGGTTTTACAGCGGTATACCCAATCAAGCTGCTTTATACTTCGGTTATACCTGTCATACTGGCATCTGCGCTCACTGCTAATGCAGTATTTATGGGACAGATGCTGTGGGCAAACTATAACCCTAACAACCAGAACCCGGTATTCAACTGGATCGCGCAATTTGATCCTAACTCAGGGGGAGGAGGTCAGGCTACGCCTACAGGCGGTATACTATACTATCTCACAGCTCCTCGGAGCCTCGATGTGGTCGCGGCCGATCCGTTAAGGGCACTAGTATACGTCATATTCATGACAGGCATAGTCACAATTTTTTCAAGACTGTGGGTGGAGCTTGGCGGCCTGTCTGCAAGAACTGCGGCACGTAATCTCCTTGACGCAGATGTGCAAGTACCCGGCTTTAGGCGCTCAGAAGGCTCAGTGGAAGTGTTGCTAAACAAGTATATCCCTTCGCTGACAATAATCAGCGGAATCATTCTTGGCCTTCTCTCTAGCGTTTCTAACGTATTGAATGTCTTTGGCAGCGGAACCGGCCTTCTGCTAATGGTCAGTATCATGGTAAGTTACTACCAGACGCTGGTCAAAGAGCAGGTCGATGTCATTATGCCAAGTCTGGCGGCTCTACTTGGCAGAAAATAAACGCGCAATAATTGTTGGCATTCCAGGCGTGGGAAAGACCACCCTCATTAGACGAGCAGCTGAGATGCTAAACCAGGCGCGCAAGACCACAGTTGTAATTTTCGGCACCGTCATGTTTGAAGAGGCTAAAAAGATGGGGCTCAAGAACCGCGATGAAATGCGCAGAATGAGTATCGAAGATCAGAGGCGACTGCAGGATTTAGCTGCTCAGCGAATTACAGAAATGAAGGACGATATAGTGATGATCGACACTCATCTTTTTATCAACACAGATGAGGGATACTATCCCGGTCTTCCAATGCGGTTGCTAAGCATCATGAAACCAACGAATATAGTCATGGTTGCTGCAGACCCAAGTGAGATAGCAGAGAGGCGCAAGTCAGACCAGACTCGCCAGCGAGACATTGCTTCTGCAGAAAATATCCAAAAAGAGCTTGATATCTCAAGAGTTATGGTGGCATCTTGCTCTATTCTAACAGGTGCGCCGTTTGCAATAATCATGAACAATGACGGCCAGATGGGAGCAGCAGCAGCAAATATAGCAAAGATACTGATAGGAGATGGAAGTTGAATCTGCTGCAGAATCTATTGATGCAGTCGCTTATATCGCCCCAATATACCTCACACCCAATATTTCCCGATATGGTAAGCGCTATGCTTGTTGCGCTAATAATAGCAGTGAGCATGAATTTTGCTTTTGCTATGCTCAGGAAAAAGACCACTGACATTGAAAAGATGAACAGGATCATGAAGGAGACAAATGAATGGCGCAAGCAATACACTGATGCAATCAAAAAGCAAGACAAGCCCAAAATCGAGGAGCTGAAAAAGAGGCAAGCCTATGTAAACAAGATGGCTCTTGAAATGCAGCAACAGCAGATGCGTCCGATGTTTATCTATATGATACCGTCATTTCTCATCTGGATCTTTGTATTCCCTGCAATATTTGGCGCAACCGTGTCGCTATCGCCAATATACATCCCATGGATAACGTGCAGTGACGCAAATGTCCAAACTGACACCCAACCAAAATTAGATACAAATGGCCAACCTGTAATAGATCCCGATGGTGGAATTACCCTTAACGGTCCATGCCGATTGCCGGGCCAGGTTTATCTGTGGGGTTGGTTCCTGATGACCTCATTTGCATTCAGTGGAATAATATCCAAAGTGACCAAGACAAGTATGCCGAGCATAACAGGATAAGATGGTCGCCAATAAATTATTTAGTATTGTAATTTCAGGCTGGCCTGCGGTAGGCAAGACTACCATAGCCTGCAAGCTTGCAGAAGAATTTGACATTGTTATGTACAATGGAGGTGACATATTAAAGATGCTTGCTGAAGAAGACAGAGGTTACTCAGTTAAAAGAGATGATTGGTGGGACACTACAGAAGCAAAAAAGTTCATGGAGGAACGCAAAACAGATCCTTCCTTTGACAAAAAAGTAGACGATAAGCTCATCCAGATAGTGAGGAAAGGAGGGACAGTCATTACAAGCTATACACTACCTTGGCTGGTAGTAGATGAATCAGTCATTATTATCAAGTTTTGGCTTAGAGGATCATTGGAAAACCGCGCCAAGAGGATGGCCAACCGCGACGACATCAGCTTTGCAGAGGCAAAAAGGATAACCAAGATGAGAGATGAGGAGAATAAAAGGATCTACTACAGACTCTATGGCTTTCGCTTTGGCGAGGATCTGACGGTTTTTGACTATGTACTCAACACAGATACGCTATCACTTGACTCCCTTGTAGAGATATCAAAATTAATAGTCAGACGTCACATAGGTGGACAACAACATTGATGAGGCTACCGCAGCTAGAAAACCTAATCAAGATAGATGATGACATTACCAACGATAACTATGGCCATTACCCGGATAAGAGATCAATTGAGTCGCTGCTCTATTATGGATTAGTGCTTGTAGATAAGCCCGCTGGCCCTACAAGCCACGAGGTTGTTGCATGGACGAAGCGCATATTGGAGATAGAAAAGGCAGGCCACAGCGGCACACTTGACCCTGGCGCAACAGGTCTTTTGCCAATAGGATTGGGAGAAGGCACCAAGGCGCTATCTGTACTGTTGTTAGGACCAAAAGAGTACTACGCGCTTGCGCGCCTGCACTCACGTGTTTCATCAGATAAACTAAGAAAAGTAATGCGAGAATTTACAGGTGAAATATATCAGCGGCCGCCCCAGCGCTCATCTGTCCGACGTGTGACTCGCGTGAGAAGTGTCTATGAATTTGACTACCTTGAAGATTACGACAGGCTCGTGCTCATGCGTATCCTATGCCAGGCAGGCACATACATTCGCAAGATAATCTACGATATTGGAGAGGTTGTATCATCTGGGGCTACGATGGTGGAGCTCCGCAGGACAAGGGTAAGCAACCTCTCAGAACAGAATGATGGTCTTGTACGGCTGCATGATATTGTAGATGCCTACCAGCGTTACAAGGAAAGAAAGGACGAAGAAAAGCTGCGTAGACTAATCCTGCCAATAGAGCACTGCCTTGAAGGTATACGTGCCATCACTGTGCGCGATACAGCAGTCGATGCGCTGTGCCATGGCGCACCCCTTGCGGTGCCTGGTGTAATAGCATTGCCAAAAAACCTACGCAAGGGTGAACTTGTAGGCGTCTACACTCTAAAGGGAGAGATAGTAGGATTGGCACAGACTGCGATGATAAAAGAAGAGATCGAGCAGAACGTAAGGGGTATAGCGTTTGTCATGAAACGCATCATCATGAAGCCCAATACCTATCCAAAGGCATGGCGCTCAAAGGGTGAGCAGTCCATCAATGTATCGACACCGTCAGAAGTTGACCTCGACAAGCTTGAAAATGAAAACCCTGATGAGTTCTGAGAATTAATTTTAAAGGGTTTCTCCAATGCCTGGACGCTTGCGGTCCAGTTTGGCAATATTCTTTGCAAGGTTTTCAATCGTGCCGGGAATGTGACAGCGACATATACAATCGTTGCAATCGACGTGACTACCTGCCTTACAATGATCGGATAATCCCTGAGTAGCCAAAAGCACTGATTGATGCCACATTCCTCAATTTTTAGCTTTGTCTTTTTGCCGATAATTAATATACTGATATGTTAGCTAGTGCACATGTTATCTGATGCCGGGGTCGCCTAGCCCGGTAGGGCGCAAGCCTGGAATTTGTCAAACCGGCCAGCTTGTGACCCGTGAGGGTCCCGAGGGTTCAAATCCCTCTCCCGGCGCTTATCATGGGGCATTAGCGAATACTATAAACCCTATGGGAGTGAGAAGCAGAAGATTGAGAATTTGAAAATGCAGCTTGACTTCAATTGACTTTTAAGACAAAGACAGCAACTCCGCTGCGTCC
>DAIUEZ010000032.1:0-567 GCA_036844865.1 Nitrososphaera sp. | reverse complement strand
ATGGCGAAAGCCTTTAATTTGTAAATCCGGCCAACTTGTAACCCGTAAGGGTCACGAGGGTTCAAATCCCTCTTCCGGCGCTTATTATGAGGGTACCAGCGAATATCATAAACTCGATTAGAGCAAACAGCAGAAGATTGAGAATTTGAAAATATATGTCAAAATTGAGCTCGTTCATGTCAAAACCAGAAAAATTGAGAAAATCCACGAAGCATTTTATGTCAGTTTATGACTGTGTTTTTTTCTTAGAAATTGTGAAATTTAAAAATCATAGCTGCCTAACAATAACTACACTCTACAGGCAGTTTGTGCAATTCCTTCGATCTGTAGATCTTGTTGCAATATGAGCACTTTCAACGGAACATCATATGATGCAGCTACAAAGAATTGTTTGTATCAAGCTTTCAGATTTGCAATGGAGCACGGTTAAGGCGCTTTAGATGTTGTGGACCTTATCATGACATATCCTTTGATTCTTTTTGTCATTGAAAAATCAAGTGAATCTTGCCTTTGATTACACCTTTTAAGTGCTTACTAAATACTTTAGGCCATTCCTTCAATTCAAGA
>DAIUEZ010000031.1:18574-18840 GCA_036844865.1 Nitrososphaera sp. | reverse complement strand
GACTGCCAAAGGTCTGGCCATGCCTACGATCCATGTTTACTCTAATGATATGGAAACATCTAGAAAGCAAGCAGTCGAGCAATATGCCAAGGTAATAGAAGAGTTAAAAAGTAAAGGCCTAGCAGTTGCAGCTCCTGACTTCAAAACATAACCAAGACGTCGTTCTATTGTATTTGCTGATCGCATGCATTACAGAGCATGCTCTTGTAAGAATGTATACATCTTGTATCAATGCAAAATTCTGTAATATGTAAATTGATGTATAT
>DAIUEZ010000031.1:1975-18501 GCA_036844865.1 Nitrososphaera sp. | reverse complement strand
GAAGATGAAAAAACACATTATGATGACGACGATGATATGATAATTGCGTTAAAAATTCTTAAAAGAAATAGAGAAAAGAAGGGGGTGGATGAGATATAGAGTTGTGTTTCTTAGTCCCACTTGCTCCACGCGGCCATCCAACGGTAGGTCCACGTGTTAAGCTTTGCACCTAACGCAGCGATTGGAACTGACAGCACTGCTCCTGCGCCTGCACCCAAAGCGACAGGACTGTTGTAGAATTTGCCGACCTGAGGCTCAATAGGAGTCATATATGCTGGCAGTGTAGGCCTTGGATACTTGAATGCGACTTCCAGTGGATCCCTTATGAGCAGCAGGTTGATCATATTGAACAGGGGTAGTGACAGGCCAACTAGCGACCCGCCTATGATTATAGCAGCGTGTTTGTTCCTTCTCGTAGCCCAATATGTCAAATCTAACAGCATTGCCGACGGTATCCACACAGGTACTACAATGAAGTCGTATGGGTAGCCCAATGCAAACCATGCACCCTTGGCGACCCAAGTGTAGATGGTCATGATTGTCGCATAATATGTGGCAGTTCCTGGAACTCCTGTGAACAGCATATAGTATATCGCTCCTACTACGAGCATTGTAGATTGTGAGATTGAAAATACTACAAATGATGTCCACATCCAGTCTGTATAGAAGATATAGTCTCCTGCGTTGATGGTTAGCAGCGTGCTGTTGACAGCAACCACGACTATGAACAAGTAGTGCGTTGTACGTCTAAGCCAGACCATTATCTACCCAGACATACAGGTAGTATATAAAATTTTATGTAAGAAAAGGAAGGGCTAAATTTGTACGATAGGCATACAGGTTCACATTCATCAGATCCAGAAGTAACTTGCAGATAATAACCTAAAATAAAAAACAAACAATCACTCATGAGTACTCTTCGTATGGGTAAGAAAAAACAAAAAGAAGTAAAGAGAGGATGCTTTTATGCTCTAACTGGCTTCTCGTGGGCAATCTTCATGATGAAGAAAAAGCCAAGAGCCTCAATCACTGTTAGTACGGAAAGCGCATAAATGCCGCTAGGCAATGGATATGCCCATGGATAGACTGTAACACCTACGTAAACTCCGCCTGCAGTTGCAGCCCAGCACAGCGCAAAACCAATGATGTAAATGCCATTCATGCGCTCAACTCTTCGGCCAATCATACGCTCGATATCGTCGCGGCTTTCGCCTCCACCGGTTCTACGTCCACCGCCTCCGTACCCCTTTGGTAATGTCATTTGACATACGATCAGAATATAGCTTTTTAAATTTTGCTGTTAAGCATGCAGTCAGCTTTGACAAAAATGAAATTTGCCATATGAGCAAAGAAAAAGGGGTCATGGGGCACCCGGAGTGCCAACTGTACTATCACTGTGACGGCCTATACCCGAGAACCCTTCGCTCTCATTATTGTGACTACAAAGCCTATTAGAGCTGCTGAAACTATTGCTGCGGTGCTTATTGGGAATTCTGGAACGACGGCTATATTAAAGTCAGTCGTTTGGATGATCTGTCCTGTAGGCCGATCTCCAACAGCATTCATTGTAACTGAAATAGTCTTTGGACCTGTACTGTTGAATGTTACTTGATGCGCAGCAGTTCCCGATTGTGCCAGTTGGTCATTTAATTGCTGTATGGTCTGGCCATTGGCATCTTTTACAGTAAAGTCGTAAGCAACGTTCTGTAAGGGGGAGTTATTTGCATCACGGAACTCAAGTCCAAAGTTTACTGTGCTGTTTGACTGAATATCAACAGGGTTCCACGTCAATATAATATGGGAGCCGTCGTTTGTTGTTCTGTCAAGTGGAGGTTGAGGCGCTTGGCCAGTTCCTGTTGGAGCTGGTGGCTGGCCTGAGCCTGTTTCTAAAAGTTCAAAGGCGTACTGAATAGGCTGTGGAGGGACAGTTACATCAGCAAATGTCTCGGCCTTGACAGGGAACGGAAACTCATTTACTACCCATACATTGCTATCTACTCCCTTGCGCCATGTGATACGAGTGGCGTCACATGTAGGAGCACCACACAAGCTCTGTGCACCTGCGAACTGAACTTGTTGGCTTCCGGCCGGTTTCACTTCTTGGCCTCCAATTGAAGCTATCTTGCCCCAAGATCCTGCTGTCAACGACAGAGGCTCAAACTTTGAACTAGCGGCATCTAGCCAGAGAAGTGAGTTTTGGTAACCTCCGATAAATTGATTCATTTCTTGGGGAACTTCGCCGCCTGCAAGTGGAGACATGCTCTCCGAAAGCTTCAAGGTTCCTTGAAGAACCCTGCCATTCTCTTCCACATAGGCTGGGACTATCCAATTGCCGTCCTGATCCTGCTGTTGGAAGTATAATGTTAGTGTATACGGTTGTTGCTCATTTGTGTCATAGTCTTGGATCCTATATTTGACATACATGCCCTGCTTTACGCCTTCGCCAGGGTACCATTCAGGTGTTTGAGCGAAAGCACTGTTCATCATAATCAGAGTTCCTAATACAAGTACCGAAGTTAGCAATGTAAAGGTGAGAAACTTAGAACCCATTGGTAACAATAAACATATTGCAACTGATAAATGTTTATACCTTCGTGAAATAAACAGATAAAAGTAGTAGCACATCTAAAGAAGTATTGTATATAGGAAATGTGCAACTGTCCCAAGGTCACTTTTTATGAAGTTGAGTTCAAGCTGGTTGGAATGAAGGTTGTGGCAAACCACAAAAACTGTGGAGACTTTTTAAATGATGATCAGTTCTCCCAATTTGAGAAAGAGCTCACCAAATATTGGGGTTTTGGGGAAAAATAATAATGCTTTATATTCAAAAAAACAGCATAGTTTAAATTTCTATCACAGAGCACATATCTACCATGCGCCAACTTTATTAATGCGGATTTAGATTGCGTTCTAGGTGATTTCGGATGACCAAAATGTTGAACGTAAATATTGACACCTCAGGTGTAGACCAAAATGAAGCCCAGGAATGGGTTAACGAGCTTGCAAATGTCTACGCAGATATGCAAATTGACGACGTAAACGTCTCAGGCAACAAAGTCTCATTCAAGGCTGGCTTTCAAGGCATGGACGATACTGAACCAGATGACATCAAGACTAAGATAGAAGAATATCTAACGATGAATGAAGCATTTCAAGCCAACAACATCTCCGTCCGGTAATAGGCCACTAGCCTTTTTTCTTATCTTTATACTATTATTGCTTAAGAATCACGATCGAGTGTTACTAACTGTTAAATAGAAAATTTAACGCCTATTTTTGCGAATGACTTGTAAAGGTATATGCCTTCGTCATAAGGCTCAAAAGCCTGTTGGCTCAGGCAGATATGCCAGTGGACAAAAGAGATGCCAGATATGTGAGATATTTATAAAGTGGGACGGCCTTTGGTGCCCATGCTGTGGGTATAGGCTGAGGACTAAACCTAGAAATTTGAAGTACAAAGCAAAACTGAGGGCAAGAACCAGCCGAACCACATTTGAGACTTCTGAGCCGCCCGTCCTAGCAGTAAGACGAAGGTGATCAGCGTTCTAAGCCTTTGTTCACGGCTCTAAACAGCCGTTTTTGCATCTTTTCTAGGCTCTGCAGGTCATTAACCAAGTCTAGAGCAAGCTGTACAAGCTTCGAGTATTGACTGTAGAATATTGCCTTTCTGCTCACAAGATTTTTTGATGCAACTCTTCCTGCATAATAATAGCAGTCTACCAACATACGGCGCTCAAGCAGATGCCTTATCTTTGATAGGAAAAGCTCTCTATCATAGTCCTTTGACTTTAATTCCTTGATGGCCTCCATTGACCTAGATATCGCAGGTCGGGTAGCTCTTTCCGCTCCAATACATTCTAGCGCAACATCAACACCTTCTGCCATTCTAGAATCAATTTGCCTTACCTGTTCCAAAATATGTATAGGCATAGGTCTATTCCCTGATAGAGCAAGCATTCCATCTATGAACTCATAAGCTGCAATTTTTAGCCACATTGCAGCAATCATAGGATGATTTGCTCTCCTCATTTTCTGCTGGCAAAACAGTGAACTTATTAGCAGTTTCTTGCCGGAAGCGGCCAGCATTTTTTTATATTTTTCTGATATGATATCTTTAGCGGCAGAAGACAGCATTAACTTACTGTTATCTTTCAATATGACCATGTCTGCCAGATCAATAATGTGATCTTTTATAGGCCCGGTAACATATATCAGCTCAATTGGACGGTTGTCGACCTGCATCACTTGATTGGCTTGACTATATTCTTGAGATCCTGCAAATAATGCCAGGTCGTATTCACAGCAATCAAGTGACATCTTCGATGTACGACAGCCGATAAGTGCAACTGGATGCACAATTTCGCTAGCAAATACCTTAATGGCCGCAGGTATTGATTCGGGCAATAATGCTGCATTGGCAGCTTCATGAATTTAACCTGTTAGTTAGTCTGCAAAAGATTAACTCTAATATATGAACAGGAACTTATGTTAGGCTCATATATGAAGAACCGCAACAATATCCGTGCAGTCTCAGCTAACAAGAATAACAACACTGATGCAGATCTTGTAAGAAGAGTAAGATCAGGCGAATTTAGAGTCGCGGTTTATGGCCTTGGACATGTAGGGTCCCCTCTTGCTTCTTCATGGTTGCGAGCTGGCGCTCACGTTATAGGTGTAGATAACTCCCCTGAAGTGCTTGAAAATGCAAGAAAGGGGAGGACGCACATATATGAGCCGGGAGTAAATGAGGCTTTCTCAAGAGGGCTCAAAGAAAAGCGGTTTTCCATCTATGGAGATGCCCTTAAGGCTTCCCAAGACAGCCATTTCAAGCTGATATGCGTGCCAGTGCTGCTTACCAATTCATTTTCTGCAGACCTTTCAGCTGTAAACCAAGTGGCGACTGCCATTGGCCAGGGCCTAAAGAGAGGAGATGTTGTTTCACTTAATCCAAGTGTACCACCTGGTACATCTGAAGATATTGTCCTCCCGATCTTGGAAGAAGAAAGTGGTCTGAAGGTCGAACATGATTTTTACATGGTATATAATCCGGAGCGCATCTATGAAGGCAGGGCGATTGAAGATATTGAGGAGAGATACCCAGCAATAGTAGCAGGCACCGGTGCCAAGAGCTTAGAAATTGGTGCCAAGCTCTATTCTTTGGTGGCCAAGAAGGGCGTAATAAAGATGGAGAGTATCAGGACTGCCGAGACGGAAAAGCTCTTAGAAGGAGTCTATCGAGACGTCAATATTGCCCTTGCAAACGAGATGGCTAGATTCTGCGAAAAAGCAGGTGTTGACTTTTGGGAGGCAAGGGAGGCTGCCAATTCTCAGCCTTTCTGCCACATACACAAGCCTGGAGTAGGTGTAGGGGGTGCATGCATACCGGTTTATCCTCAATTCATACTCCACGCTGCAAAAAAAAGTGGAGTAGAATGCAGAATTATAAGCTTTGGAAGAAATGTTAACGATGCAATGCCTACCTATTGTGTCGAGCAGGCAATAAAATTGATTGGCAGATCAGATGTCTCGACATGTACCATAGCCTTGCTTGGACTTGGGTTTAGGGGTGGCGTATCAGACACACGCCTGTCGCCCACTTATAAGGTCATTGAAGAGCTGAAGAAATTGAAAGTGAAAGAGATCCGTGTGCATGATCCACTTGTGACAAGAGATCCTCATCTACCCCCCGACGTCATGCTAACGTCGGACTTGTCCAGAGCAGTAAAGGATGCAGATCTTGTAATGTTGATTTCAGACCATGCAGACTATTACAATATTACAAATGAAAAGCTTAACGGTGCACCAGTATACGATGGCCGCGGCATCCTAGACATATCGCGATTTATCCCCGGCAGGTTTGCATCACTTGGTAGGCCTAGGTAGATTTAATACTGCCTGAAAAAATTTCATAATATTTGGCTCACAAACGACATCCTTTGCTAACAGTCTCATGGGAAAATAATTCTGTGATGTTCATAGATCAGACAAAGCTTCCAAACAAGCTTGTGTACGTAAGGTGCAAAAGCTATAAAGAAGTAGCAGATGTAATCAGAAAACTTGTAGTAAGGGGCGCGCCAGCGATAGGCGTAAGTGCTGCTTTTGGTATTGCATTGGCAGCTCAACAAAGCAATGCCAAGACATTGCCTGAATTGATGACAGATCTCAACAATGCATTCAAGGTACTCCAGGCTACCCGACCTACAGCTGTTAATCTCTTTTGGGCACTGGAGCGGGTGATGGCGAGGGGCATGCGTGCCAGGACGGTAAAAGAAGCAAAAAGAGCTATCCTTAATGAGGCACTCAAGATGGCGGAAGAGGACATTGAAACCAACAAGAAAATTGGAGCATATGGCCTCAAGCTGCTGAAAGACGGTGATATCGTGCTTACTCACTGTAATGCTGGCTCGCTTGCGACAGTTGCCTATGGTACTGCACTCGGAGTCATAAGGGCCGCTAAGGAATCTGGTAAACGCCTAAGCGTGATTGCTACGGAAACCCGCCCAGTAATGCAGGGTTCTCGTCTCACTGCCTTTGAGCTCCTACATGATGGTATTGATGTCAGCCTAATAACCGATACCGCTGTTGGACACATGATGGCGATGGGCGCAATCAACCATGTTATCGTGGGAGCCGACAGAGTGCTTCACACTGGCCATGTGTTCAATAAGATCGGGACATATCAGGTGGCAGTTCTTGCCAACAAACATAATGTGCCATTTTACGTCGCAGCCCCCCTGTCAACATTTGATTTTGAAAGTAATCCAGATGATGTGATAATTGAAGACAGATCTGCAGACGAGGTGGTTAGAGTAGGCAGGAAGAGGCTTGCACCCAAGGGAGTAAGGATCTTCAACCCTGCCTTTGACATGACGCCACCGGAGCTTATCACAGGCATCATTACCGAGAAAGGCGTACTCAAGCCGCCTTTTGAGAAGAATCTTAAAGCCTTGCTTGGCTGAAAAAGTTTTTATCATGTTTTGTGTGAAGCATATATAATAGTAGGAAGAGCCATGTCGACACAGCAAACAGTCACTGAAGAACAAGTCTATGCAGCATTGAAAAAGTGCATGGACCCTGAGATACCAGTCAATGTAGTGGACCTTGGACTCATTTATGGAGTCAAGGTTGCTGACGGTAAAGACGTAGACATCAAGATGACAATGACCACCAGAGGCTGCCCCCTTCACGATACCCTAGTTAGTGATGTTAAGCGCTATGTAGGAAAGGTAAACGGAGTTGGCAATGTTAACGTCAACATAGTATGGGATCCTCCTTGGAGTCTTGAAAAAATGAATCAAGATGCGCGGGAGAAACTTGGATTTGGGAAGCCAAAGCTAAGATTCCAGATCGACTATGAAAACAGTAAACCTACGAGAATGGGAAGGTTTTCAAAGCAGGACGACGGATCGCTAATACTTGTAAACAATAAGGATCAAGGATTCATGGTTAATGAAGCAATCATAGAATTTTGGAACGCGTGCGATGGAACCAAGACCATAAACCAGATTACTGACCAATTCTCAAATAAGCTTGGCTTGCCAAGGCAGCAGGTCGAGCAAGAAGCGGTTCAGCTCCTGCAGCAGTTGCTTGAGGCCGAGCTTTTGAAGGCTTAATGCTGGAGATGTATCTTTTTCCCTTTTTTGCCTAGGCTAATTGTAGAACTTGGTATGGGCGATGGCACACTTCTTGAAACCCTTGCCAAGCAAGATTGCAATTCGATATACATTGGAATTGAGCTTAACAGTGAGCAGTGTATGCAGGCGCGGTCGAGAATCATTCTTTCCAATGTCATCATCGTAAATAAGTCATTTGAAGACCTTGTTCCTACATTCCAAGATGAATCTATTGATCAATTCATAGCGGTGTTACCTGATCCACTATTCATTGATGAGAAAAGGGAAGGGCAATGGAAGCTGTTCTACAAGTCTATCTACTACAAGCTAAAAAAGGGAGGGCGGCTCCAGATTGTTACAGAATTAACCGACGAGTTATTGCAGCCTATAAGCGACGATCGGTATTTGGCATGGGCTGATTGGCTTAAGTCCTGCTTCACCTCACTGGGGTTTACACTAGCAGGTCAGCAGGAAGGTGCACCAAGACAATACGTATCGCAGTGCATCAAGCAGTTCAGTGGAGACCCGGAGCGTATACGTATAATTACCCTTGATCTGTTGAAGCAGTGATCAAAATTCAGTTACAGCTGCGTCATAATGGAACCTCATCTAACATGCTAAGGACCGTTTTATGATAGAATACCACCAGTTATGATTGAAAATTTTTTAGTTTTCTTGGTTATACTTTGTATACTTTCTTTTGTTGTTCACTGCAGCACCACCAGAAACATACACACACGAGAATGGATATAGCCCGTCGTAAGATAATAAAAACTCGTCACTTGCAGTCATGGCGGTATATATATGTGCCATAACCAAATGCGATTGAGCAGTAAGTTAACCGTCTTTTGATAATAAAAGATCTGCTCACGGAGGAATAGTTAGTATAGATTTGTATTCTGTAATAGACTAGATTGCACAAGTCAGACAAAAATATGCTCCAAAGAACAACAGGCTAAATGCATGTTGAATTATCTCTGACTTTATGACGCAGTGTAAGATGATTTGCCATGCAGTCTCTTGAGCAAAACTCGGCCTTGCAACCCTTATGCTTGCAGGGCACCGGCTCAAGGTCATTGAATTTCTTGTTGCAGTATGTGCAAACCGTTTCAAGTTCAGGAAAGTCGTAGTTAAGAAAGGAATCGCAGGAACGCTTTTCGCGAAACCACATCACATCCATGTTCATATTTTCAGCGTATGTCAGAACAGTATCATAAGCCTCGTAAAAGCCAGCCGCATAGAATTGACGAATAAATACAGAGCCATCAGGATGTTTTTTTGAGGCAAGATTCCGATAGCAGACAAGCCACTTTTCTAAAGGCACATCATTATCAGATGCTATATTTTTCCTGTTGCCCGTGACGTTTTCATGGTATTTCATGTATGTTACATTTTAATTTCTTTCGATTGTACTAGATTATCAATTATTGATCAGATAAGTGACATAAGAAGCAGCTTCTTCTATTACCTAGTAAATTAGAGGCCACACATCAAAAATTTTTCATCGTTACTAAATGAACACTAAAAAGATATCTATGAATCTAGCGGCGTCCAAGTGCCTTATGCAAATACTGGGGTAGATCAGAGATATTGATCCTTTCCTGCTGCATTGTGTCCCTATATCTTATCGTTACAGTATCATCCTGCATTGTTGTCTTATCTACAGTCACAGCAAATGGCGTCCCTATCTCCTCAAGCCTGCGGTAGCGCCTGCCGATAGACCCAGATTCATCATAGAAGGTGTCAAAGTCATATTTTAGCTCAGAATTGATCTGGCGCGCTTTTTGGTCAAGTCCATCTTTGGTCATTAGCGGCAATATCCCGACTAAAATTGGTGCAAGGTAAGGCTTTAGGCGAAGCACTACTCTGTCACCATGCTGCTTGTCTTCATAGTAACAGTGCTCCAAAATTGCATAGATGCTTCTATCGATACCCATTGACAACTCAAAGACATGCGGTAGCACCTTGCTCTGGGTTGAAGAGTCCAATACTTCGAGGCTCTGCTTGCTTGTGACCGCATGCCCCTTTAGGTCATAGTCAGATCGATAGTTACATGCCACAAGCTCAAGCCATCCAATGCTCGTCTCAACTTCAAAGTCAAATGCAACAGAAGCGTAGAAGGCTTTTTCATCAGCTGATAGGTTCCTGAATCGACTACGTTTTACATCCATGCCTGTCTTGTCATAAAACTCTATGAGAAGTGCCAAGTAGTATGTGATAAGCTTGTTAGGTGTCAGTCCTTTTCTAAGTGCCTCCTCTGCAGTTACTTCGATTATAGATGAACCATCCGATAATCGAAGTACTGTATTTTTGACTTCTTCAAACTTTGGCATCTCATCCAGTCGGTCTGGGTTGCAAAAGACCTCTATCTCTGCTTGGTAAAATTCCCTTAAGCGCAGAAGGCTCTGCCTTGGCGCTATTTCGTTTCTGAAGCTCTTGCCCACCTGTGCTATGCCAAGGGGAAGGCGACCCCTCATTGTCTTAAATACACGTGCAAAGTCTACAAATATCGTCTGGCAGGTTTCTGGACGGAGGTATGCTTCCTCTGCTTCGGGGCCGATGCCAATAGGGAACATCATGTTGAACTTGCTTACCTGGCCAAACTCGCCATTGCAATTTGGGCATCGCAGATTGTGTTTCTCCATGAGCGCTTTGATCTCTTCTTCTGCCATTCTCTCTAACACATTCTCACCTGTTTTCTCTGTGATGAAGCGGTCTGCCCGGAAGGTAGATCCACACTTTGTGCATTTTACTACAGGGTCGGTAAAGTTGTCGATATGACCTGATGCAACAAAGACGCTCTTGCTCATTATCTGGCATCCGTCAATCTCCAGCATGCCATCACGCCGTACAAGCTCACGCCGCCATAGCTCGATAAACTTATTTTTCACGTTGACGCCTGTGGGCCCATATTCCCAAAAGCCAGCGGGCGCATCTGAGTAAATTTCACAACTTGGAAAATAGAACCCTCGCTCTAGTGCTAGTTTCATTATGTCATCATAATTACCGACCATCTGTAAGAAGCAGACATCTCTGAGAGGCTTTAAGTTTATGCCTAGGTTTTATACCAAGAGCATATATCATTTGTAAAGACATAACATTTTATCTCAGTCACATTTCCTAGGTTTTAGATTGAAGGTATCAGATAGGACACATGGGGTGGAGTATGCTATCCGCGACATTATCATTTATGCCCGCAAATACCAGGAATCCGGCAGGGAGATAATCTACCTTAACATAGGAGATCCTGTCAGGTTCGACTTCAAGACGCCCGACCACATCAAGAGAGCCCTTATGGATGCAGTTGCTCATGATGAAAATTATTACGCTGATTCTGAAGGACTGCTTGAGCTTCGACAAGCAATCGTGGAAAAAGAGTCTGAAAAAGGACTCAATGTTGCAGTAGAAGACGTCATTGTCACTAACGGAGTATCAGAAGGACTTGACATGACCATGGCTTCTATCGTTGACCCTAGCACTGAAGTGTTGATGCCTGGCCCATATTATCCTCCATATGCTTCATACACGAAATTTTATGGCGGTAAGCCTATTGAATTCAAGCTTCATGAAGATGGAAGACCAAACGTTGAAGATCTACGGAGCAAGATAACCCCACGCTCGCGAGCGCTGTGTATCATTAGTCCAAACAATCCCACAGGGGAAGTCTTTGATAAAAAGAGCCTTCAACAGTTAATAGACATTGCGACCGAACATGACCTTTATGTCATTTGCGATGAAATATATGATAAGATAGTTTTTGATTCCGATTTCACTGGCATAGGCAAGGTGGCCAAAGATGCGCCTGTTATATTGCTCAACGGCTTTTCAAAGGCTTATCTCATGACTGGCTGGCGCTGTGGCTATATTTGTCTGAACAATAGCTCTAAAAAGCTTGAAGGATTGCGTGATGATATACCCAAGCTTGCAAGAGTGCGAATAGCGGCCAATCTGCCTGTCCAGATAGCAGCAGTGCAAGCGCTTCGAGGATCTCAGGCACACATCTCCACAATGGTTAACAAGCTGAGAACAAGGCGCGATTATGTGGTCAAGCGCCTGAACGCAATGGGCATCCAATGCAAAGTTCCGCGCGGGGCATTTTATATTTTCCCACAGATAAACACTGAAGGCCGCTGGAAGGACGATCAGCACTTTGTAATAGACCTACTCAATAACACTGGCGTGCTAACCGTGCATGGCTCCGGTTTTGGCTCTACCTATGGGTCAGGCCACTTCAGGATCGTTTATCTGCCGCCAGAAGGAATACTTGAAAAAGCAATGGACAAGCTTGAACACTTCCTAAATACCAAATTATGAGCATAGTATCTTTCTGACAGTAAAAGAGTTAACCCTTTTGGAATACTTTATGGGTCTTCACAGTTGTCATCTTTCTCTACTTTGCAAATGCTTTAAGCTTGCCTCTCATCTCCCTGTCTTTAGAAATGGCTGGATGGTATGGGTCTGCAAGTATGACTTCGTACCAAATATTCATGCCGTCCTTGTGGAGAAAGTATGAGCCAAGCACTTCAAGATTTGGGAACTTTTCGCCCACTCTTCGCTCAGCAACCTTGCGCATGCTGATGCCCTGCTTAATGCGATCCACACCTATGTGTTTAGGCCTTCTACCCGCAACGGCGCGCTGCTTTCTCATGCCACCTCTACCCACACGAGCTCGGACGATAATGACGCCCTGTTTTGCCTTATAGCCCAATCTCCTAGCTCTGTCAAGCCTGCTTGGTCTCTCTATCCTGTGGATAGTTGGCTCTGCTCTCCAGGCAACTGCCTTGAATTTAAGCTCATCAGAGTTCTCCTTCCACATTCTACGCCATGTTTGGGCCATGTAGCTATGCATTATATTATTTCTGCTAATTTCGGCCCCTTTATATGTCATATTACGCCACGCAGAATTTGAATTACCTTTTCTGCAATAACCCTAGAGGCAAGCTCTTGTGCTTCCTTTGTCTGTGCGCCAATGTGCGGTGTGCATATGACATTTGTCAGGTTCATCAACTGCTTGTTGGTAGGCGGTTCCACTTCAAATACATCAAGTGCTGCGCCTGCTAGCCTGCCACTCTTTAGCACTTCGTAAAGTGCATTTTCATCAATTACGTCGCCTCTTGAAGTGTTGATCAAGTACGCTGTTGGTTTCATTTTGGCCAGCCTCTCTGAATTAAACATATGCTTTGTTTCCGGAGTTGCTGGTACGTGGCATGTTACAAAGTCGGCGCTTTGCAGAAGCGTATTTAAATCTGTAATTATCATGCCAGTTTCGCTGATGAATTCTCGATTAATTGGGAATGGGTCGTAGCCTATTAAGTTCATCCGCAGCGCTTTTGCCATCCTACCGATATTGCGTCCGATGTTTCCAACACCTACAATGCCAAGGTACTTGCCTGACAATTGTGTGCCCATAAGGTCTTTTTTTATCCAGTTGCCGCGTTTGGTCTCTGCATCTGCCCTTGGTATGCTCCTTGCAAGAGATATCATCAATCCGATAACAAGCTCGGCCACTGCTATAGAAGCAGCTTCAGGTGCGTTAATTACTCTAATGTTTTTCGTTTCAGCGGCCTCGATGTCAACATTGTCAAGCCCGACTCCTACGCGGGCAATTATTTTGGCTTGGACAGCGGCATCGACTACCTCCCTTGTGACCTTCGTTCTACTTCTTACGACTAGAACATCATAGTCCTTAACTGATGATACCAACTCGGCTGGTTTGATGTCGGGTTTATAGTGGACTGTAAGCCCTGCATGCTTCATGCTATCGATCCCAACCTGATCAATAGAGTCACAAACTAGCACATTGCCGCTGACTTGCACGGACCTTGAGAATTTTAGTGCTAATATATTGTTTATTGCCTGTAAAATATTTGTAATCGCTTCTGGTTAAGGATTTTTCATTTTCTAAATTAGCTGTAGTGATGGTTAGACCTGCAAATAGTTTTGCTCCAGGTTATCTCCTAAATAAAGCAACTAGTGTCTCAGAAAGGCATCTTATTATTATTATTACTATGCTTTCGAAGGAAGCCTTGGCGAACTCTTAAAACTATATTTTTGAAATACTTCTTCTTAAATTGTGGCTGTTATTATCATGATAGGCAGCAAAGGACCAAGCTATATTCTGCGAATACAAAGAGATGAGCTTGAAAGACAGCTCTATGGCCAACGTGTACTCTATGTCAGCATAAAACGCGACTGGCTACGTAATACAAAGCTATTGTTTATCAGAAACGCTGCATTTATTGGCTCTGGCATAATTGATAGATTTGTACCAACTGGCGAGCTAATGGAAGACGAGAAAAAGATATGTCTTGAAAACAACTATTATGGCAAAATTGAGTTTGCCAAATTAGTGCGATTCTATCCTTCAGTCGCGCTGGAAGATACATCTGTTGCAGGCCAGAATATTCTGGGGCTGCACGGCGCCAGTCTGCCGCACTCTGATGCTCTTCAAATTGAGCGGCTTGCAAGAGCAAGGCTAATAGTATAGTGAGTCATTGTTGTCGATTAATTTATTACTGCCGATTTTTTAGTATTGCGCATTTGGCTATGTCGTTCAGGATTGACAAAGATTCTCTTGGCGAAGTCAAGGTTCCGTCTAGCGCTTACTACGGTCCTTTTACCGCTCGCGCAATCAACCACTACAAGGTGACTGGACAAAAGGCCCATATCAACCTGATAAGAGCTTATGTGATGATCAAGCGCTCAGCAGCACTTGCAAACAACGAGCTTAAGGCGCTTGATGATGACAAGGCACAGGCGATAGTAAAGGCATGTGATGAAATATTGGCAGGCGATCTAATCAGTGAGTTCGTAGTAGAGACAATCAACTCAGGCGCTGGAACTGCATTTAACATGAATACTAATGAAGTAATTGCAAATAGAGCACTAGAGATACTTGGTAAGAAAAAAGGCGAATATGAAATCATCAGCCCAAACGACCATGTGAATATGTCGCAGTCAAGCAATGATACCTTTCCAACCGCCATGCACATCTCGATCTTGCTAAACGTGATGGAAACCATTGCTTCGCTTGATAAATTGATTGCTTCTTTGCAAAAGAAAGCGAGCGAATTTGCCGGACTCATCAAGATTGGCCGGACTCACTTGATGGACGCAATTCCAGTTACACTTGGTGCAGAGTTTGAACAGTATGCTTATTCACTCAAGCAGGCAAGGGCAAGACTTGTTCATGCAATGGATGGCCTATACTATATCGGCCTTGGTGGCACTGCTGTGGGGACTGGCGCCAATGCTCCAAGAGGCTACAGACAGCTTGTCATTCGACACCTATCAAAGGTTTCAGGACTGGATTTGAAGTCCTCTGAGAACATGTTCTACTCCCTACAAAGTAAGTACGATGTGGCGAATTGTTCATCAGCTCTACGCAATCTTGCAATAGATCTCAACAAGATGGCAAATGATATTCGAATGATGGCCTCTGGGCCAACTGCTGGCTTTGCAGAAATTCTGATCCCGGCGGTGCATCCAGGCTCATCAATAATGCCGGGTAAAGTGAATCCATCCTTGGCAGAATGTCTTAACATGATATGCTTTAACATAATAGGAAATGATGTTTCAGTTGCAATGGCAGCCCAGGCAGGCCAGTTTGAATTAAATGTCATGCTACCGGGGATGCTGAAATGTGTCCTTGATTCGACTGACATGCTAAAGAACTTCTTGCCGATATTTGCAGCCAACTTGGTGGATGGAATTGAAGCAAATAAGGACCGATTGGAATCATACATAGAGAAAAGCCCCATATTGGTCACATTGCTAAACCCCTATATCGGCTACCTAAAGGCAGCAGAAATATACAAAGAGTCGCTTAAGACCAACAAGAGCATTCGGGAGCTGGTTCTGAGCAAAGGACTGATGACAAAGGAACAGATTGACAAGGTGTTATCAAAAGAAAATATACTTGGTGCTGACATCTAGCCTATTAGTCCTAATCTTGCTCAGTGATTGTAGGACAAACCTCAGCTCACAGCAATTTTCCTCTTCTGACAACCATAAACATATTTTATCACCAAATATGCTCGCTATTCCCTGGAAGTTGAGCTTTAAAAACGTGGGATAAGAAGCTTAACAACTCGACTTTTAATAGGCGCAATATGCTACTCATGTGAATGACTAAAGAAAAATTAGCAAAATGGCAAAATTCTTCCAATATCATACACATTATTACTAAAGGAAGATTGTTTTTTAGTTTTTTTACGGGGTAATTGTTACCAAATCCATAACTAGGATTTCAACGATCTTCCGACTGCATATGATAAAAAGAGAGAGTGATGGGTATCACCTCAATCTTTTTCTTGATAACGCCATTAATGGCAACAGTAGTAGTATTGCAGGAAACATTTTTCGACAACTCAAGGCTGTAGCAAGCCAAAGAGTAGCCGACATAGACTATGAACAACAGATAGCTAGATGGAACCAGTATCAAGAGCTATTAGACAAGATAAACAAGAAATGCAGTAGACAAGTAGGCGTTAAGCTTTCTAGAAATGTAAGGCATAATGTAAAGACATTTACTGATGCGACAACAGCTGCGCTTGGCACCATAGCTCTGACAGCCTTAATGTCAATGTGGGGATCATTTACAACAAATAGCATATATGGAATGATTGGCAGTCTTATAGCTCTTGGCTTTATTGGATGGCAGTCATTCATTAGGCTCCGTCATCCATCAATAATCAATTTCAAATGCTCTCCAGTTTTAAATATTGACGAATTTGCTTACATGCGTCAAGCAATAAAGGGTATTCCAGCAGTTGAACACGATCCAATAGTTAGGCTTCCAGTGGTAGAAATGGATATACCAAGAGCGTGGCTTGGGCAGCAGGGTATGCTCAAATTTATGGAGAGTCTAAGTGATTTGAAATTAGAAGAAGATGATGAGGGAAACAGTAGTGA
>DAIUEZ010000031.1:0-1875 GCA_036844865.1 Nitrososphaera sp. | reverse complement strand
TGGAGAGTCTAAGTGATTTGAAATTAGAAGAAGATGATGAGGGAAACAGTAGTGAGACAGATAAGGATCGCTTAGGAGAATAATAAAGAAAAAGAGATAAGGAACAGAGAAAGAAAGATGGCGATAGAAAGATGTGATAAATGTGGTAAGGCTTTCATGAGCCAATCAGAAGTAGAGCGGCACAAGATGTATGAGCACCCAGTGCCAGTATCGCCTTTTGAGGAAAGAAGATTTGCCTCTGATAGCCGCAAGAATAATAGTAATATGAAAATGGAAGATATACAGAAGATGACAAGTACTGTGACGAATGGCAAGAGTAATAGTAATAATAATGATACAACAATTGGCAGTGGACAAATAAGAAAAGTTCCATTTAGAACGATTAGAGCTTAAAAAGAGATCAACCAATAAAGTAATGTACGCAAGTAAGCTCTGTTAACTTTGTATCGTCAGATTTTTGCTTAACACCAAGAATTATGCTTTCACGAATAGCTTTTCAAGAATGGCTTTATGGAATAGCTGATATGACAAAAACTGATTGATCTACATCTCTTTGACTTCCTGATGGCTTTGCCAGGTACCGTACCATCGTCAGTGTCTACCAAGACAAATATCTTCTCTACTGCGTACCCTTAAGTTGCAAATTCAAATTGGGAAGATAAAAACCCGCGCTTGGTTCGCATAAACCTGAGTTGCTCGTCAGAGGTTCTATGGGAAGCCATTACGCTAGTATTGCCCTCTCTGTTATTTGCAATAGTGTTCCCATGTTGCATTCTTCAAGTGGTTGTGCCAATTGTCTAGATACTTAGAAGAATGATTGGACTGGTTCTTCTTCTGTTGTTGATGAGTCTTCTGTTGGTCCTACCGTTACTCCTCCTTGTGGTTCACGTTCTTCAACGATGATTACTACATTGTCAGATGCAATACCGCCAGCGGCTAAAAGTCGAACAACAACATTATATGTACCAGCTTCTTCAAATGTGTGCTCAACGGTTCGCTCTCGCCTTTGTTCGATATATTCGCCGTCACCAAAGTTCCATTGCCATATAAGGGGCTTTGAGCCTTCATTTACATTCATTTCAAACCTAAAAGTTGCTGGTGCAACTCCTTCTGTTCCATTTGAAATGATTTCAACTGTAGGAGACTCTGGTGGTATGACAGTAATTTGTACACTGTCAGATGCAGTCTGGTTCTCGCTGTCTGTGACAGTAACAGTAACATTGTATATGCCAGGGATCGGATTTGCTAACTCAAAGGCTTTTTCGTTACCTCTTATGTCAATACCACTTATAGCACTATAACTAGTGCCCCAGCTATAGGAGTAAGGCTCTGTACCGCCTGTTGTGTCTGCTTCAAAGTCAAAAGTAATTGGGTAGATTCCTTCCGTCGCATTTGGAATGATTTCAACTGTAAGAGGCTGTTCTATTGTTGGTGATTTGGTCACCCCTCCTCCTGTCCTATTCTGAGTAGTAGTGGTAGTATTAGCAGTGACATTGTTTATGATGTTAATCACTTGGTCAATGTTGGTCACCTGTGTACTCTGGACAGTGATAAACTGCGAAATTATGTTGTTTATCTCCTGTTGTTCTCCAGTACTTAAGATACGACTCGCAGCATCATTTGCATCTGATGAACAGATTACACCTGCTGCAGCCGGAAGTCTGATGTTTTCATCTTCATTTTCCACAACCATCAACCACCCTGTAAGATTACTGGTTATGGCTAATGAATAAGATTCCAATACTTCCAGTTGAGAACTACTCAATATCTCTTGTCCAGAGTCTGCAAATTCTCCAGGTAAACAATAAGCAAAGAGTATAGATAAAGAGTCAGGTTCAACCCATACAGGGTTTGACCATCTTGGAGTATATACAA
>DAIUEZ010000030.1:0-19124 GCA_036844865.1 Nitrososphaera sp. | reverse complement strand
CGTTCGGGCCGTAAAATACTCGCGCACAGCGTGTAAGCCTGTAATTTTATACGCGACTGAAACCGCAGCGAAGAAATCATCTGTTTCTATCTTAGTGTATGCATCTGGCTCTATTTTTCTATTCTAGTAATCAAAGCACAATATCCTTTTGTGTATTAGATGTAACAAGACCGCGGCAGTAGAACCAACGAAGATGGCTACATTCAACAAGCTACAATCAAAGAGCAACTTTTAAGATATGAGAAGTCCTTAGCAAGGACGAGATAGCTGAGGAGAAATGGCATGATAGATTCGCTCTCTGAGTCTGGCAGCTTATGTGAACTATCAATTCTTTAAACGAGTCTAGACCTGTAGTCCACCACTATCCTCTCACACTTGAGCAACTATCCAATGAATTCAGTACCAGTGTACGGAATTTCCTTGAGACTACTGAATAGCGCAGGCATTATGTCAGAGCAAACCTGGGCGAGGATGATGAAACTAACTAACTAGCCAACTTCTTCTCTTTTTTTCTCTCATGAGAGTATTCTTTGGAGCAAAGGAGAATGAAGAAAGGCTAGCTAACTGGGGCTGTAACACAAGAGGCTCCACTATAAAATAAAAGGATTGGATATGATACAATAAACATTCATAATATGTTCCTACATACCACTTCTACTCTTCATTTACTCTTTTGAGTGGTCGTAATTATTGTTGCTATGCATTATTTTCAAAGCCCTCTTTCTTTTTGCACTCGTAATCGTTTCTTTTGTCTCTGAAGATATTATCTCTATCAGCCTGGCTTTCTTGTAGTCTTTCCCACCATTTGTGGTACTAGAATTGCTGCCGCTATTATTACCTGGCTTAGGTCTCAGCAATCTTCCAAGTCTTTGTATGAATTCCCTTGCACTTCCAGTACCACTAAGTATTATACCCAACTCTGCATCTGGAATATCCACACCTTCATCAAGAACCTTGGACGTGACTATAGCCATGTATCGACCTTCCTTGAACCCTTTCAGAACATCTTGTCTTTCTTCCTTGATTGTTTTGTGGGTTATAAGTGGAATTAGAAACTTATCGGATATTTCATGAACAAGACTGTTATGCTGAGTAAATATTATCGTCTTGGCACCTTTATTCTCTGCAAGGATTTCTCTCAGCTCTTCTATTTTGGCCCTGCTGTTCAGCGCAACATTCATCGCCTTGTTTCTGGCCAGCAACGCTTCCCTTGCTGTCCTATTTCTCCCAGACATTATTATCAACTTTTCAAGAGAAATAGCATACCTTTGAAAATTGAGTTTCTTCATGCATTGCTGATAGATACTCATATGTCTTCTGTACTCTTCTAGCTCATCTGGCAGCATTTCCACTGTTCTCCTTTCAATTTCATAGGAAGCAAGATGTTTGTCTCTAGCAAGCTCATCAGGACTGACTTGAAACACAACTTCGCCAACGAGCCTGGGTAGGTCTTTATGAAGATCATCTTCTCTTTCAATCGTAGCAGTAAGACCCAGACGAAATGGTGCTGCCATTTGTTCCGCTATGGTTCTATAACCTACAGCTGCCAGATGATGCACCTCATCAAATATTATAAGAGAAAATTTGTTGCCAAGAAAAGGTGCACGTATGTAGGCTGAGTCGTATGTCGAAACTGTAATTGATTGTATATCATCATTACCTCCGCCGAGGTTTCCTATTCTAATGTTTGAAAAATATTTTGAAAGGGTGGTAGTCCACTGATCCATCAAGTCAAGTGTCGGAACGACAACCAGCGAGGCGGCATTTGCTTTCTCTATGGCCTTGATGCCGATAATAGTTTTGCCAGAACCCGTAGGTAAAACTACGCATCCTCTCAAACCCGCACGGAGCCAATTGTCAAGAGCTCTATGCTGATAATCCCTCAATGACAGTGCTGATGACGATGAAAGTGACAGTGATAACATCATCGTTTCTTCTGACAAAACCTGATCTGAATATTCGATACCACTCTGTTTTAGGTATTCTATAATATTAGAATAGTATAAAGCAAGTGCTCTTAGCACGTTTGTCCTGGGGTCTAATACAGCAAAGGGGATATGGGCAAGACCTCGGATCACTATGGTGCCTTTGTCATAAGTTAGCGTAGCCTTGAGCACTAGTATTTTTATCAAAAAAGCATTAAAAGTCTTATCCCCAAATTCAACTCTCCATAATGGTGATAATAATATTAAAATAATAAAACAGGTATTTTCTTAAAATTAATTAAAATGCTCTGGCCGTTAGGTTCTGCAGGATATACGACTACCTCCGCTAGCCATTGATCTTTGCGACTAGATCACAATAGATCTTTTGATAAAAGTCAATATAAAGCATATTCTGCCGCTTCGAAAACACATAGGACCCCGGTTCAAAAAGTGGAGCTGAATGATTGACTTATTACTGCTTTGATAACAGCCACGACTGATGACCTCCGAGAAGAAGATAATGGCGGTAGTATATGCTCTACAATCTTGGGGTTCTTGTTTCACTGCTTTCATTTAGATGCTTTTAAGTTGCATTATGTATTGAGCTGCAATATTTTTATTAGCAAGTAAGTAATCACTACTAGGTGTGACAGAAGAACCAGACGGACAAGTTAAGATAGATGCGACATGTACAGTAGTGGATGTATGGGAGCTCCTAGGCAGAAGGTGGTCGCTTCACATTTTGAAAAATCTAAAAACAAAAGAGGTCATTAGATTTAACGAATTGAAAAGATCCCTGCCCGGCATCAGCAGTACAGTACTATCAGAGCGCTTGCTGGAATTAGAGCGTGAAGGGCTTGTGACAAAAAAGATCTATCCAGAGGTACCGCCAAGGGTAGAATATGGTATCACTCCTCAGGCAAGAGAGCTCGAAGTAATAATAAAAGATCTGGCGCGTTGGGCAAACAAGTGGAAGCGCCCAGAAATAAAGCCACTTGCTGCACAAAAGAAAAGCTAGTGCAGCTTTTGGAACCTGCGGCCGTCCTTTGCGCTGACTATCCCTATTTCCACGATAGGCCGCTCACCAAGTGCCCTTTCTATTGCTTTATTGCTCAATGCGACCGCTTGCTCAACACTCATGTCGGCGCTATACTCGCTCTGTACTACGTCTAGTGCTGCATCACCCGACTTACCTATTGCAAAACCAGAGCCCCGGAAGAATGTCCCGCTTGGGTCAACCTGATAGAGCTGAATCCCGGTCTGGTCAATGCCGGCTATGATCACAGATGCAGCCTGTGGTCTAACTGCGTACACAGTGTAATTATGCAGGAACGACCCTAAATGCTTTGCAAGTGAGCCTACATCAATCGGACTTTCAAAGTTGAGCCGGTGCTTCTGTGCTTCAAGCCTCAGCTCATCTATCAATTGTAATATGTCACCAATATAGCCTGAGCCTGTTGCACCGACATGGCCGTCCACTACGAATATCTTTTCGGCGGGATCTATCAGCGGCCTGACAGGCTTGATGTGGCTTGCCAGGAGCGCAAACTCTGGAGTCTTAATCCCTATTGTAGTTGATCCTCTATTTACTGCTTCAAGCGCGCTATCGACCATCACCAGCCGGCCTTCTGGCCCATAATAGTACGGATACCTTCCTCCAGCAGCAATGTTTGCTGCTCCTCCTCCTGTTTCAGCCATCCCTTACTTTTTCACCTCCACTGTTGCCAACATGTTTGGGATCGCAAGCACCTCTATGCCGTTCCCCGAGCCCGGATCCCGCTCCATAGCTGCAGCCACAGCTTTTGTAGCCATAGCCTCAGCCTGCTCATTTGTGATTTCTTTGTGATACATACTCTCAAGCACTCCGTACGCAATGGGCGAACCGGAGCCTGAGGAGGCAAAATCTTCGCTTGTTATTGCACCGCTCATATCTGCCGCATAGATGTGCCCACCTTCTTGGTCAACACCAGCGACTAACAGTTCGACAAAATAGGGCTGATAGTTCTTTAGGCCAGAGTATGCAAGGTTTGCGATCAATCTTGCTGATTCTTTTGTCGTGAGTGGAAAGCCCCTCCGTAGCTCCATCAGCTTGCGTTCTGCCTTCGCTACTTTGATCAAATACTCTGCATCAGATAACTGTCCTGCTATTGCTACAGCAAGTGTGTCGTCTACTTTTGCTATCTTTTGCGTTATTTTTGAACCAATGAAAAAGCCTTTGCTTGCCCGCTTGTCTGAGCCTAGCACGACCCCTTCTTTGGTCTTGATGCCAACGATTGTTGTCATTTCTCTGATAGTAGTATATGAAGATAGGGAATTAATTGACCCGCATTGCTGGAAATAAGTCACAGTTGCTTTCTTGTCCTAGTTAAACCTTCATAAATCAACTTGGTCTTGTCTGGATGCTCAAGGCAAGATTCAGAAAGTTGCGTTACTAGGCTCTGACAGTCGGTGCAGTCATACCTGATAGCGCGCCTCTAATAGCCCGATGTTTGGATGGTCGGTCTTTTGCGGCTGGGATTTTCCCTGCTCACTTGCTCCCGACAGGCTGGTTTTGCACTCAATTATTGGAGCCATAACCATAGACGTTGTCCTCACTAAGTGTTGCTTAGCAGCAGGATTCAATCCTCATTCTCCTCATTCTTCTTCCTGACTATTTACTCTGATCATTCTTTGACTTGCTTCAATCATTTTTGTAATTCTACTTCTGTTGAGTCATAGATTGAGAATGCCAAAGTAGGAGAAGAATAGTCTTATGATAGCTATAATCAGCCTAGCACCTTAGAGAGAGGGATGGAGAGAGATATATGAAAAGAAAAAAATTAATGAACGAAAGTGTTGTGTTATGTGAGTGTGTGTGGTTTTCTTTCTGGTTAGTCACCTTTATCAACAGGTTGCGCAAGGGAGTATCAATCTGTTACCTATCTCTCTCTATCAGGTAACACTCGGAAATGTGTGTGCCACTGTATTACCGCCTTCTGTCTGAATGGTTAATACAGGCTCTATGAACTGCACAAAATTCAATATCTCTGTCTGACCTTCTTCACACCCTTCATCTCCTATTGGTTCTGTTATAGGATCCGTGGTGATTTCAAACGATTGTCTGCCTGGTTTGATTGTCACAGGATCACTACTGATAGTTGATTGAACATTTTGTGTGTTGGATAATTCTCCTGTTTCGTCATCTTCACAGATTGAAAAGACGTTTGTATCTGAAGTCAATGTCATGGTTCCTCTGCTTCCAGTTACTAATACTGTTCCAGAGACAGTGATAGATGAAGAGGTGGCTAATCCTCTGTCATCAAGGGGTTGATTCAGCGTTAGAGAAGGCTCACCAGCAAATTTAATAGATAATGATTGTTGTACATCGGCTGGAGGAGATGTTGTTGTTGATGATTCTTCCTTACTCTCCTCTACATAAATCGCTGTGGAGTTTGGTGTTGCAACATTTGCATCGTCCAGGTTGTAAGTGTCATATCCCAATTCACCGACGTTATTTTCATTTACGTCCTCCCCTTCGTTAGGGCCTATGGTTGCTGTGACTGTTGCGTCTTGGTTAAATTCGTCTTCCGCGTCGCTGTCGTTTTCCCACTCCTCATCTTCATCGCCATCGCCATCTAAAACATCAGACACAATGCCGCCTGCGAGGTCTTGTTCTTTATCACCTAATGAGGTCTCCTCTTGTTGTGCAAAAGCTGATGGTGGTAGTAACATCGCTCCCACTGCTGCAGGTATAATTGCGCACACAAGAGTAACCATCATTAGGTTCATAGGCGTACTTTTAGAGCCCATTTGGGAGCATTCATAGTACCAATTTATCCATTATAAGTGATTCTCAGTAAACTTTACCAATATTTAGTAAGAAAAGAGAATTATTACCTATTAAGGGGACGTTTCTCAAGAGACAGACACAAGAGACAGATACAGATATTGCTTATTAAGAAATGCGAGTTTTCACTATCTTTATCGAAAATCTGATGCACTAACGCCTTCTCTTCTTTTCTCTGATAATCACCTAATTTCTTCTATGATAATAGAACCACTTGGTAAAGCTAATTGACTGCATGAGTATCTTGGTGATCCAGTACGTAGGCATCAAACCTGCTCTGTATCACCTTTGTTATCTGCTCATAGATGGCATATGATCCCACCATGGCCTGCACTTTTTCCTTTTCAGTGGATGCATTGGTCTCGATGACAATATATTCTGCTATCAATCTAAGGTTGATTTGGAACGAGCCGTCATCACTTGCCCACTGTAGCGTATAACCTGTATCGCTGCTTATCATGCCTATCCATCTCAGGTTCTTAAACCACCTGCCGATCAAGTGGCGCATAACTTCTGAAGGTTTCACATTTAATGGGATATACGTCTGCAACAGTTGCATATACTCTCTACTCTTTGGTTTGTATTGTTGCAATAACTCGGTACTTGACATTGCATTTACGCCCCTCTTACTAAGCCGATAACCCCCTAGAGACTTTTCCACAAGTTCCATTTCTTCTAGCCTATGGAGCGCCCTTGACAAGCTTTGTTGGTGAAGGTTAAGCTTACGCATCAAGCCTTTAAATGAGTAGTTTGATCCAGCTTCATTCAGTAGTGCCAAGATCTTGTTATCGTTGTTATGAAAATCGTTTGCACTAAGTGAACTTTGTGAGTCATCATTATCTTCTACTAGAATCTGAGCAGCAGACACAGGCTTGCTGTTGATTACCTGTTTTTCCGCTGCAAGGCCCTCTGTAGGCGTCTCATCCTTTAGGGCTGTTGTTGATTCAGTCGAAATGTCGGCTTCCACTTGCGTATTACTAGCTCCTCTGTATGATATAAAGCATAAAGTAACTAACTGGAGAGCAGGTAAGTAAAATGCTACTAGTACACCTCAATTGCCTCTTCCTTGAAGCCCATCTGAGCCAGTAGGCTCTTAGCGGTCTCTCGATGATCTCCTTGAAGGATTATCTGGCCTTCTTTAAACGTGCCTCCTGTGCCAATCTTGGTCTTTAACTGCTTTGTAATATCCTTCAAATCTTTTCTGTCCTGAAGTCCTGATATCATGGTGACAGGCTTCCTATACTTTCTGATATCTTTGGTAATCACTATGGCTGCTTCTTCCTTTTCAATCTCCTTGATCAGCTCATCCATTGAATCATAGTCAGACACTGGAATGATTATTGCCATTCCTGCTCAAAAGTGTTTTGATAAAAAAATTTTATGGGCGCTCATCTATAGGAACTGGGAGTTGAAATTGGCGCCCATAGCGGTTGATAGTAACTGTTAGTCGGTCATTTACCTGCTTTTTGCGCACGTATGAGGCGATCTCTGAAGGGTCTTTTATCGTGTTGCCATCTATTTCCTCGATGATATCTCCTTTTCTTAGCCCTGCATCGTCAGCCGGGCTATAAGGCTCAACTCTTGCAACGAGCGCTCCATCAATCACAGGGAGTCCATAGTATCGTGCAAGCTGGGGGGTAACCTTCATTGACGCAACGCCAATCCATGGCCGAGTTACCTTACCCTTCTCTATCAATTCTTTCAATATCGACTTGGCTGTGTTGATAGGAACAGCAAACCCAATGCCCTGTGCATACGGCATGTTGGCAGTATTGATAGCAATCACTTCTCCCTTTGTATTGACAAGCGGTCCACCTGAGTTGCCTGGGTTGATGGCAGCATCTGTCTGTATTAACTCTAGCACGCCGCTCCTTGTCTGTATGCTTCTATTCAATGAGCTGACTATGCCGGCACTTACTGCAGGTCCACCAGTGAGCCCAAAGGGGTTGCCAATTGCAATTACTATCTGACCTGTCTTTAGGTTATCTGAATTGCCAAGCTCTGTAGCTGAAAGTGACTGTTCTGATTCTACCTTGAGTACTGCAAGGTCAGTGGTCTCGTCGCTTCCGACCACCTTTCCTCTGAGCACCTTGCCGTCCGGTAGCGTCACTTTGAGCCGTTCTGCGTCATCGATTACATGGTTGTTTGTAAGGATGTAACCCTTTTCATCTATGATTACCCCTGAGCCTACTCCTTCTACTGGAAATATCCTGAACATCTGGTCCTGTAGTATCCTCACACTTGCGATGTTGACTACGCTCTTGCTCACTTTTTCAACCGCGCTGATAAGTACATCTTCTGGAATAGGTATCATGCCACTATATTGGAGGCTAGTAGGTAAATTGACCGGCTATTCTAGAATCCGGTCACACTCGTTAAATTAGAAAAAAAAGAGTGATTTGAAATGTCATGATATGATGTTGTAGCATGCGATGGCAATACTCCACAGTTAGAAAATATACAATTGCATTCCTGCAACGGATAATTCAAGTAACATAGCAAGCATTCAAAGATTGCTTACCAAGTCAAGTCTTGCAACAAAGAATTGGCCAATTCAAAGCACCAATGGATGAACAATACTGTAAACTGTTAAAGCGGACAGGTCAGTAGTGCTCAAATTTGAAGTATTTTTGCATGCAATGAAGAAAAGATAAGCATTGATAATGTAGCATCGTTTACCTATGGCATTGTTTAGCCAGGGTTAAATTAGCTGTTCTACACCACAAGACAAGATGAAAAGCCTTGGCCTTGCCTGAACCGTTTTTTATGGCCTGTAATGCGCTGCGAATGTATCCGGCTCATTAGAGCCAAAATCACGCATAAATTGATCCCTGACAAGCCTGCCATATACCACCAAGTCGCGTGCCATCATCCGCAGCCTACTTGACAATCTTGCATTCACTGTTTCATGACCTGTAAAGTCCTGTGGGCCATTTATCGATACCCCATAGGGCATACTCCATCCATAGCACTGGCGCACCGCTGTGCGCATTTGATCCATAACTGTGAGCCCTTTTTCGTGCGATGCAACTATGTAGCCAAACAGCTTTCCTGCAAACTCTTCATAAAAGTGATCGAGAAAATTCTTAAGAGCACCGGATATCGAGCCATGGTAGTCTGGTGATGCAAGGATAAAGGCGTCAGCCCAAGCTATGGCTTCGGCTGCATGTTCTACCTCTTTTGACGCTGGGGCACTTGGATCATATAGGGGCAAGACTATTCTATTGAGCTCTAGTAGGCGAACTTCTGCACCGTGCTTCTTGACATGCTCGAGCGCAATTTTAAGTGCCCGAGTGCTGTATGATCCCTGCCTAGTGCTACCGGCAACTCCTAACACGTTAAACGTATTTTTCATCTCCTATATTATTGAACTTGGCTAGATTAATCGACTTGCTTTTACAGGAACTGGTCACATCATCAATTCTTGGTGACTGCATATTCTATGGCATGTTCAGCCTGCATAGTCGCGATCGAGGGTGTAGTAGAGCCCTTTCGCTATCCCTAAGTTGCACCCGAGTGATACCCACTATTGCAATCTACATGATGATGTTGTTGTTGCTGTTGCCTTTCGTTATTGCTCTCGAACTAAATGGTAATGCGCTTGGCACATGATAGGCATTCAACAATCACCTGACTTTCGCTCTTATTTATCACTTTGAACTTCTTTGAACCACATGACAGGCAGATAGGGCATGCCCTCTGACCCTCTACCACGCTTCCTTTTACCACCTCTGTGGGTTGCTATCCGAGCGGGTCAGTAGATTTATCCTTACAATTCCTCCAACCTGCTGTATTACCTTTGCAACTGCCGGAGGTACCAGATGCTCCCATGGCTTACCGTCTTGCATTAGATGCCGAATGTTTGTGCCATTGTATTCATTTGCTTGTGCAAACAAGGGAGCCTCAATTGCAATGCCCGAGTCTTGAGAACGTGCAAGGTACTTTACAAAGTCGTTGCCGGAGTATAGCACATCAAATGGTGGAGCCATCGATCGTAGATAAGCAAGCCATCGAGCATTGTTCTCATCATTTGCAACAGGTATAATATAGCATCTTGAAAGATCAATCCCTTCTTCTTTCAATGCCTCATGAATCATAAGCACCCTCTCGCCGGCACTGAAAGGATCCTTCTCTATAAAGTTGAACTGCGCGCTCCCGATTATTATCACAAGCTCATCGCACTCACTTAGGATCTGCTTTGTAAGTGCCAAGTGACCATTATGGAAGGGCTGAAAGCGTCCCAGCATGAGTCCACGTCTTGTCATTGTGGTTTGCCTAACTTATTCTTCCACTGCTCTATTTCCTTTGCTTCTATCTTCCGGAAGATCGGCTCTACCTTGCCAAGTTCATGGCCTGCAGGAATTGCTCTGATGTCCTTAGCCGACTCCCAGGCCTGCTGGTGAACATTGCCACTTCCAAGCTTGAGCTGGGACCATATCTTTTCACACGAAAAGGGAATGAACGGTTCAAGCAGGATCGCTAAGCTTCGTACTGCATTGACTGATACGTAGACCGTTGTATTTGAAGTATCCTTGTTTGCCCAAGGTGAGTTTGTCTGGAAATAATGGTTCATGTAATTGCTATATTTTAGGATCCTCTTGAGCGACTTGTCTATCTCGTTGCTTGACAGTAGGCTGCCTGTTTCATACACTGTTGTCGCTAGCTCTTTTTCTATCGTATTGTCAATACTTGATGGCTTGGGCACTATGCCTTTAAAGGACTTTTGCGTGAATGAAAGAGCCCTATTTATGAAATTGCCGATGTTGGCGATTAGCTCATTGTTTATCCTTTCATAGAATGCATCAAAGTCAAAATTCAGATCATCTTGCGAGTATGTAACTACAGACGCAATATAGAATCTCAAATAGTCAGGGTTGAATGCAGAAGTAAAATCCTTCAGGCCAATATACCAGTTTCTGCTCTTTGATATCTTTCGGTTTTGCAGCATAAGGTGACCCCTTGTGGGGATATATTCTGGAAGCTTGTATTCTGAATTGATGCCAAGGCGTATCGCCGGCAAGAAGAGGTAGTGGTGGTAGATAATATCCTTGCCAATAAAATGGTAGATCTCTGATTCATTCCAGAATTTTTTGCCGTCGCCTCCCCTATCCTTGACGAACTTGACAAGGGATGAGATATAGCATAAGTGGTTATCAAACCAGCCGTAAAATACCTTGCCTTTTGCCTCTGGCAGGGGTATTGGCACGCCCCATGAAAGGTCACGGGTGATGTCCCAATCCTGCAGTCCTTCGTTTATCCAGCTTATGACATAGTTCTTAACATCTGGCTGCAAGTACGTGTTAGACAAAAGCCACTCTTTCAGTTTACCTTCAAAGCTTGATAGACGGAAAAAGTAGTGTTTGCTCTCTCTTTTGACAGGTGGCCTGCCACATATTGCACACTTAGGGTCCAGTATCTGTTCGGGGACGCGGCCACAATTTTCACACAAATCTGAATACTGGTTTTCTGCATTGCAGTAAGGGCACCTGCCAATTACATATCTGTCTGGTAAAAATTTATTATCATAGGTGCAGTAGAACTGAATTACGTTCTGGTCATAAATGTGGCCATTCTCGAGCAATTGTTTGAAAACATACTGGACAAACTCAACATTTTCTTTGGAGCTTGTATTATAAAAAAAATCAAACGAAATACCTAATGATTTAAAATCCTCTTTGTCCTGCCTGTTCCAGTATTCAACATAATCTTTGGGACTTTTTTTCTCTTTTTCTGCTCTTATCAAGATCGGAGTTCCAAAATCATCAGTAGCACAGATATGATACGCCTTCAACTCGTTGAGTCTCAAAAAACGTGTGAAAATATCTGCCGGTAAATACGTGGAGGCTATGTGGCCTAAATGAATATCGCCATTTGCATAAGGGAGTGCACTTGTAATGACTGCGCTTTCGCTACTGATATTATTCGGCATCACACTTGCAATCAATGCACAGCATTTTAACCTAACTGGAGTGCTGGTAGCGCACTTGCTCCTCTGTCATTTGATCTATCTTGATCCCCATCGAATCAAGTGCATAGCTTCCAACATCTTGATCGATCTGCTCTGGTACGCTATGCACTTTTACTTCCATCCTGTCATAGTTTTTTGCAATATACAAAATGGATAGCAGCTGGTTGGCAAATGAGAGAGCCATTACTTCCGGCGGATGGCCTTCTGCAGCAACTAAGTTGACTACTCTCCCCTTTGACAGCAGGAACAACTTCTTTCCATTAACATCAAAGCGCTCAATATTTGGACTAATCTGCACAGGTTGGCAGCAGCTGATGTCATAAAGGCTCTCAATATCGATCTCGATATCAAAGTGGCCTGCGTTTGCCAGGATGGCAGCATTCTTCATCTTAAGAAAATGCTCCTTCCTTATCACGCGTGTTTGTCCCGTGCATGTGACAAATAGGTCGCCGGTAGGCGCAGCATCTGACATTCGCATTACCTCAAATCCATCCATCTTGGCTTCGATTGCTTTGATGGGATCAACTTCGGTAACAGTCACTATAGCTCCCATGCCCTTTGCCCGAGTTGCCACGCCCTTGCCCACCCAGCCATAGCCGCATACAACTACGTTCTTGCCTGCCAATAGTATGCCAGTTGCCCGCAGTATGCCATCAAGAGTACTCTGTCCAGTACCATGTCTGTTATCAAAAAGGTATTTTGTACGAGCATTGTTGACTGCTATAATGGGATATAGGAGTATGCTTGCCCTTTCCAGGGCAACAAGTCTCTTTACCCCAGACGTTGTCTCTTCGGTGCCACCCTCTATGCCCTTTGCCTTTTGCTGATGGGCCATTGAGTGGAGATCACCCCCGTCGTCAGTTACTATGGCAGGTCTAAATGCAAGCACACTGCGGATGCACTGCTGATACTCTGATTGTGTCTCGCCCCGCCAAGCATACACATTTACGTCCATATTATACAGAAAAGCTGCAATGTCATCCTGTACAGACAAGGGGTTTGCCGAACAAATTGCGATGTCTGCACCCAAGCTCTTTGCAGCCATCACAAGGACTGATGTTTCTTTTGTAATGTGAAGACAAAAGCCAAGGCGAAAACCTGCCAGCAATTGACTACTATCATTCATTGCTCTTATCTTTTCAACTATGCCCATACGGCTGGCAGCCCACTCATATGACCTGCTTCCCTTGTTTGCAAGGCTATTATCCGCTATTTTTCCAGGCACAATTTATGAATCATGCGACATGCAATAAAAGCTACTGGTTTTCATACTCTTGTTCGCGGAATCTTGCTCTTCCCCTTCTTATGAGGACAAAAAGTGCAAGTATTATCGCTATCCATACTACGCTTAGCATGATGTTCGTAAAACTCACATACAGGTACGGCATTGCATCGATCATATCTTGCTGGATGATCTCTAGCGATCCATGAATGTCCAGCATGCCAGAATTATATTCAGCACTATGGGGCTCCATTGATGCTATTGAGTTGGCGCGAGTCACAATATCATTTAGATTTTCTTGTATGAGTGTCAAGTCTGTTTTCGCAGTAGGAAACACCCATACCGGATTGCCAGTCTCTGGCAGTTCCATCTTTGCCTTTGATACAAAGCTTGCCAGAACTTCGGGAGTCTGGGCAGTTTGAGCCCTTTTTAGGTATCCAAGCGCGCTGTCGACAGGGTAAACTGCTTGCTGGTATCCGTAAAGGGCCATAGCTATGCCAAAAATCATAAGAGCCAGAACGCCGGCCATCATGAGCCTATATGACGATGTCATGCCGGAATTGATATTGCTATAGCACAGGGGGAGATATTTAGATGTGGCGCGGAGAAGTCTGTAATGATGGCTCTGCTATCCGATAACCAATTTATAGCCAGATTGATTACAAGGTGATGGTAGTTGGCATTTGTCAAGGTCGCCCAACGGGGCGAGATTAAAGAGAACAGTGGTAAGGAGCTCTATATTAATGGCACAAGAATTGCGCTTTTCTATGCAAACGGCAAGTACTATGCAATTGAGGCGCTCTGCCGCCATCAGGACGGCTCACTTGCTCCTGGCAAGGTTGACGGCGAAGTAGTAGAATGTCCCCTGCATTCGTGGCACTACAACATTAGAACCGGAGAGTTGCTTGACTACCTCGAAGGAGTAAAACTGATGACCTACAATGTAGACATTAGAGGAAACGACATTTACATTGACGCCTAGCAAAGTAAAAAGCAGGGGCAGGGCCACCCCCAACTCGCGACAGTGAAATTATACAATACACTCAGCCGACAAGTAGAGGAGCTAAAGCTGAAGAAGAACTACCTGGTGAGGATGTATGTTTGTGGAGTCACAGTGTATGATAACTCTCACATTGGGCATGCAAGAACAATCATTATATTTGATGTATTGCGTCGCTACTTGCTCTCAAGAGGTTATAAAGTGATTTTTGTACAAAACTTTACTGACGTCGATGACAGGATAATCAACCGCGCAAAAGCAGAGGGTAGAAAGGCAGAGGAAATATCGAGGAGATACATTGACAGATACTTCAACGACTTTGGCAGCTTGAATGTAATGCAAGCAGATTACCATCCAAAGGCTACTGATCACATAGAGGAAATGATTCAGTTAATTGATGGCCTGATAAAAAAGGGGCATGCATATCTGACGGCCAACGGTGTATATTTCAGAATCAAGTCGTTTCCAGACTATGGCAAGTTATCAAAAAAGCCAGTTGAAGAGTTAGAGTCAGGTGCGAGAATAGAGATCGATCCCTCAAAAGAGGATCCTCTAGACTTTGCGCTCTGGAAGTTCTATTCAGATGAGACGGTATGGCCAAGTCCTTGGGGTAACGGAAGGCCTGGCTGGCATATAGAGTGTTCTGCCATGTCGCGCAAATATCTCGGCGATACATTCGAGATTCATGGTGGCGGACACGATCTAGTTTTTCCACATCATGAAAATGAGATAGCACAGTCGGAATCTTACACAGGCAAGCAGCTTGCTAAGATATGGGTTCACACCGGCATGGTTACTATCAATTCACAAAAGATGAGCAAATCGCTTGGCAATATTGTTACAATAGAGCAAGCGTTGAAAACCTGGAGAGCAAACCCTCTCCGGCTCTACTGCTTATCAGTGCACTATTCAAAGCCTCTTGATTATACTGACGAATTGCTAAAGGAGTCGCTCCAAAGGTGGCGCCAGATAGAGACATGTGCCTATGAACTGCAGCTTGCAGTCGGCACGGGCGGCGAAATTGATTCTGTGGACAGGATATGTGATGAATCGATGCGAGCTTTTGAAGCTGCGATGGACGAGGACATGAATACATCGCTTGCAGTTGCAGAGTTAGTGAAGCTTGTAGCAAAGCTCAATAGGTATATCGCAGCAGACAATCTAACAAAAGATATGGCTAATAGCGCATTGCCAACTCTTAACAAGATAATGGACATTCTGGGACTGAAAATTGTAGAAGCTAGCGACAAAGAAAGGAAAGAAATTGAGGAAATACTGGTACAACGCAACAAGCTGCGGGCTGAGAAAAAATTCAAAGAGGCAGATGAAATCCGCAAAAAACTATTAGAGCGCTCTGTTGAGTTATTAGATCACAAGGGACGTACAGTGTGGGTCAAGAGAGAAAAGCTCGAATAGTACAAATTTAATTTTATTTTATTCACACGATTATTCAAACTAATTAGCTAGTCAAGCCTATATCCAGTGCAGCGATGATAATGACAATAATAATAATACGAAATCATATATAATGTGATCCAGCCACAATCTTTGAGGTGTAGTAACAATGGCAGATATTCTAGTTGATGTACATTCTCTCTTCTAATGGCAATTTAAAATTAGAGAAAAGATTCTTAGCAGATTCATCTCTACAAGGTTCCGTAGAATATCGGCAACAATAAGGGAAAATTTCAAAATGAGACTGGAGATATCTTCTAGGTTCTTGGCACAGTCTTGAGCAATGTTCTTAGAACATTTACATCAACGGTCAGCCAAAAAATAAGGTGAAAGCATATTTATTAAAGTGCTGCAGTTTTGACAAGAAAAGATATGATCACTCTCTAGCTTTTTCCTCTCTAATCTTTTCCAAGTCTTTTTGCAGTAATTCAATAGTTTTCGGTATCTCTTTTTCTGCACAATCTATGCATATCTGCTGCAGAGAAAGTGGGTAGGTGAAATATTTCATATTTAGTGCAATATCGCGCTTGCATGATACACATTTTTTCATCTTGTAAGGGTCAGTATTTTTGATGATCAAACCTCGAACACTTCACCTTGGCCAGGTGCATGCGCCTCGTAGCCATACTTTTCCTTTATCTCTTCCGCAAACTTGACGCATGATGGGCCATCGCCATGTACAGTCAACACCTTTGGATTGCCTTTGACACGATCCAGGATTTCAAAAAGCTCACTTCTGCTATTGTGACCGGAAAATTCAAAACGCTTAACATCAGCGTAGCATTTTCTTATCTTGCCATCAATATTGGCAACACGCTTTTCCAGAAGCATTCTGCCAGGTGTCCCTTCACCTTGGTATGATACAATCGCAATACCATTCTTCTCGCTGTTGGCTATTTGCTGGGTGTAAAATATTGCAGAGCCTCCTACCAGCATGCCTGCCGGCGAAATTATGAGGCATGGCTCCTCTACTACCTTGCGCCTCCTGCTCCAGCCCTGTATCCACTCAGCCTCACCTATGGCTCGTCTGAACATTTCTGCATCCTTGAGGAATGTAGGATGGCGGCTCATTATTTGATTTGCCTTAAGAGCCATGCCGTCCATCACGACCTTGTGCTTGAAATTGTAAGCCTTGAGCACAGTTGCTATTTCCTGTGCACGCTCGACTGAAAAGGACGGGACAAAAAGAGTCCCGCCGCGCTCTATTACTTCATACGCAAATTCAATGAGCTCCTTTTCCGCCTCTTCGCGAGGTTGCTGTTCTGACTGCGAATAGGTGCTCTCTATTATCATCAGATCAATTTCGCCAAATTCAAGGTCTGCAGGTCGCAAAAGCTTTGAGCCACGAGTATTGATGTCGCCACTATAAAACACTTTCTTGCCTTCATGTTCTACTACAATGCTTGCACCACCTACGACATGGCCTGATTCATGCAGTGTCACCTTGGCATTATTTACCGTATAGGGTTCTCTATATTGCAAATTCTTGGAGCTCCTAAGCATCGTCATGACATCAATATATTCAAATGGTAAATAGAATCCCGAGAGCTTAATCATATCTTCAATAAGCAATTCCGAAAGCTCAAAAGTTGGAAGAGTGCCGAGTGCAGGAATACTTGTTGAGCCAGACAGGTACAGGGAAGGAACAAAGCCAGAGTGATCAAGATGTGCATGAGTGATGACCACAGCATCAACCTCCTTGGGCTTAACGTGCATTGGGAAGATGGGCTCACGCTTGAGCAGGACGCCATAGTCCATCAGTATGTTGGTATGGTCACAGTTGACTAGAAATGCCGAGCGGCCAACCTCCTTCGCCGCTCCCAAAACCTTAACTTTCAATTTATTGTTACGACAGAGCTGTCGGCAATACGCTCTTTAAAGCTTGCTAATTCCATTGCACCTGCCACATTGGTTCTAGCATTGCAGGATTTTCCAGCTTTTGCAGATAGCCATATCCACATTCATCAAGTATGGATTCAAAGTCATATTTATTATCAATAGATGATGATTCTTTTTCAACTTGCATTTTGAGCGCTGTCTTGACGCTTAGGACTTTTTGTGGCTTTGAATACACATACCAAAGGTTGTGGGCTCCTCGCATCTTTGCAAGATCGGTTCGCCTGCTGTCTGGTATTTTTGTATAATACCTATTCATGATCTCTATATTGACATCCTCCCATGAAGGTGTTCTCCACCATGCCACTCTCTGGAAGCCATGACCGTCAAATTCAGCCTCCAAGCTAATGCCCTGATCAAGTGTCGTGATAATAACATCGGTACTACGCGCAATTGGATCTCGAAAGTCCTGGCCCGGCTCCATCCAACCCACGAAAATAAGGTCGTATCTTTTGTCTATCCAATGCGCATCGGCAATGCTAATGTAATCTGGCTTCAAGATGCCCAGACTATAAAAAATCCCAATATCCTTTTCAATTCCTTCAGCGTTGGGAATAAACTTCCGTACCTGCTTTAGGAAATCTCCGTAGCCACATCCTACATCGAGGTATTTTGGATTACTTGAGATTGCCTTTGCAACAGCGACGGTACGGAGTACATCGACTTTCCTGTATGCAAAGTAAGAGCCTTTAAAAAAAGGAAAGATGTAGCGCGCATGATTTGATGACAATGTCTTTGCTTCAAATTGCGCCAGCTCATGCCTGGCCTTGCGCAGCTCTTCAAGGTTAAATGGCATTTAGTCAAACTTCACTTCCCACAGTTTCCTATCTTTTGCAAGTCCTGGCAGCTCCTCCATGTAATGAAAGCCGCATTCATCAAGGACAGACTCAAAATCGAACCTATCATTTGGATCTTCTAATTTTTTCAGCCACCATTGCAAGCCTGACTTGATCTTGACGGTAAATTCTGGCTTTGCATAGACGTACCAAAAGTTGTGTGCAGTGCGCAATTTTGCTAACTGCTCCTTCTTAGCTGAGTCAAGCGAAGGCGAATAGTAACGGTTCATGAGCTCTCCGTTTACATCTATCCATGAAGGTGTTCTCCACCATGCCACCCTTTGGAAGCCAAATTCTTCATATTCGCAGGCACAGTTTATGCCACATTGGCCACCAGTATCAAACGTTGTAATGACACAATTGGCGCATTTGGCCACAAACCTACGAAAGTCCTGCCCGGGCTCCATCCAGCCAACAAACGCTACGTCAACTGACTCAGACAATTCTTCGGCACATGTCAGGCTAATGTAATCCGGCTTTGAAATCTGAAATGCATAAAACATACTCGCGTCTTTTTCTATCCCCCTTGCATTCGGCAATATCTGTCGCACTTTATTGAGAAAGTCGCCGTAGCCGCATCCGATATCGACGTAGCTTGGATTGGTGGAAATTGCCTTTGCAATCTCTACAGTCCGAAGTACATCTACCTTACGGTATGCAAAATATGAACCCTCAAAAAAGGGGAAGATGTAGCGTGCATGATATAGAGGCGGGTTGCAATCCAGAAACTGCCGGTACGCTCTATACGCATTATGCAGCTCATGAATTGCGAAGGGCACAAGTTTGTTTCTTTTTTTCAATCCTTATATTTTTAATGGGTTGCAGAAGAGTTATCCCAGTTGTATATGTATAACAGCGTTTTGTAACAAACGAAAACCATTAATAAGTTCAGTTCTTAGAATGTTGGTATGGTTAGAAAATTTGATGACTGGTGGAGAACAGTTCCAGCTGACTTGAAGCAAAAAGCTCGCAAAGGTGACGAATCAAACAAGCCCT
>DAIUEZ010000029.1:0-19353 GCA_036844865.1 Nitrososphaera sp. | reverse complement strand
CTGCCACCAGCATCTGAGACCATGTCAAGAGTCGACATTACAAGGCCTGCTCCATTGCCAATAATAGCTATGTTTCCATCTAGCTCGACCAAAGAAAAGCCGCCTACTTCGGCCTGCCTTTCAAGCTCTGATACATACTCGTACTTTTTAAGCTCTGGATGTCGAAACATTGCATTATCATCAATTATCACTTTTGCGTCAAGAGCCATCAGAGAACCATCTTGTAGAACCGCAACAGGATTTATCTCTGCCAGCTCTGCCTCTTTTTCATTTACTAGCTTTGACAGCTTGGTTGTAAAGTCCACAAAAGAAACGACAGTTTCTCCTGTCAGACCCAATTTTGTGGCAGTCTCCTCGGCCTCATAAGGACTCAGACCACCGATTGGCACATCAATCATTACTTTGTTCCTAGTGTTTTCAATCTCAATGCCACCTTCTGCTGAAGATATAAGTGAGTAACATCGCTTGCTCCTATTGAGAAACAGTGACAGGTACAATTCTTTTTTGATATCTGCCATTTCTTCAAGTAGGATCCCACGCGGAAATTCTCCCTTGACTTCTTTGTGCAAAAGCTCATTGAACTTGGGCTCAAGTTCAGCTTCACTATTACATTTTATGATAGCTCCTGCCTTGCCTCTTCCTCCTACCGTAAGCTGAGATTTGATTACGAGTGGATAGCCAAGTTTGTTGCCACCTTCCCTTGCTTCATCTATCGTATGAGCAAGATGCGACCTTGGTACCCTAATTCCAAATTCATCAAAAAGCTCCTTTCCTTGGTATTCTAGCAATCTCATATTTTGAGCAAACAATCAATTACCGCTATTTATAAATCAAATTACTGTTTCCTATTGAAAGTATCAATAATAACAATAACTGCATATGCTGTATGCTATATCTTATGATTAAGTGATATACTAGGCGATGTATCTTTTGAATTTTTTCAAAACAATTGGGCTACAGCAGAAGGAAATTGAACCAGATAGATGTTACTACTATAGCTTTCTTTCGCTCTTAAATTCTATTGTAGTTAACCTTGTGAGGGTAAGAGGCTATCTTCTTTAAGCTGTGTCATTACGAAAACAATACAGAGCAAATGAATCCGGGTGTAAATGCTGGAAAAGCGCCAAAGCTAAGGTTTGCCATCTGTCTTTGCACTGGGAGGTTTTGATTGCTACAATAGACCAAGCCTTCTTTTCAATGCTTAGCTAACAAGACACAGAGAATTTGTCGCTACTGCTCAACATAATCACCGTTGTACCAATTTGTGCCGTCCCAATCTCGTGGTTATTACCGCTGTCACATTCTATTCAAAGTTCCCTCATAACTTCTTCCCCTTCCTTCAGCCGCTGTTGCATCTTTGTTATTGCAAGATAAATGACTGAAGCAGCAGCAAGGCTTGGGATTGTTGCACCTATAGTCGGCAGCTGCGGTATATAGATGGGAGAAAGGGGAGACAGTATGTAATTTAGTAGGGCTCCAAGAGTCCATGCAATTATTCCAGGCACTCCGATACCCAGCCTATTTTGTCGCACATAAAGCATCTGCTCTGTGTATTTTTGCCTCTTCACAACGTAGTAGTCTGTGAGCACGACTCCAAAAAGTGGAACAAATATTGCTCCTATCAAAAGCAAGAAGAATTCGTACTGCTCAATAGAAACCACCGTCGCTAGTATAGCACTGAGTGCAGTGAAACCTACGATAAGGTACTTTTGGCTAATCTTTGGAAATATGTCCTGTGTTGATACCGATGCGGAATAGACATCTGCAAAGGCATTGTCGGCTTCATCGACTAACAAAAGTAGCATCAGAAAGCCAAAGAACATGGCCTGTATGGCAGCCACAATCGTGAGGATGTCGGACGTTCCAAGCAGAATGCCGCCAAAGTAAAATAGAATGTTTGTCATTGTAAAACCAATGAAGGTTCCCCAAAGCGCGCTTTTGCTTTTCTTAGAAAACCTGTTATAGTCAGCAACAAGCGGCATCCATGATATGGGCATTACTATAACAAGGTCAAGTGCAGAAAAGAATGACAAGCCTTCTCCAGGCGATGAAATAATAGTGGTAATGTCTGCTGAGTTTATCAGATTGAAAATTATTATTGCAGATGTCCCATATGCTATCCACACGGCAAACTTGCCAATCCATTGTCTTACAACATTGAGTGGTCCTTCAATTCCAAGAAGCGCCACAAGTACTCCAAACACTGCTGTCCAAAAGAAGTAAGGCACTATACTACCAGTCAGCATATCTGCTGCTCTTGCCATTATCATAATTTCAAATGTCGTCCATCCAACCAATTGCAGGATATTGAGTGTTGCGGGCAGGTACGAGCCTCTAATCCCAAATGCCGGCCTCATCGTTATGAGTGACGGTATTCCGTGATCGCTTCCTATCTTGCCTGCCAGGGCAAGCAGAACCGATCCTGCAGCCGACCCGACAATGATCGCAAAAATAGCATCAAGAAAGCTAGCTTCAGAAAGAAATGAGCCAGCAGAAAGAACTAGCAGTCCAACACCTAGACTCGACCACAGAATGAAGTAGTCTAGCCCGCCAAGCATCTTGTGCTTGTCTGGCACTGGCTTGATGCCCCATTCTGGTGTCTTTAGTATTACCAAACTTCATCGATCACAAGATAGATAGCATCAATAATAGTCTATTGTTTGAGAATTCTATCTATATAAATCCATGAACATCTCTAATGACCGAGCATGGTCTAGTTATGTCTTAATTCATTAGAAGTCCTTACCCTCTTGTATGTACAGCGCTTAGGCCTGGAAAGGAAAAACAGAATAGTCCAATCCCTAGACTATTCTGACATAAGCATATCCGGGCGAAGTTCTATCAAAGAAATAAGTAAATCGTGCATCATCATAATACAATAGACACGCTTTGATTATCTCCCCTGCTGTTGAAGAATTTGTAGAAAGAGCAAGAGTTGCAAGGTTAGCAACAATAGATTCTGAATTCAGGCCCCATTTGGTGCCAGTAGTCTTTGTATTTGACGGCAACAATTTCTTTGTACCTATAGACGAAAAAAGAAAAATAGCCAAACCTCAGAAATTAAAAAGAGTAAGAAACATACAGAATAATCCCAACGTTGCCCTGCTGATCGACGAATATAGCGAAGAATGGACAGAATTGGCCTTCGTAATGATACAAGGGAAGGCATCAATCGCAAACAAAACAGAAGGAAATATTCAGCTGAGAGAAGCTTACAAAAAGCTAATGACAAAATATATTCAATATCAAAAAGTGGGGGTAGGAGAAATGTGTATCATAATAACGCCAGAGAAAGTAGCGTCATGGATAAACTCTTGAATTTGAAATGATACAATTTTTGTATCCGATGATGAGGGTTTCTTATCTGGCAAATCTAGCAAGCTGCTTTGTTATCTCCATCATCTTTTTCACATCTCTGCCTATTGGAGAAAAGGCATAACCAAAAATTATGTGCTCTGCTCCCATAGCTTTGAATCTATCTATATCGCTTCCAATTTGATCAATGGTGCCACTCATCGGTGATCTGGGTTGGTTGGAGGAAGAACTTTGAGAAGAATCTAGCACATTTGGATATGAAAGGACAAAGATACGAATACTTGATGGATCCTTGTTTGCCTTTCTCGCAGTTTCTCTTAACTCGTTTATAGCCTGTTCCTGCTGTTTGATAGGTGCACTCCCTGCAATCGGCATCCAACCATTTGCATAGTTTACTATTCGTGGGAAGGTCTTTGGAGTGTACCCACCAAGCAGTATCGGGGGATGTGGCTTTTGCACAGGCTTGGGGCCAATTTTTGAAGCTGGAATGTTGTAGAATTGACCTTTAAACTCGACCACGTCATCAGTCCAAATTCGTTTCAGCATTTGCATATATTCGTCTGCCCTAGCTCCTCTGTGTCTGTAGGGTATACCAGAAACGTCATACTCATCTTTTGACCATCCAATTCCTAGACCTGCAATAACTCGGCCACCCGACAAGACATCAAGTGTAGCGAATCTTCTACCCAGTGTAACAGGGTTGTGAAACAACATATCAATTACAGAAGTTCCCAAAGAAATTCGCTCAGTATTGCCTGCCACGTACGTGAGAGTCTCAAGCGGATCAAGTACATTTTGGTATTCCACTGGTATGGGAGCACCAAAATAGGACGTCTGGGGCTTGAGTGGCCATAGAAGGCGCTCAAATACCCATACGGAATCAAGTCCTTCCTTTTCAGCTTCCTTTCCAACATATAGAACATTTTCGCTTGTTGCCAATTCACCAGTTTGTGGTAAAAGTATTCCAACCTTCATAAGAAATACAAAGCAAAATAGTCTAATGAAGTATTAAAGGAATTTCAAAAACGATTCTGACAATTTTGGGAGTCATTTGTTAGTAAGTTGTTTTCATGTGTAACATTTACAGATTTACTTTATACCTCTCTGATAGGCCAGAAGAATTTCATTGATCATTAAGTAAAGGCTACTTGCAGGTACCGCAGGTTTAATATGTAAAATCATCATCACTACTCTGCGACTTGCAACGAATGTAGCAATACATTAATTCTATGATTTTTTGATTAGTCTAGCAATGCTATAGTCATGAGTTAATGCCGAAATGGAATAATTGAAAGCCACTTTTCTTGCAGGCCAAAAGCCACCCGCATGATCCTAAAGCTTGAAAGTACGAAACTATATAGCAATAATACCATCGATAAGTACTATTGATAAAATTGTTGTAAGAAAAGATGTATCTCTAGGATTATCCAAGAAAGATTGAAAAGCCTATTGCCTTTACAATTCTGAGGTGAAGATCGCACTATCAATTGCCGGCAGCGACTCAGGGGCGGGAGCAGGAATACAAGCTGACTTAAAGATGTTTTCTGCACTTGGCGTGTATGGATGCACTGTGATAACTGCAATAACAGCCCAGAACACAAAGGAGGTAGCCGAAATATTCGAGATATCTCCGCCAATGGTGGAGCAGCAGATACGATCGGTTATGACGGACATGCGGCCACATGCCATCAAGATAGGTATGGTGTACAGCAGCCCAATAATAGACGCAGTTTACCGTTCACTCAAGAAAACATCTAAAGTTCCAATAGTGCTTGATCCGATTCTTGCTGCCGGTACTGGCGCCAAGTTACTCCGGGCAGAGGCATACAACTCATTTGTATCAAAACTGTTACCTTTATCCACTCTTATAACCCCAAACAGGATGGAAGCTGAAAAACTCGCAGACATTGTGATTAAGAAGGAGAATGACGCTATTGAAGCTGCTAGAAGGATCAAAAAGTTAGGAGCAGAAAACGTCGTTGTCAAGGGTGGACGCTTTGCCTCTGCACATGTGACCGACGTGCTGATCGATAGCAAAGGCAACATCATGAAGTTTACAAACCCTCTACTAAAGATAGAGGAAATCCACGGTTCTGGATGCAACTTTTCCTCAGCAATCACGGCATATCTTGCAAAAGGCATGGCGGTTGTAGAGGCATGCAAGATGGCAAACGAATATGTCCAAATTGCTATCAAAAATGCAATAAAAATAGGGAGGGGTTTGCCTATCTCAAACCCGGTTTCAGTCATCTATCGTGACGCCGATCGCTACCATATCATAGCCGAACTACAACAGGCAGCAGAACACGTCAGTATGCTTGATGGCTTTTATAGGCTCATACCTGAGACACAAACTAATTTTGCTTATGCTCTCTCGAATGCAGCAGATATATCGGATGTCGCAGCAGTGCGAGGACGAATAATCAGGATCGAGAATACTGCTGCGCCTGCTTCATACGTTAAGTTTGGTGCCTCCAGCCATGTCGCATCGGCTATCATTGCGTATATGAGTGTCAACCCTGACTTTAGGTCTGCAATCAATATCAGGTTTGATGAAAGGATTATCGATGTGTGCAAATCCCTCTTCTCTGTGGCAAGCTACGATAGGACCAAAGAACCGAAAAAGATCAAAAGAAAGGAAGGGTCTACGGTAACTTGGGGAATCCTTGCTGCTCTTTCAAAAAACCCTCTAGCAGATGTCATTTATCACATGGGTGATATTGGGAAAGAGCCAATGATAAGCCTGTTTGGAAGAAATCCTGCCGAAGTCGTAAAGAAGGTCAAAGCAATATTGGAAAATTATTGAGTCTGCATAGTTCAATTTATGTTATATATAGCAGAACTGAAAAAAGACACAAAGTATGAAAGCGGTAATTCTGGCAGGAGGGCTGGGTACAAGGCTTCAGCCTTATACATTCTTCATTCCAAAGCCAATGCTCCCGCTTGGCAATAAGCCTCTCCTTGAATATATTATCGATTGGTTGAAGAATGCTGGCGATATCAACCATATTGTCATTTGCGTCAGCTACCTCCATCGAACAATAGAAGACTATTTTGAGGACGGCAACCGCTTTGGAGTCAAAATTGAGTACGCAAGATCTGAGCGTCCTCTAGCAACAGCAGGCCAGCTTAAGACTGCCGAGAAACTTCTTGAAGATGATTCATTTGTATGTATTTATGGAGATTCTATCTACGAGTTCAATTTGCGAAAGATGATAAGGCAGCATAAGGACTCAAAGGCATTTGTCACTATGGCACTTCTACAATACTCTACCAAACTAAAGTATGGATTTATAGACGTTAATGGCCAGGATAGGGTCACCTCATGGCGTGAAAAGCCTGAGATAAGCGGCCTGATAAATATCGGCTCTTATATAATGGAACCGCGGTTCTTGAAGATAATACCCAAGTCCGCATCATTTGGAATGGATGATGCGGTAAGGAAGGCGTTGGAGCAAGGTAGGACTGTCAAAGGATTTAGGATCGATAGCGGGTTTATAGACATTGGTGACAAAAAATCATACTTGGATGCGTACAAACAATATGTAAGCAAGTTGGGCAAAATCTAGATGAGCATAGCCCTGTTTGAGGATTCACATTGGCAAAACTTTGCGCCAATTTCATTTACAAAAGCGACATTTGACATCAAGGTAGGGGCAAAGAGCTTTTTTGAAGAGTACCAGCTGGCTCCAGAAATACTGCTTACAAGAGAATATCTTTCATCGGTCACAGCCGAGCGACACCCTGGCTGCAAGGTAAACCCAAGCTCCATAAGTAGTGATACTGTGTTTGTGAATGGATTACTCCACCCTAGGGCAGTCTCCCCTGACCGCCTGTTCAACATAAATCACACCTTTGCAATAACTACCAGCAGTAGCAGGAGGCTGCTTGTTGCAAGACTTGACAGCAATGACATAGAGTATCTACAGAATTGCGTTACGGCGGGCAAGCGCATAGATGTTAAGAAACTAAAAGTAGAAAAATTGACCAATTTAGAAGATCAAGATACTCAGGGCATCCTCTCAGAGCCGTGGGATATATTCACTGTTCTTGAGAATTCTCTTGCAACCCAGGTTTCTGCCATGAAAAATGAAATGCTACTAGGCGAAGAGGTCAGGGTTACTGGCAACAACAATGTAGCATTTGGGAGAAATGCCTCAGTAGAGGCTGGAACCGTGCTTGATGTAAGAAATGGGGGTATATACATAGGGCCTGGCGCTTTTGTTGCAGCAAGCAGGATAGTAGGCCCAGCATATATTGATGGAATGGCACAGGTAAAGCAGTTCACTATCATTGAAGCTAGCTACATTGGATACAACTGCAGAATTGGAGGCGAAGTAGAACACTCTGTGATTTCTGATCATACCAACAAGGCCCATGCGGGATTCATTGGCCATTCATATATAGGCGAATGGGTCAACATTGGTGCTATGACCACCACCTCGGATCTTAAGATGACATATGGAAATATCAAGATGAGTAGAGGCAAAAACAAGAAAATTGACACTGGTCAAAATAAGATAGGTTCTTTTTTCGCAGACATGGTCAAGACATCAGTTGGCACTCTTATTTATAGTGGCAGACAAATCGGCGTTTCTTCTCACTTGCATGGCCTTGTTGCACAAGACGTGCCAAGCTTCACTATCTACGGCGCAAGCATAGGAGCAAGAAATGTCGAACTACAGATTGATTCGACAATAGAAACTCAGAGGAAAATGATGGAGCGACGTAACCAGGTGATGACTAAAGCATATGAACAAATGATAAAGGATTTATTTGCCATAACCGCATTAGATAGAAAAAGAACCGGTGTAAGGAGTGGCAAGTTTGCCCTCTAGGGCTACGTGTAGTTGAATCCCTGGCTTTCTTTCCAGAGGCCAAGCCTTTGGTGTAACCAGGGGTAAAAGTTGGCATCGCCATTTTCAAACTCCTTCTTGATTATTCGGATGATATTCTTTGAAACATCCCCTGGTGTGCCGTATATCTGCTTTTTGTGTCGGAGCTTCATTCCCAAACCTTCTTCTCTGTTGTAAGCCTCTTTGACCAGAGACACTATCCAACCTGCACTCAAGGGTGGAACAAGTATGTTGCTTTGGGCACCGAATATTGTTTCTGGCCTGTCAGTATTGAGCCTGACTGTCATGGATATTACCTTAGGAAAGTAAAGCAGCTCCTCCTGCATAGAGCCAGAATCTGTCATTTCAGCCCAACAATGTCCGCTGTCAAGGAATTCTATGACATGCGCATATTCTTTCCATAAAGGTGTCATTAGTAACTTTCCCGGATATTGCTCGGCAAGATTATGCATTTTGAATTCAAGATCGTAATGCTTAAGTGCCGCCACGGTGGCGTTTAGCAAAACTAGGACAACTTTCTTGTCTGTGTTCTTGATAAGTTCCACAAGCCCTTCAATAATTGACATAAAGCGGTTCTTTGTCAAATTTTCTCGTCTATGAATATCCATCCTTATCCAATCGTCCCTTTCAAGCTGAGGATACAAAGTAAAGATGCTCTGCTTGGGCCTTTCTTTTCTCTTGATGTCGATTGCATCCACCACAGAGTTGCCAACAACGTGGACAAAGTTCTCCGGATATCCTTCCCTTACTAAATTATCTTTGTTAAGCTCAGTTGGAGCAAAGAAGAACTGTGTGCCTGCTGAGCATATCCACGTGTCAATTTGCTCCGGAAAAGGTTCTTCCCTTGCAATAAACCATTTGTAGTCAAATTGGCTGTTCACGAACTTTTGTATCTCCTGTCTTGTCGGCTCTCGTGCTGCCTTCAGGGACTTTATAGCATGGGGGCTCATGGAACGAAGGCCTGCCTCATTTTGCCCCACCTTCTGACCCATGCCAAAGACCCATGCTAGCGGAGCAATTCCTGCAACAAGTGTATCGCCGTGCACTATTGGAAGAAGAGACTCAGTCCCAAAGTGCCTCTTGCAGTACCTGCCAAAAGAGCCAAACTTAACTATTAACTCGCTTGCCTTTTCCATTAAGTCTCCCCGTATCTGGAGGTTGCAGCCAACAAACTTTTGCAGGTGGAACTCTTCTATGCCGAACCCGAGTACATCGTCAAAATGTTGACCTGTGTCAACGACAAATACGGGTAGTTTTTCTCTCACTGCCTCAAGTACAAGCGGAGCCTGCTTGTAAAAATCCGGCTTAGTCCCGGTGACTATTGCAAGGACTGGGCTTTTGTCTTTTCGAGCTTTATCAAAAACAAAGCGGATATTGTCTGACACCTTGACAGGCAACGGGCTCTTTGACACGTCGATTTCTCTAAAGCTGCTACTCTTCTCTCTCAACGAAGATCATCCAAGTCTCTGCTGTGCAAGTGCCTTCTTTTTGACGCAGCAAGCATGTAGGCTCCTATTCCAGTCACGCCTGCCCCAGCTGGCATAAAGATGAAGGGCACGACTCCCACTCCTCCTACAATATACTGGCTTGGGATCCTTGGCACCAGGGTTACACTAATGGCCATACCTGCAACTATTATAACGCCAGCTATTATGAGCAACATGCCGCCTATCGGCGACCCATAGGTCTTGGCCATGACAAATGCAACGCCAGCAAGGACTAGGCAAGGAGCAGCTGAGATAAATACAAGCTGTATCAGCAGACTGCCTGGCTCAACCACCCGCTGAGGCCCCGTGCCTTGGGGACCGATCAAAAAGTTGTAAAATGATAGCAAAAGCGCGACAAACATCGCCGCAAGGCCAAGGGATCCAAGCGAAGTCCAGTCCTCCAGCTTTAAGTTCATTATTAATACCTGATTCTACTATTAGTTGATAATTAAATGATATGGTCTAGGTTTAGCCCTGGCCGCTACTGCTCTATTGTTGAGTCATATTGTGGATCTCAACTATTAAGATTATCCATCATACGATTCCAACAAGCCCTGCTAGCTCTTTTCTGCATGATGAGCCCAGTATTTCAGCAGACTTTTCTGGTCTTACATCGTTTATAAAAACTCCAAAACCCCGTTCAAGGCCCGACCAAGTATTCATCTGAGGATACACTTCAATATGCCAGTGAATCAGACGGCTGTTCTTCTTCTCTGGCGATAGGTGGAATACAAGGTTGAACGGAGCATCCCTAAGTGCCTTTGACATGCCACCAAGTGTAGCTCGCAGCATCAATGCAAGGTCATTAATCTCCTTTTGTGTTATCTTTGAAAATGATGTCATATGTCTTTTTGGATAGATCCAGAATTCATATGGATAAGTAGGAGCCCAAGGACAAAAGGCAATGAAATTGTCCGTAGCAAGAATCTGGCGAGGACCACTTGATTCAACTCCGATGAAGCTGCAAGCGGGGCAACTACCGTTCTCATTCATGAACCTGTGTGCGCCTTCTGCCTCCATATCGATAACTGGGGGTATTGTAGAAAATGTAACGATGTTTAGGTGAGGATGGTTTACCTGCGCTCCTGCGCTGGCACCACTGTTGACAAAGATTGAGACATATGTCACACTTTTTTGTGTATAAAGCCACCTTACACGGTCTTGGATGACCACGAGGACATTGCCCCATTGCTCTACAGAAATGTGCGAAAGGCTCTGGTCATGATCTGGCGATGCAACCACTATCTGATGGTATCCATAGGCAGGCTCGCTGTACAATGGTTTCTCACCGTAGCTTGTAGTGGAACCAGTGATAACCAGTGGTTTTTCGCTCTGAAATACCCTCACTGACCAGTCATCTATTATGCTGTCCTCACTATCTGAGAGACGCTGCAGCATGCCTTCCTTGACCACAAGCGCGAGAATTGCCGGCTCAGTCATCGACTCATTGCCAGGACAGTACGGGCAATCACCTCCCTTGCTATTTCTCTCCTCTGACGTAGCTTGGCTAGCTTCAGGCATGACAACAAACTTATCAAGAACATAATCTTTGCGTAAATCCCCCAAACTCTTCAGCCTAGAAAAGGCTCTAATTGCTTTTAATTAAATGTTCTGTAACTTTTTAGCTCCCAAGAGAAAATTCGAAAGCTCTGACGCAGCGTGAGCAGATGTATTTTTCGTTTCTTCTGATACCAAAATCTTCTGTCCTCTGCCCTTTGATGTCTATTACTGTCCGCTTGCAGAAGATGCACCGCTCCTCCAATTATACTTGATAAGGGAGCCTGGTTTTATTAAGGAGTACATAGACTTACTTTTGCAAGTCACAGTAGCTTATGGTATATATGTATATGTGTATATGCATGTATGTCTGTATATCTGCAAATAACATTGGACTACGATATTAAAAATATCATTAAAGCTGTTATCGAAAACGATATGGCAGCCCCAAAAGTGCCTAAAAAGCGTGTGCCAAAATTAAAGCGTATCTGGAAGTGCCATCAGGTCCATGATTTCCTTTATGGGCACAGGGTAGGCTACTATAAGGGCTTGGCAGAGGGAATGGTTCTTGAGCGATACCGGCGTCAACTCTCAAAAGAGGAAGATAACGAGGTTTTTGAAATAGTTCAGCCACACATCAAAGTGCTGAGAAAATATTTTGCTTATTACAAAAATACAGGCACACGTACAAAAAAATTAAATTGATCAGCAATCCTTTCGTCATTATGAAGGATATCAGACTGGTCTATGTTTTGCTTGATGGCATTGGCGATCTGCCCCATCCCTCGTTGAATGATCTAACACCTCTTGAAGCAGCATATACTCCTAATCTTGACGTGCTAGCAAGAAATGGCTCAATGGGGAGAGTCATCAGCGTAGGCAAGGGAATAGCACCCCAGTCTGATATTGCAGTTTTCAACATGTTGGGATACAGCTTTAAAGATGGCAGCTACGTCGGACGTGGAGTCATTGAATCCATAGGTTGCAATATTGATTTCCGTGAGGGCGACCTTGCTCTGAGGGGCAATTTTGCAACAGTAAATAACAAGTTGAAAGTGGTAGATAGGCGTGCAGGCCGAGTCATTAGTAGTGAAGAGGCAAAGTCTGTATGCAAGACACTAAGCGATAACATTAGGTTCAGCGATATGGACGCTTCTGTAACCTTGAAGCCGACCATTGCACACAGAGTAGTTATAAGGTTCAGACATGCCAAGATGAGATTATCCGATAAGATCACCAATACTGATCCTGCTTATGACAAAGTGGGCGGCATTGGAGTAGCCAAGGCAGCAACAACTCAGGATATTTACATACAGGAATCTAAGGCACAGGAAGACACAGAACCGGCCAAAGTCGCTGCAAGAATGTTAAATGAATTTACTACTCAAGCCGTGCGCCTTCTAAAGGATCATCCAGTCAACAGAACAAGAATAGCAGCTGGCAAAAAGGCTATAAACTGCATTCTTGCTCGTGATTCTGGCAATAGGTACCCAAACGTAGAACCGATCAACAAAAAGTATAACATGACTATAGGGGGAATTGTCGATATGCCGGTTGAGATCGGAATTTCCAAGATCTTGGGAATGAAGATGTTCCAAGGAGGTGGTACCAGTGACTATGAGAAAAAAGCGAAAGTTGCTGCAGATAGCCTCAAGTCGGTCAATGCAATTTATGTCCACATCAAAGGACCGGACGAGTTTGGCCATGATGGCGATGCGAGGGGAAAAAAGAAGAACATAGAGGAGATTGATAGACGCTTCTTTGGTACGCTTATAGGAGAGTTGAACAACATGGATGCAGCAATAGTAATTTCTGGTGACCATTCTACTCCGTGTGTAAAGAAGGGGCACAGCGATGACCCAGTTCCCCTGCTGGTTTCAGGTAGCCGAGTAAAGCAGGATGGAAGCGCAAGGTTCACTGAAAACTATGGCAAACGCGGTAGACTAGGCCTCCTCATGGGAACCGAGGTGCTTCCAACAGCCATAGCTATGCTTAGCTAGAGATCCGAGATTCCTAGAATCTGCCACAGATATTTCCTATAATAGGCAACTAGGACAAGGCCCACTGCTACAGGCGTTATCCCATATTCAAAATAACCAAATACTATCAAGAAAAGTCCGATGATGAACATTGCAAGCCCAGCCATAGGGTTGACGTATTCAAAGCGCAAATGCTCAAGGAGGTTATAGAGATAGATCTAAAAAGCATTTTGCCCAAGCTTCATTGAATTATCTTCTCTCTATATATATGGAGATGCTACAACTTTTTCTGTCAATTTTTTATAGCTATCTTGAATAGGAGCGGCTAAAGCTCCTGCTCCGACCATGAGATTTTTTAGCAAAACCGCCGCCAAAAACTTTGGATCCGACGAGCCTGTTTGTCCTATCTGTCATTATTATAACAGACGCATATGGTGTCTTCACCGGACCTAACAATTCTGCCACTCTGCCCACCTTTCTGCCCGATCCGTCGACTAGCAGCTCGCCGGCTTTCACCCTTTTAGCACCTTCAGCGTTAAGTTTCACTATTAACCTACCACTTTTTGCAAGATGCAAGATTTCTCCTACTTCGTTTGTTTGGGTGACTGGCATAAGTGATACTTTATCATTATCTTCTGTACCAGATATTATCGTTATTTTTTTGCAAACAATAAGGCCACCGTACAGTTTCAGTAGTTGTGAGGAAAATATAGAAATCGAGAGAGACACACAGAGGCATCTACTTTTCACAAAGCGAAATTGTTTATTTCTTGGTGGATTTTTGCGAGCTTCTTCGCAGCAACTTGTTGGCTACTGCGTTAATTATTTGGGACTTTTTCATACCTTCCTTTTTTGCCACCATTACGTAGCCAGATCTGACAAATGATCTGCGAGGATACCTTGCATCACTGTTTATCTCTTGATCTGATAATTGGAAACCAGCTGCTCTAGTTGCCTCGACCAACTCCTGAACTGTAGGATCAAAGATTGCCTGATCACGCTTTACCTTTCTGCCTTGCCGTCTCTTTAGGTTCTTATTAAAGTAGTCAAGCCAAAGTACTACATGTTCGTAGTCTTTCAAAAGAGTTTTCCGAACCTCAGTAATTTACGAAATTAAAAAATATATTGCTTGCGTATATACGCGCAGGTCGCGCTGTTTCTGCATAGTTCATTTCTATCTTGCTTCCCAGTGAAATGCGTCCCCTGAGGAAAAACGCGCAGTACAGCTGTTGCTGTTGTCAAGTGTATATGTTATTTCAAGGTTATAGAAATTATTAGGACTTTTGGGGCTAGCCGCGCCTGTTCTCTCATGACTCCTTGTACCGCCTTCTAACCAGCTTGCTGGAATGCTCAGCTCGCCTACCCATCTGTTAAGACGTTGACTGTCCTGCACGAATACTGTGGAGAGCGATGTCTGCCGCTTTATCTTGCTAGCTTCGTCCTGCAGCTTATCGAGGTTTTCCGATTTGGCTTTGTTAACGAGCCGACCGGCAACTGATCTTACATCTGGTCCCAGATCGACCTGAAGGATCAGCCGTCCGGATTCAAGTGAGTTTAGTGACTCGGCAGGAGAAGGCTTACAATAAAATTCCACTGAATAGGGGCATACAGCTGTGTCTTTTGGATCCGGACCATCCCATGATAGGTCCACCACAAACTAAACAGATCCTTGTTTGCACTTAACGGTTACTATATAACTAACTTTACTTGGTCTTCGTTGTTGTTCCCTTAATCAAAATGGCGTTAACTACTCCATGTTGCCCCGGCCTTGATAGAACTCTGGCTGTGCCGCTTTCAACCTCGATAATAGCTCCTTTGCTGATTACTCCCCTTCTTTCATAGTCTCTGTTTGCTGGGTTCTTAGTTACTCTCAAGATCTTGGTTTTAGTTACATTTTTGCTTTCCTGATCAATTACGTTGGCAAATTCGGCAGTCTTGAACGCGACTTTGTTATTATTACCTCTAGACCTTCGAGCAACGATCTGGGTAGGGCCCGCGACCGCTTCATTTGGGTACCTGTCAATCTCAAACTTACGTCTTCCTCTCATGGCAACCTTGCGTCCACCAGTTAACTTGCGTCCGCCGAGGTTTTCTATCGATTTTCGCATTGTAGTGCGTAAGTAATTTTCTCCACTCTAATTAAGTCTTTTCTGGTAATTGAGGCTCTATTGTGCCATCTCTTTCAGATGTTGCATCAGCGTCAGCAGCATCACCAGATGAGGGCAAATATTCAGTAGTTGTGCGTTGTTGCTGTGGCTTCTTGTTTGCTTTTGTTGTTTTGTTGGTCGTCACTAGCCTGCTTTTTACGGCACTTAGGTCTGTTATGCCAAAGTAATTCTGGAACTTAGGAGTCGTTCGGTAAACTTTAAGCCTACCAAGGTTTTCATGCTCTACAAACCGTAACTGCTCAAGCACCTTGATGTGAGAATACACTTGGCTACCTCTTATTTGCACTAGCCTCTTTGAGGTTACTGGCTGCTCATATGCAATGTAGGAGAGCGTCTTTAGTGCACCCGGTGGAAGTAAAGGATGCTGTGCAAACCTGCGCACAAGGGGCGTATAGTCTGGCCTTATCTGTAAAACATAGTTACCGTCTTCAAGTTGAGCTATCTCAATTGCTCTAAAGGTTGACTTGACCTTCTTTGCGAGCTCATTTACCACCCTGCGTGTCTTTTCCTTTGAATTTGTACCAGATGCCTTTATCAGTTCATCTAGTGACAGAGGTCTACCCGCAGAGTACAAAGCCGCCTCTATTCTAGCAGCAATTTCGCCTTCTGGGAGAGCGGGCTCGCGCAAGGTGTTTCTGCCTCTCACTTCCAAAGAATCAATAGTTTATTACTTTATTGCTAGGCTGTCGTTATGTCATATTATTATTATCGTTGTTGTTCTTATTGCTATCTTCTCGTGTATCAATGCTGGGCTAGAGTCATCTTTATATCGTCTGAATCTTCTTGTGGATAATCGAGCTGGATCTTGCACTTCATTGCAAGGTATAGCATGGCTATAAAGCACCTTGCCATTTGGACTGGCTCTAACTTATTAACTAGGGTCTTGAACATAAGTACGCCATCTGCAGCCACAATGTCATAGATCATGTCTTCGTAATCTTGGATTATCTTCTCAAACTTTATAAGATATTGATCAAAATTAAAAGTCTCGACCGGCTCGATCTCCAGCTCTTGTTTCTTTCTTTTAGTACGGGGGTTTGCAAGCTCCATTATCATATTTTCTAGCATTTGTAGCAAATCCTCCACTGAAACCGGATATGTTGGCTCAATCCTGAACGGTAGCTCGATTGGATTTAGCTGTGGTATAGGCAGTTGCTGCTGCGGGTCATTAGTTGGGTCATTAAGGCCTTTCTTTTGCATCGCTATTTTCTCAAGTACAAAAATACTTTCCACCTTTAGCCGATAGATCATCGACGAGGAGACAGCGGCCAATCCACAAATGCGCAGATCCTTATTACCTGTGGCATTGATCAGTCGTAGGAACATTTCCAGCAAACGCGTAATGTCTACGTTCCAGACATCTTTTCTGATTAAAAGTGATGGATTGAAGAGCAAGTTGAGTGGTGGCTGCGCAATTTGCCTTCTTGTATCCGATAAGCCTGCTACCTGCTGCTGTTGCTCTTCATGCTCAATGTCAGCCAATCTTTCTATGTCTCTATTTTAAGAGATCGAGTCCCATTTAATACTTGTTTGTAAAGTAACTTTGCTGTCAAGCTTAATAACTCACAGCTATTATTTTACACACATACCTATGCAGTCGCATTATTTGGGTTGACAGCTCAAGCTTTTGCATTCTTGCACCACTTGTTCTTGGACTTTTCTCATACTAATGATTCGCTTCGCTAATTGTTTTTTGCGAGTTTGATTGTCTTCTTTCTTCTTCTGTGTAGTAGTGGAGGCAAATTATCCGGCTCTTCTGATCACACAAGAACAATTAAACTTCTGTGATGGCACAGAAGACCTGTCTACAACTGTTAAATTAGATAACACACTAGGATAGAAAATGCCAGACAGAAATCTACCCTGTGGCTGTATCATGCAGTGGGATGAAGAAGAGACCACCCTTGTGTTTTGCAGCCGTCATACTCTTGACTATTTCGATTGGCATGGCACAGATAGAGACTTTGTCAAAATGGTTGCCACACCTAAAAAGAGTATCAAGACAGACAGGATCGCATTGTTAGAGATGCGATAATGATAATAATATGGATATGAATTCTTATACAGCATAGCATATTTATTTTGTTCCTTAGCATTGTATTTGTCCAAAAAGAGAGAGACACACTGAAAGAAAGGGAAGGTAGGGAGATAGATATTTGCCAAGAAGCAGGAAACAGACAAGACAACTAATTGTCTTTGGAGGTATTGCAGTTATTGCTGCGCTAATTGCCTTTATGGTATTTCTTCAGGTAGAGGCTTCACGGAATAATGACTTCAAGAAAGCGTTTGAAACAATAGTCATTGATACAAATTCACTGACGCAACAATATACAGCAGAAGAGGATATGTGGTTGCCAAAAAATAACAATACATTGATGCAAGTTATTGACCAGTACTTGCCTAGGTACGATGCGCTGATAGAGAGGGCAAAGGCTTTGAACGCTCCTGAAAAATACAAATCAGCCCAGGATTATCTCGTCAGCGCTATCGAGTTAGAGCGACAAAGCTATCAGCACTTTCGCAACTACCTTGCCACAGCAGATCAGAGCGAATATGATAAGTCTTCAGAATTGATATCACAATCGCTTGAACAGAGCATTAATGCTGATGCGGCTATTAAAGAAGCTGGATAGCCGTATATGTCTATTATGCCTTTCTTTGTACTTTTGCATCTTTATGTCTGTGCATGTGCACCTAGGTTTTAATTGAGGTATCTAGAAGAAGGAAATGTAGCCGTTACAGCTATTGTAGCCATCGGCATCATCATATAACTGTTAGAAGACAAAGACAGAAAAACGCTGGGCCCATAGTTCAGCTTGGATAGAATGGCTGCCTGCGGAGCAGTTGGTCGAGGGTTCGAGTCCCTCTGGGCCCGCCTAAAATAAAAAAACGTTCAAAAAATGGACACAATGCTATTAGCAAAGCGATCTAGCTAATAATCACTTTTCTTCACTGCAAATGATGGCGCTAAATGACAGAAGGTACTCGAGGATCAGCTGTCACCTAAATTGAGAGAATTTCTGTCCGAATAGTTTACTGGAATGTGGCAAATCATGTTAAAATTTTTCTAGCGGAAATGATCAGCCGCATAAATTCCAGCGACCATGGCCAGCCGTGGCCTTCAAACTCGTTTAAGAACGCATCGATAAATTGTTCTTTCCCGTTTGCATCAGGAAGATAACCAAGGAAAGGCTTCATTATCACTGTTCTTACAAAAGTAGCAAAGCTCTGACGGTCAGAAAAAGATATGATCTGGCTTGACAAATCAACTTGGATCTCTTCGAATCCTACTTTCTGTAGAAATCTCTCTGTCTCATCCTGCTTTGGAAAGTACCATGACTGTTTCCAATTAGCAAAGTGCTCCTTGAATTGCTCTGACTGCATTATTTTGAAAATAACCGATAACGGTCTCTCTAGATTACCATGACCTCCATAATCGATCAAAAGCTCACCGTTTGGTTTCAGTAGTTTCCAGAAGTGCAAAAAAACACCTTCCTGATCTAAAACCCAATGGAGGGCAGCATTAGAAAAAATTACATCGAGTTCTGTTGGAAGATTCACTTTGTCCATACTTGACTGCATGACTTGCACATTTCTGCAACCAGACAAATTTGACTTCGCCTGTTGAACCATATTAGAGTCAGCATCAACCGCGTAAACATGTCCCTGTGGCACTTTGTCAGCCAGAATCTTGGTCAGGTTACCGGACCCCGCTCCGGCATCCATAACTATTTCGTTTCCAACCCAGCCTCTTTTCTCAAGCAGCTTGCGGCCCCATTCTAACTGCACATTAGTCGAAACCTTATCATAAGTCCGGGCATCCCATGAATAATTATTATTATTATTATTATTATTATCATTCATTTGATTCTTCTGAGATGGCTGCTTCATTTAATAATTCCTGAGATCTATGGGCTTATTGTCAATGCTCTGCAGGCCGGAGAAATTTTCACCATTTCCTAAGCACAATAATCTATAACTAATACTGTGTATAAAATAAGCCACCATAATTTTCATTCTGCGCCGGCGATTCATTGAGTCCCATTTTTGA
>DAIUEZ010000028.1:0-19525 GCA_036844865.1 Nitrososphaera sp. | reverse complement strand
GGGTCCTACTTCAATTCAGGACACATGATAGCAATATCGTTTACATTGGTGCCAGTAAAACCAGTGAAGATGAGTGAATTCAATTCTTTGAAGGCGTGATAACTATCGTGCATATTAAGATATTTCCCAAGGTCCATCTTTTTGGCAAGGATTATTGTCTTTGGAGACACGAGCGCGCCAGCTGCATCAGAGTTGCCATCCATTCCGTCCGTTCCCATGCATCCTATTGCAACATCGCCTCGATCAAGTCCAGCCAAACACGAAAGCGCGGCTTCCTGGTTCCTCCCTCCAAGACCGTTTTTGCGCCTGCCTAGCTTGACAGTTGTCTCGCCTCCAGCGACTATTGCAAGACGCTTACGTCCGAGGCCTAATGCATGCTTCGCGAGAAACGTTCCAAATTCCTTAGCCTCGCCATCAAATTCTGATCCAAGATTTACTGCATGCACACCGCGCTTTTTGAGATAGCCTACTGCCGCTTTGCATGCGGTAGCATTGTTCCCTATTAGCACATTATGTATGCGAGAAAACAGTTTATCGTGTGGCTTCGGCGTTTCTTTGATCTTGCCCATGGCACCTTTGGCAACATATTGAATAGCAGCAGTAGGACTCCTTATGCGGTATTTTCTCAAAATATTCAAGGCATCCATAAAAGTCGAGCTATCAGGACAGGTAGGGCCTGAAGCAATCATTCCGAGGTCATCTCCTATGACGTCCGAGATGATTAGTGATAGCAATGGGCATGATTGGTTCACATGTCTCAGGAGCTGGCCTCCCTTGACAGCTGACAGATGCTTTCGCACAGTATTTATCTCTTGAATTGATGCTCCAGAGCGAAGCAGCGAGTTTGTGGTTTTTTGCTTGTCGGTTAAGGAGATGCCTGATGGAGGCAAGGGCATTAGTGCAGACCCGCCACCTGAGATTAGGAAAATTACAAGATCATTCTGATCAGCCTTTCTCAAAATCGAGAGAATATTTCTTGTGCCCTTTATTCCTGCCTTGTCAGGGATCGGATGTGAGGCCTCAGTTATCAGGACTCTGTTGATCTCCTTTGATTTGGTCCCATGGGGAACAGTAATCGCGCCAGCAGCAATTTTATCATCGAAGATAGAGCAAACAGCATAGGCCATGCCAAGTGTTGCCTTACCGGCACCGACAATGTATACGCGGTCAAACTCTCCAAACTCAGCGGCGTTGCCGTAAATATCACGGACTGTCAGTTTGCCATTGCTGAATTTTACAGCATGCTTTATGAGCGGAACAGGCCTCACGCTGTCTACTGCAACCTCAAGTGTAGAAAGAATTAATCTAGAAGATTTACTTTTATGGAATCTATCCAACTTGTGACGATTTATAATCAACTAATTAATCAGTAGTTACCGATTACAGCGCCTAATAATAATTTCTTTTCATGGTGCTGCTGCTTTCTTTATTGTGTACAAGCAAAAGTCGCATACTTCGCAGACATAATACAGGTGCTCAAAGTCAGAACAAAGCATCATGTTATCATGACAGCGAGGACACTCTATCTCTTGTTCTAAGAATGGAACGGAAATTTCTTGCTCTTCCTTGGCCTTGATGCTTTTTGGCATTGCATTTTCTGTTTCAAGCGTCGGTTCTACCATGAAAGGAAACAAATAGGCAGTTCTTTTTAAGGCCTGCAACACCCTCAAGGGAGGGAGGGATGTCCCTCTTCCCCTGGAATTATTTAAAAAAGCACAAAAGCTCGACAAGCTCTAAAGCGCTTTGGTCTGGATAGATTATGCATAGTTCATCTATCCTCTACGCTTTGATTTATGTGATTGCCATCAGTGAATTTGATTGCTTTTGTCTGATAGAAGAATTGGGTTGGATCCACAGCAATTAGTGTATATTCTTTTATCCTCTCTTCAAGACCAACAATGGGATTGTAAATCGATGTAATAAAGGTTACAACATGATCTTAAAAATTGTATGCTATTCCCTCATCAGGTGCTAAAAGCATAAATTATCTAAAAAATGAACAAAATCTCGTTAATGTTTACATTGTATACGCCACAGACTGCTGATAAGGCACTGCCTAAGGTCAAGCGGTTATTTGAAAATATCATAATGCAAAAGAATCATGTTGTTGCTTTGCAAGAAGAGATTCAGGCCATAATCGACTCGGGCAGTCCTTTTGAAGGTTTTATCAACAAAAAACAAGAGCTTAACACGGCTGTCACCGACCTATACAGGGCAATAGAACAGCTCGAGGCGACAGGGGTAGTAATAAAAAGCGTGGATGAAGGATTGCTTGATTTCCCCTCAAGGAGATTTGATGAAGAGGTCTGGCTATGTTGGAAAGTAGGTGAAAACAAGATCAAGTTCTGGCACGGAAAAGATGAGGGCTTTATGGGCCGCAAGCCCCTTGAAAGCACGGGCGTAATAGAGCCGTAGTTTTATAGAAGTTATTGGTGGTGGCAGATTATAATATGCCTATCGACGCCGCAGAGTTTGATGCCCACAAAGATGTTGGATCAATCATTACGCAATTCTTATGTAGAAACTCGGACAAAGGGTATTCTGCCAAGGAGATAGCACAGGCAACCGGTATTGCTGAATCAAACGTAAATAATGCGATGCTCAAGTTAGGATTATCTGACCTTGCAAGCACCATAGCAGGTAAGAGGAAAAGCTTTCGGATAGAGGATGTAACGATAAATGGTATAACCTATTATCGGTGTATCTCTCAATGATTTCAAAAACACACTAATAGGCTTCCCTACTATGGCAGGGGATAAGTGCTATCTGCTTGGCTACGAGCTATCCGAATTCGATTCCTGCTAGCGTCAGTAATTGCAGTCAGTAACGGCCTCGCGATTGCTTACTGGAAATATGACACCATTGACCCACTGTATGCCGTACTTACGTATATTGGCGTAGTTTTTTTGCATGCAAGTGTAGACCTTCTCAATGACTACTGGGATCATAAGCGAGGAATCGATAGTACAACTAGAAGAACAAAGTTCAGCGGTGGAACAGGAGTTCTTCCTGAAAATCTACTGACGCCTCGCGCTGTATACATAGCTGGTATAATATTTCTGATCCTTGGCGCGTCCATAGGGGCATATTTTGTAGCAATACGTGGGATAACAATAGCAATAATACTTATCTTTGCAGTCCTTGCCATCTACTTTTATTCAACAAGAATTGTAAATGCTGGTTTGGGGGAGCTCTTTGTTGCTATTAAGGGGGCTATGATCGTACTTGGAACGCTTTACGTCCAAAATGCGGTGTTAGAGCCGGCTGCTCTATATGGCGGAGTAATAGTCGGTATCCTCTCTGCAACGGTACTCTTTATCAATTCATTTCCGGATTATGAAGCAGATAGATCAAAGGGACGTCGTACTTTAGTGATAATTCTCGGAAGGAAAACCGCTTCAGCTATATTTCCGATATTTATCATTACTGCCTATGTTTTGATAGCCGGAGGTATTTTTTTAGGCTTTACGAAGATCTATTCACTAATCAGTTTAGCATCGATACCACTTGCTATAAAATCAATCTTGTCATTGAGAAAAGAACCGGAATGTATTGAAAAAGTAGTGCCTGCGATGGCTTCAGCCGTAACATACTCTCGAATTACTGGCTTTTTGCTGGCTATTAGCTTTATTCTATAGTTGGAAAAATATATACTCTTGAGATTTTTTTCAGTCAGTTGATTTCAGAACAGGTTTTGTATTGATTTATTTTGGTAGAGAGGTAAATCCTAGTTTCTAGTGAATAATGGGAAGGTAAATTCGATTCGTTATTATTTTGCATGTTGCTATATGTAAACTGTTGTCGTCTTCATCATCCTCACCATACCAAATAATTGAGGGGTATGCTACACCACTGGGCACAAAGAAATATACTGAGTATGCAGCCTCACAGAGAAGGCCGAGAAGTCACTTCAAGACTTTTGACAACCTACACCTTTCAAGCATAGGCATTGGTACATACCTGGGACAGCTAAGTAAGGAAGATGATCAGGCTATTGAAAATGCCGTGTACCGGTCAGTCAAGTCTGGCGCGGTCAATGTAATTGACACTGCGATAAATTACCGTGCCATGAGGTCCGAAAAGAGTATCGGCGGAGCACTTTTGCGTCTTGTAAACGACAGGATAATTTCACGTGATCAGGTTTTTGTGTCCACCAAGAATGGATATATCACGAATGATGGTGACTATCCAAACATCGACGTAATGGAATACATCCACAGGATGTATATCCAGACCGAAGTAATAACTGCTGATGATATCAGCTCCGGCTACAATGTCATCAATCCTAACTACCTTGCCAAGTGCATTGACAAGTCTCTCATGAACATGCACATTTCTACCATCGATCTCGTTTACATTCATAACGCCTTTGAAAGTTGGTATCAGGATGTAAGCAGTGAGCAGTTTATGGAGATGCTTGTAAAGGCGTTTGAAGTTTATGAAAAATATCGGGCTAAAAACAAGATTCGTTACTATGGCATGGCAACGTGGACCTGCTTTAGAGTTCCCAAAGAGAGTCCAGAATACCTCTCGCTTGAGCAAGCAGTCAAGAGCGCTGAGAGTATCGGAGGCAAGGACCACGGCTTTAGATTTATCCAGCTTCCGTATAATCTTGCATACAGCGAGGCACTTTTGCTTAGGAACCAGTCTGTAGGTTCTGAGGAAAATCTTACAATCCTGCAAGCGGCAGCAAAACTCAACATTGGCGTATTTACGAGCATACCTCTCTTTCAGGGAAGGCTTCTAGGTAGCCAGATTCCTGATTATGGAAATGTCAGTGATCCTGTGGCCAAACTGCTGCAGATAATTCGATCAAGTCCATCAGTCATCGCACCTCTTATTGGGCAGAAAAAGGCCGAACACGTTGAAGAAAACCTAAACATTGCGGATATTCCGCCTCTTTCAGAGGAAGAATTCAAGCAGGCTGTTCGAATACTCACCAGCCAGCAACTATAAGAAATCTAGAAATTACGGGCTTGGAGTGCAAGTCGATGATGGTCGATGACAGTATCGGATGATAGAAGTTCTGATATTGATTGAAGCGATTTTCGTTACTACATTAACAATAGTAGCAGTAGCAGCATTTATAGCTAATAACTCAACTATCATGCAGCCCTATTCCTTATTACCTCTAGTTAGTGCTTTTGGTTCAGCTGAGAGATTGACGGCAGAGTCCTTGGCAGGAGTGTTGTATGTACAAAACTCAAATTCTAATACCATATCTGTCATGGACCTTGCGACAAACGCAATTTTGAGAAATATTACAGTTGATGGAACGATTCACAATATCAAACTCTCAGATGATCAAATGACACTTTATATACTCACATCAGACGGAGATTCTGGAACTCTTTTTATGCTGAATACTACAACCAACGAGCTCATGAACGAGATACCTACAGAGGTTTCTGTTCAAGATATTGCAATCTTCAATGGTACTATGTATGCGAGCGACGTACTTGGAGGAAGGATACTAGTAATGAACGCAAATGGAACTCTCATAGATGAAATAGACATTAGCTCTAAACCCCAATACATGGAAGTGAGACCTGACGGACAAGTGCTATATGTCACCAGCTTAACAGGCCCTATTTCAGTAGTTGATTTGGAACAAAAAAGGGTGATAAAGGAAATAGATTCTGGGACTATGCCTCATCGTCTTTCCTTCACTAATCAAGGCTCAATCCTGTTCGTTGCAAACACTGGAAGCGATACGTTGTCAATCATTGACTCCCGTAAACATGAAATAATCAAATCTATAGCTGTTGGTAATAGTCCAGAATATGTTGTATTAAATCCCGATCAGACGCTTGCTTATGTATCAAATATGGACTCTAACACGGTATCGATAGTGGACGCAGACAAAGTAATAAATGAAATTCCTGTTGGCAACAGACCTTATGGAATTGCATTTAGTGCAGACGGCGGCGATTTGGCTTATGTTAGCAACATGAGGGGAAACGATATCTCTGTTATCAATACTACAAGTAGCAACGTCATATCTACAAGCTCTGCAGGAGGAGCAGGACCGCATCAAATAGTTGCAAGAAAACCAGACATAGAAATAGTACGAACTGAAAACAACAATAATAATAATTTGTCTGTTATTAGCCGCATATTTGTTGAAGTCCCAGATGATCGGGAAGAGTTTGCCAGAGGTCTTATGTTTAGAAAACATCTTCCCTGGAACGCAGGCATGCTATTTGCATATGACGATGAGGAGACTAGAAGATTTTGGATGAAAAATACTTTAATCCCATTGGATATGGTATTCTTTGATAGTAGCTCCAAAATTATAGACATCAAAGAAAATGTCCCTCCCTGTAAACAAGAAGAATGCCCAACCTATCCCTCAAAGGAACCTGCGCAATACGTTTTGGAGGTTAATGCTGGCTTTGTACAAGATAAAGGGATTAAGATAGGAGATCGGCTAGCGACACTTAATGAGTTCAAAGGAGACACTACTGACTAAACGTACTCGAAGACATCATCTATCAATTTTTCAATACTTTGGCTTATTGGAATTATATTATGTCTTAGAAAGATTCAATGCTTTAATCATAAAATGAAAAATATGACAATTGCTAGAAGTAAGCACAATAACTTCAACTAGCCCGGTCTATTGTATAGTTTTTCCCAACCCATTACTTTGCATAATACAATTTCACAAAGATGAATTTTGACCTGTATTATCTTGTAATTTGTAAAAACTTTCTTTCAGAACCAAATGGTTTCTTCATCAGTTCTCTTCCTTATGGCCAAATGGGAGAAAAGGTCTGATTCATTACTATTGTTCTCTAAAGCACCATGCCAATGCAATGTGCCTGCACGTACACAGACTACATCTCCTTCAGATAACTCGATTAATGAAGAAGACAATTTCTCAGGTGGTTGTTTTATAACAGCGCTCTTGCCATCACTATTGATTTCAATTTTATCTACAAGGACAACAATTCCCCTTCCTTTGACTGCAACCAGTGTCTGGTCCGTTGCATGAATGTGCGGCCTTGTTCTGCATCCCTTCTTAAAAGTAACATAATATACTTCCTGTTCCTGCGATGTGTTTGCATCTATTATCTCATGTATGTCAAACTCGTCATTTGTGAATTTCCCCTGATACTTGTCTTGCTTCTTTTCTTCCCCTGAAGAATAATAGAGATTTTTCTTACCCAGTACCAATGGATCAGTATCAATAGTCATCATTATATAAAATGACTCCCTTTAACTGTCAAGAAAAAATTTAATATACACATCAAACTTCATTTTAGTAAAATACTGTACTGTAATACTAAAAAACGATATTTGAATCGTCTAACTTTCTCTGTGTTGCGCCTGACATCAAAACCTCCAAACGTGCTTACATAGTGGTTCTAACTCACTGCCTAGTGTTTGTTACAGCAAATTCTCCCAAATTAATAATGAGTTGGTCGCATTTTACGAGGTGGCCTTTTAGTCGTGGTATTTCAAGAGCGCATAGCCATATCGTGAATGCAAAGCGGCAAAACATTCTAATCTCTACGCCACAATCGCAGATATTCCGCATATTTTTAATAGCTGGCTAGCTAGCGTAATGCGTTATGATGTTGATGAGGGTGAAATCGTTTTGCTATATTTTTAGTCATCCTATCCAATGCAGGTGATCTGTCATTTCGTTCCAACAGCACATCTAAAATGCTAAAGGTATTCCTAAAATTAAGGGCTTCAGAAATTGCATTGTTGAATTCATCTTCAGTCTCTATATGAAAACCTCGCCCGCCACCAATAACTTGAGGAATATTGGAATATTTCCAAGGCTGCAAATTATTAAATTCACCTTCTAGCATCAGTTGTTCTGTAAGATATATTCCATTATTTAAAACAACGACAATTGGATTTAGGTCATATCTAATGGCAGTCGACAGCTCCATACCTGTCATTTGAAACGCACCGTCTCCAACTATGACCAAGGGGCGCAGAGTTCGATCTGCAAGCTGAACACCTATACTAGCTGGTACTGCAAAGCCTAATGACGCATAATAAGCTGGTGAAAGAAATTTTGTATTCCCATGTATAATCAGATCTGCACCTGCAAATAAAGCATCACCAACATCGGCAAGTACTATCATGTCATCGGTCAGGCATGAATTTAGATATTCAAATACATATTTGACTGTAATCTTCTTTTTCTCATCCGTGGATCTTGGAACGGTTGTTGAAGTTATTGTCAACGGCGCGTCAGTATTGGCTGTAATAGAAGAGGAAAAAGAAGAAGAAGAAGAATTATTCATATTGAACTCCATCCTTGCTATATGTAAAGCATCAAAAAAATCTCGAATATCTACATTGTCGTAATGGTGATACATCACAGATAGCTTTTCTGCACTAACATAGATGATCCTCTTCTGATCGATTTGTGCTGTAAACATGCCAAGTGTCATGTCGCTCAATGTTGCCCCTAGTATAATCAGGCAATCACTAGATTCAATATATTGACGTGCTTTTTCCTGGCCGACTGCTCCTTCATAGATTCCAATAAACAAGGGGTGAAGCTCACTTATTACAGATTTGCTCAAAATTGTCGCCGCAACAGGTATCTGTGTGTTGTTTATGAAAGCCAAAAGCTTATCCTGCAACTCAAACCTATGAATCTCTTCTCCTGCAATAATGACAGGTCTCTTGGCCGCACCTATCATATTGCCAGCTTCTATAATTGCTTCTCTAAGCGCATTTGGATCACTCTTCTCGGATTGCCCAATATCAAGCGGATGCCGATACTGACCTATGATCGATGTATATACAATGTCTCGTGGTAGTTCAATGTAGACGGGACGTTTGAAGCGCAAGGCTGCAGAGAGTACTCTATGAATTTCATATGCAGCTGTTTGAGGATCAGCTAATGTTGTAGAAGCAACAGTTATTTGATCAAAAATCTTCTTCTGTGTATCAAAATCTCGTACTTTATGGTGAAGCATGGGATTCTTTACTTGCTCTTTTAACCCAGGAGCTCCACTTATAACAACAACTGGAGATTTTTCAGCATAGGCTTGAGCTGTGGTATTAATGACCTTCAACGCGCCAACACCGTATGTGACGCAAACAACTCCCAATCCTCGAATTCGTGCATAGGCATCTGCAGCAAATCCTGCTCCTTGTTCATCACATGTATTTACAACAGAGATTTTACTTTTAGTTAGTCTATCATAAAAACTTAGGATGTAATCTCCAGGAACGCCAAAAATGTGTCTGATTCCGCGTCCGTGCAGACTATGAATTAGATAGTCTCCTATACTGTAAGGACTTGCCATACTATTTGTCATTTTCTAATCACGTAATTAAACTTGCAAAATAAATGAATGAACTAATATGATGCTTTTATTAATAAAAGCTAAAGAATAGCAAATCTTCTCTACCCTAGCCCTATCAACCTTTGCCGACCTTGCGCATGGACCTGTGAATCTTTAGAGATATCTGCTCGGTAGTAGAGGGTTCTACTACAACTGCATTTTAGCGTTTGAACAAGATGAATAAGTTTTTGATGACAGAAAGATAGGGGTCTAGGTTTACTACACAATGCGTCTTCAAAACTCAATAGCTCATTCTTTTTGAGGATTGAAAGCTTTATCCTGAAATTATCAATCTCGCTACCATGTACAGCAGTAGTATTACTCCATATCCATTATTTCAGTCTGCCCATTACCATTATCATCATTCATAGACTTTCCGCTCCGACCATTATGATCTGGTCCTGTCGGGTTAGATTCATCGCTAGCTCCGATCCAAGCTATACTATCATCTCGCATGTCCACAGAAGCTTTCGAACTAGAGTCACTCATAGCCATATTATCATCACTTGCATTGTCATCGTTCATCATAGTCTTCATATCATCACCTGCACCCTCTTCACTACCTGTCGTGTACACCGCTGATGATATCAATGATGGAACCAATCCTGCTGCAACTAAAATCCCAACAATTGCCAGTCCAACGCCTGCAGCTCTTGCAACCCAAATGCCTCTGGACCACATCTTTTCTCCAAAGATTATTCCAGCAAATAGACCCATCCAAAGTACATTCATCCATCCAAGCGCTACCATAAGAAGAAAGTATGCCCAACAGCAGCCAAGGCAATATATGCCATGATAAACACCCATCTTGAAGGCACCAGATGTTCCGTCTCTCCATCTACGCATGAAGAAGCTCATTGGTGATTCACAATATCCAATGCATATTCTCTTCAATGGAGTAAATTGGTAAGCGCCTGCTATAATCAATAGAGAACCATATAAGTATTGTATAAAGACAGTATTTCCTGTTGTCATTATAGTATTGTTCATCATTGCTGACCATCCAAGAAGAAGCGCAATACCTGTCAAAGCCCACACTAACAGATATGAGCCAACAAAGAGAATTACCCTCAATGAGGGAAATGATGATGATCTTGTCTTTCCTTCTTTTTCTTCTTGAATTGTGACCGAGCTTTGACGATCTCTATTATTCTTTCTGTTTGTAACAAGCCTATTATATATCAAGACCATGGGAGTAATGGCGGGAAACATCATTGCAGCCATCCCTGCCGTCCAGCTAGCAGTAAAGAGGGCGATTGACAAAGTGTTGTAGGTAGTCATGGCAATCATCATATCAGACTGATCAATAGAAGAAATCCATGCTATCGCAGAAGTTGCAATTAGTGATATAACAACTGCTTTCTGGACTCCATCCATAGTTGCAGAAGCATATATGCTGATGGATATAAAATTTTAGAACCTACTCTTACCTTCTAATATAAAGCACTTGATCTCATAAACAGATTTTACTTTCAGTGTTCTTGACCTACCTTGGAACCAATTGCGGGTAAACTATTATCAGTTATAGTACTGTCCTAGCGATTTAATTCTAGTGATAAGGCAGGTGTAATATTTCTATAGGGTGAAATTTAATCCAACAAAATAATTAGCCTAATTACCGTTCAACCTACACAGCAATATTTATCCATTTGAAATCTCTAATGATCAGTAGGTGCTAGATGATACCTATGGCTGATAGAATTAAATGCTCTCATATACTTGTTAAAAAACAAAGCGAAGCCGTTGCAATAATAGAAAGATTAAAGAAAGGTGAATCTTTTGCAAACCTTGCAAGAGAATTATCAATTGACAAGGGAAGTGGCAAAAGGGGCGGGGATTTAGGGGTTTTTGGAAGAGGTATGATGGTAAAACCATTTGAAGAAGCAGCATTTAAGCTTAAGAAAGGGGAAATGACACAAGAGCCAGTTAAGACAGAATTTGGCTACCATATAATTAAGAGAGCAGGTTAACCAAAAAAAGGAGAGTGCAAAATAAATTGGATGCTTATCTGGAAGAAGAACTTTATGACCTAATTACTTATTGCATACAAAATCCTAATGCTTTAGATTTTGAATCAAAGAAGCACAGAGTACAAGAAATTGGCAAAGAGTTGTACGCAGATGGCGGAGTTGATGCTATGGAGAATATCTTTTATCCAATTGAGTTTAGAATAAAAGAAGAGATTGGCAAAGATGCAAGGCCATATCGTTCATGGTGGAATGACATAAGTAAAGAAGAATGGAAATATTAAAAGAGAGAGACAAAATCCTTTAGCTTAATGCAAATAGCTGAGAGTTATGAATAGCCCAATGAGGATCTCTCGTAATACTCGCTAGAAAATTGAGTCAAGATATCCGGAAACCGTGAAGATGATGAAGATGACACTATCATGTTTGCATATCTGGAAAACGCGGACAAGAGACTTTGGTATAGACTGCCTTATTGACCGACCTCTAACTACAGAGTTATATGCTCCTATATTTAAGGAGCATATATAATAGTTAACAAGTTGGATATCTTCTTTTTCAGAGCATTCTATGAGATATAACTATTGCAGTCTAATTATTAGTTCTACAGCCTACTAGACTCACCTGCTTTGCACAGAAAATTTTTTCTATTAAAATTGAAAGGCTCAATAACTGAATGAGCTACTTCTACTAGCAATTCTATATACCGCTGGACATCATAAGCAGCACCAGGAGTAGTCTTAGTGTCAACCAATTCAAATGGAGCTGCTCTCTTACTAGAGGACTTGTTATTGTTGTAATAGTCAGTTATTATATACTGTAAGATTTCGCCCGCTCGCAACATTCTGCCTTCCGCTGCTAGTTGGCGTAGTGCAGTGTTTTCAATAGTATTGACAACATAGCTGTCAGAATTTTTGGATAGCTGTTTTGTAAAGACAAGTTCCTGAAGCGGAACCTCTCGATCTTTCAATAACTGCACATACTTGTTAAGAACAGCTTTAACCTGAGGCATCAACATCCTGACTTCTTCGATTGTATCGCCTTTGGCAATGACTTTTAGAACTTCTGTTTGAAACTTGTCAAAAAATGGAGGATTGTCGCGCCTTCGCATCTCCAAGCCTCTTACTTTTAGGCCGCTGCCGTCGTCGTCATCATCTTCAAATACACCAAAGTATCGATTCGGCACCGGGGTATGCTTACTCCTTCTACTCCTCTTGGAGTGGATAAATGCGATCCATTTGTAAATACCTTCAAATGATATTGGAAAACCTGTATTCTGCTCTATTGCTTCCTTTAGTTTCAGATAATCCTCTCGCGCAGCATCTTGCTTGACCACCCATATAGAATCAACAATACCATGTAGTACTCTAAAGCCACTGGATTCGGCAACTCTGACTGCTTTTAGGAGCACTTGTCTGTCAAAGGCACATGTAGCAATATGTGCATCAATATTGCCGAACTTTGAATTGCTATATCCAAGGTAACCGAAGCTTGTAACCAAAATCCATTTGAGTGATCCTTGTCTTGCTTCATAGACCTGTTTTGTTTTTGGATCTATCTGAGGAGACTTTAGTAGCTGCTTATATTGCGCACGCTTCTTAAGCAATATTTCAAGTGATTGTGGCACAATACCAATCTTTTTTTCGCAGATGTGCCAGCCAAGCTCTGGCACACACAGCTTTGATTGAGTGCAACAGGCGCATAGGACCGTCTCACCTGACAGGTTCTTTGCACACATGATGCTTGGATAAAGCGAAGAAAAGTCAAGCTCACCAACCTGCTCATGCACACCTACCCGCGGCTCAAATATCATACCGCCGCGGTCTGCTACAAATAGCTGTGAATAGGTCTTGAAGTGTTCTGCAAATGCCGATTTCCACGGAATCAGGATGTCATTTATCGACGCATGGTAGCATTGAAGGCTGCTCATGCAGCGTCCAATTGTAGCGCGTGAAGCCTTATGAAGTGGCATTCTGCATATTCTGGCAACTTCACAAAGCCCCTCCATTCCTGACTCATCAAGGATAAATGAGTTGCACTTGTCGATATGCACCCTGCCAAAGAGCTGTGTTGATGAAGGACGGTAATGCATCCTGCCGTAAGAGAAATAGGTTGTTCCATCTTGGATTGACTTTCTAGTAGTTATTGCCCTGGATGGCTCCCGACCAAGGACAAGGATATTGCTGCAATCGTTTACCTTGGCTCTGTAAGCGAGATAGGGAAAGCCAAATGAATCGCCATCTTCAGTAAAGACAAAGTCTGGGTCTAGAGCAGACACCATTTCTGCAAGGCTAAAGAGTATCTGAACATCATCAATACCATCAATTTCAATTATTTCATTTTCATTTCTGATAGATATTGAGTCTATCTTGTCTGTGAACTTGGGTAGCTTGCCCTCTTGTTTACGGGGCCTGATGCTCAGGTGAATAGTCTTAAACTTTGGAAGCGTATAGTCTATTGACCACACGTCATCATAGTCTTTGCACGACCATGTTAGTCCACTACTACCATCGACATTACCATATACGGTAACTTGACAAAAAGCAAGTGGAAAGACATCATGTTCGTAAAAATATGATTGTGCTGGCAAGATATCGACATTATAAGGGCGGAACTGTCCAAACCTGCCGCTAAGCATGATATACTTGGCGAGCTTCTGGGCTTGCGACGAGTCTGTCAAAGTCAATTTCAATACTTCAGATTTGGTTTTGTCAATGATCTTCTCATATTTCTTAACAAATTCATAGCGCTTTATGAATGAGGAAATGCGCTCGTCTTTTGCTACTGAAGCTAAGTCGTGTTTGTTATCAGAAGTGACATATATTGAGTGTGACCAGCCGTTGTCTTCAAGCCTGACAATTTTGCCATCCTTTTCCTGCTTTATCCAAAATATCATTCTGTCGCCTTGAGGATAGACATCAAAGAGCCAGCCAGTAGTGGAAGAAGAAGAGGTGGTAGTAGTCAAGTGCGCCTCTTATATCCTCCCTCTTCTTTTTCAAGCTCATCCAACTTGGCACTTAGTTCAGCTATCTTTGGCACTAACCAATTAATCATCTTATATTGTGAGAATACTAGAGACATGAGCAATGCTTCATTTGGGAAAGGCTCACCTTTTGCATTAATTGCAGCGGCGTGAGCATAACATTTCTCTATCATTGTAAGGAACGCTTCTTTATCTTCTTGCCGCAGAGCATCGGCATAGCCTTTCCATTGTTCTTGCAGCTTGGCAAGAATGTCGTCAGTTGGAAACAGGCTCATTATTATGATAGATCTCCTTCTACTGCTTCTTCTTCCCAATTCCTAATTTCAGCCAACAGCATCTGTGCTCTACTTGCTTGGCACACACTTAACCAGCTGTCTGAAATAGTATACAGCAGAATTGAAATAAGTAACGGATAGAGTTGGACAGGCGGAGTACAATAATAGCAAGTAAAACTTGAGAATGTCAAAGAACATACCTCCCAAACTTCTTTCTGTCTCTGATCTGTCTTGCAATATGTTACGAAACGCTTTCCATCCCTTTCTTCTTTCATTGCAAGCGCAAGAATAAATGATGGTATAGTGCTGATGGTGACACACATTGTGTATGTGTATATATTCACCGAGCGAGAACTAACTGCACCTCTCTTTCAGGCAGTGATAAGCAGTGGCGCTTGCTGTCATGATGGCGATGGTTGGTTATCTCTAACTGCAAGTTGTGCGACCCATCAGATGATGCAGTAGCAGTGATATCAATCTGATTATCACAATGCGGCAAAAGATTCTGGTATTGCGATGGGCGGTTGTTGTTGTTATTATTACTATTTAATGAAATAACAACTAATGCTTGAGCCGATATTCTCTGCAGCGACATTGTTATTTCTTTGAGCAACCATTGCGCTTCATCATGGTCTAGTTGTGGGTCTGATACTTCTTGGGAGAACATTTTCAGCATGTCAGATACTACTACAAGTTTAGCACCAAAGCGATGTATAGCTATTGATTCAAGCTCGTATATTAGTAGTCCTGCAAGCTGGTGAATGGTAAACGGTCTGCTTACCATTATACTATCCAGGACTTTTTGGATATCAAGCCCATATTGGCGGGCAAAGTTCACATATTGGTAAATATCTGAGCAGTTGCCAGCATCAATAAATATTACAGAAGGTGAGCCAAAGCCACCATGCCGCCTTGACATCAAAGCCCTAACGCATAGCCTTGTGACAAGGGTATTTGCGTGCCAGCCGCCATCCCTACTTTTTCTACTACTGGCAACACAAATGCTCCCTCCCCTATTTGAAAGGTCAAGCAAGGAATCTATTTCGACTATGTCGAAGACAAGCTTGGTAGATCGTTGTTGTTGAACGTCATAGGCAGTCTCAAATATTATTGGTAATGGCGGCTGCAATCCATGAGCAGGTTGGTAAGGAGAAGGAGGAGAAATATTATTCTGTGAAGGCATAAGCGGCGGCCGTTGTACTGCTACTATTACTGTTTGCTTCTGTAAGACATTATCACAACTAGTACATCTTTCATTATTAAGGGAGCGGAAAATGCTGTTGTCGATAGGGCTATCTGTCTCTTTTAGCACGGTACTACAGCGTGAGCATATGTATTGGTAAAGCAAATGCTGACGATGATGGTTTTGACCAAACCTCATATGAGGACGGTAACAGTACAGTAATGTTCTTAATGAAGGTAGCGTGTTCATTTTTCTGGCATATAAGGTCAATATTTCATGACTTAGAGATGACAAAAGTCTTATAAAGTTCTGTCCTCTAACCGTCCCTGTCCTCAACAAATATGCCAAAGCCAGGCTTTAAAACCATCACAATAAAAGAGCATGTTTTTAACAAATACTATGACTTATACAAGAAGGCAAAGAAAGAACATAAAGTAGGCGAAGGCATAAGCTTTTCGAGCTTTATAACTAGCATGATGCAAGAAACAATGGCAAAGTACGAAGTCTTTGTCAAGCATGCGCCATTCCTTGAAAAGATTGCAATTGAACAAGATAGGGTAATAATTAAGGATAACAAGCGAGATAGAATAGCAGAAGTAATGGTAAGGAACCAAGAGTTGCAGTGTCTTCTAGATGAGAAGACTGACTGCATACATATTGGGTTTGTCTATGCACTACCCGAAGTGTATGCAGTACTTCAGAAGAAAAAGAGTATCATTAAGTCAAGACCTCAATAGCAGTAAGCAGGACCGCTGTTTTTATGAAGCGAATAGAAGTTAGCTAATCACGCCTACTGTTCCAACTATGTTTAGTGCAGCGTAGAAGTAACGATACTTGCTGCTAGGTTGAGTAACAGTCTGCTTAAATGTTGTAGTTGGAGCCATTATGCCAGAGTTAACTCCGCGCTATCTGCCTGTGCATTTCATCTGATGTAGCAGTATTGGTCGTGACTCACCGTTTGTCTATTTTACAGTTCGCTGTAATTCTTCTGATTCTTATCTTGTGTAGCAGTTATCTGAACATTGAAATTAAAAAAGGCAGCAATTGCTGTCGCATGCCCTGTTGCCTTTGTTTCAAATACCAATAACTTTGATAACGACCTCATCTTAAAAGCCTGAAAGAATGGTGGTCGCTCGAAAACAAGATACAAGATCATGAATGCGTTCTATTCTCTTAAAATACCCTCCACCCAAAGGCACAATAATGCAGAGCTTGTCAGATAGGCTAAATGCATCAGATCCCGATATCTTCCGAAGACTCCTCTGTCAAGGGCATGGTCTTATCAAAGTGAAGAGAATAGCAACAAAGAAACAGGAGCACGTGGAGTATAAGAAGTAACAATGGTCATAGTAGACATAAAGGACCAAGAAAGGTTTGATCAAGCTGCAGATAGTCTGACATGCACTTACTGCAACACGACTTATTCGACTAAGGCAGAGATGTCCTATCCTAGCGAAGTGTATAGCCAGCGTGGTCGAGCCAAGACATGGAGAGCCAAATGCAAAGAATGCGTCAAATCGTCAGGCTTAAAGACAAGCACAGAAGACTTTACTCTAGTAGCAGATTCAATCGCAGGCAAAATCATAACACCTAAAGACCGTGATGAAATCTGGGCGGCGCTCGAAAATGCTACGATTAACCTGACCTCATTTGGTGAAACGTTTGTTCCATTAGTTGATGTGATCAAGGCCGCATCTCGTGGAAACGAGAAGGTTCGCAGCCTCTACCAGATACGTGATTGGAATAGGCCTGAAGACGTAGAACGAGACAACAAAATCATCTGGCCCTTAATTTATGAGGTAATAGCCCTAAGCGACAGCAACAAGTATCCTTCCTTCAAGATCGATGAATCAACAAGGAATGGGCCTGTGTTATATGTGACTTACAAGAGGGAGGGATGAGCCGGCAAATAAAAAGATCCTTCCAAAAGGTAAGCCAATACATAATCTGAAAAGAAAGAATAGGAACAAGTAGAAGGAGAAGAAGCAAAAGAACAGAAACAGGTGCATTTTAAAAAGCATCTTAATTTGCAATTTGAAGTCCTCATTTACAGGTGAGTTATTTTTGGAACAAAATCATATTTTCGCATTATTGTATTCGATAATGGAGGCGGCCTCTTTTTTGCCTTTTGAGACAAAAAGCAGTAACAGGCATCATCGCCATACAAGTGGATATCACTCTCTATTTTCCCTAGCTTTTTGGGAAGCTATCTTGTAAACAATCTTTCTTATTATTATTGCAGTCTCTGCAGGCTATTATCTAAACTAAACCGTACTATTGTGTTATCTGTTCTGTCAAATGTAGTTCTGCTAGATTGAACAAGTCTTGACGAATTGCGAAGAATCTGTGACAAATTTCAATTCAATCTCCTGATGTGTGACAAAAATGATAGATGCTTTAATCAAGAGTTCACATAGGGTACACGCATAACAAACAGTTCAAAGCTTGTACCATGTCATGGATTTTGTGCCATGCCAGCAGGTCAAGCCAATATATCAGCTTGACTCTATGGTTTTTCTTTCATATATCATCTAATCTAACGTATGTGTGAAATTATTAAGTGCTATATCGTTCACACTCTGATTAATGAACCCACATAACGAAGCAGATGTTAACGACGAGAAAGATAACAACGATAGTAGAAGAACCAAAATGATAGCTGCTATATCGATGGCAGGGATAATAGTTACTGCAGCTCTTCTGTCAGGGCTACTGTCCTTTAGTGGCGGTGGCAGCTACCCGCAAGCTATGGCACAGCAAAATATGACAGGGACTACAGGTGCTACAGCAGGTGGTGGTGGCGGAGGTGTACAATCTTCGGCTTGTACCCCAACACAAACAGGAGGCGGTGGCAACCAAACAGCGGGCGGTGGCATGCAAGGTAATACAAGTAGTGGTGGTCCCGCCAATAGTAGTCCAAGTGCAGGTTCACTAACTGGTGGTACCACTACAGGTCAAGGTGCCACAGCAGGTGGTGGGGTAGGCACATTTGGCGGCGGCGGAGGAACAACCCCAAGTCCAGGAGTTGGTACAACTCAAGGCGGTCAACAACAAGGAGGAGGAACCCAATCAACATCAATGGCAATACAGAGTATAGAACAAGCATGTATGGCATTACAAGGTGGTGACACACAGACTGCAATGATGCAGTTGAATTCAGCCCTTAACCAATTAACAGGTGGAACACAAGGCGGAGCACAAAGTAACATGACTGGCACTACAGGAGGGAATGCTAGTAGTATGACTACAGGTGGCAGTGGTGGAGCAACTGCAGGCGGAGGTGGCGGCGGAACCACAAGCAGCACCCAAGGAGGCGGCGGTACAACAGGTGGTGCAGCAGGCCCACAAGTGAGACCTTAAAAACCCGTTCTGTACTGTAGGGATAGTAGTAGCAATTTTTCTTTCTTCATATTTTTTGGTGGTTAGTCATAGCCATAATGGTTGGTCACAGTGAGTGGATACTTGGGTGTGCATATGTCTTAACAAAAGACTCAGACATCCACATTTCTCTTCTAAATTTTAGCCCCTTTAAGCTACCATTACATTGCGCTTTACCATTCACCCTCTTAATATTTTCAATCGGTGACTGCTCAGAAGATAAAAATCGGCTAGATAAGAACGATGAGGCCTGGAAGACGTCTAGAACACAAAGCTTTTTCTGCAGGATCTTATTTTTATTAGGGCATTTAATACAACCACTCTAATTGTCAACAAACGCATTTGTACCAAAAGTAAAGCCAGAACATGTTGTATCTTTTGGTGATGCTATTTTTGCATTTGCAATAACCTTTATG
>DAIUEZ010000027.1:1028-19928 GCA_036844865.1 Nitrososphaera sp. | reverse complement strand
ACTGTCTGATGGAGGGATTCAGGTGGCAAAGACTGGTAAGGCCTTTGAATTGCAATTACAAGCAGACAATTTCGAATTTACATTGAATATTAAACCAAAGTACCAGCGCCATTGGGGCCAATCCTTTGTTGAAAAAATGGAGAGTGCAAGGAAAAAGATGGGTTATGGGATAGCAACTGAAAGCGATGTCAGTTAGATTAAAGCACGGCTGAAGAATATTTATGATCGTGCAATTTTGAGCATCATACCAAACAACAAGACGTTCATATACAATATGAATTTTTTAAATATTCAATGCATGCTGTATCTCTAACAGCACTAGGCTTTTTCTAAGTATGAGATATGTATTGTACATCCAAGTAATGCTTTCTAAACTAATTTCAGACACTCCTTGCATTCCAGACTGGCAGCCGCTATTAGCTTAAAACACTTAGCCTTCAGTTAGAAACAACAATTGGAGGCAAACATAGACAGCCCACATCGACTTTGAATGCCATTATAAGGTAGCAAGATTTCTCATTTTGTCAAAACTTAACTGTTGCATAAGAGACTGTTATGTAGCTTATTGGAAAAATACAGAAATATACATAAAAATTGGAGGCGGAAAAACCGCCTATTTTTTGTACACTATTGGAAGCCAGAGCTCACCACTCCATACAGTGTATCAAGCCTGTTGGATGCAGAGTAGCGTTGGTCACCTCGGAAGTCGATTTCGATGTTGGTTGGCGTAAGCTCTTCACCTCCTCTCACTATTATGACTATCCTTTCGTCGTTAGAGTACATGTCACCATTGAGTAATAGGTCGGCAGTTCCTGAAACGACATAGCTGTTGAGCCCAATGGGCCTTGCCACCCTCGGCTTGAGGTCCACTATCTGGAACGTATCGTGGTCTCTGCTCCTCTGTGACTTCAAGTCTACATTTTCGTTTGAGTCTTCCCTTGCGGACATGAAGAAAGCAGAGAGAGTCGCGCTGACAGGCTCTTCGTCGCTTACCCTTAGCGTAAACGTTCCGGACATCACAAATGGTCCTTCAGGACGCGTCTCATTTGATGTTATAGTGAATATATTGCCTTCGAGATCTAGCGGCGCTTGTATGTTAAACTGCTCCGGTTCAACTACGGTAGTTCTATTGTACTCTGCTGTCACTACAATGTTATGATCTTCACCATCATCAGGTATGGTCACAAGACCTACTCCACCAAACGGAGTTTGGATCCATGTACCAGGAGAGGCGCTTAGGAATTCAAGATCTTCAAAGTTTGAGAAGAATGTTGGATAGGTGCCTGGAGGTAGATTGTCAACTCTAAGTTCTGTGAAGCCCTGCTCTATTTTTTCTGCAGCTTCTGTATTGTAGATAGTTACAAACATGTTCTGTATAGGATTCCCCTGTGTGTCTTGTGCACGAAGTGTGAGTGAATTGTCTGTCACCCTTGGAGGAGGAGGAGGCGTCGGTCGCTCACTATATAGCGCAGTCACGGTGGTATTCCTGCCTTCCCTGATCGTTATCAGCCCAGAGCCACCATCGGGTGTATCTATCCATCTTCCTGGCTCTGCTGATTCAAATTCAAAGCGTCCAAAGTCAGAGTAAAAGATAGAGTAGGTGCCTTCTTGAAGCTCTATATCTATAGGAGTCCTACCGCGTTCTATTACCTCGCCGCTGCTTGCATCAAATACAGTAACTGGTGCATTGGGGAGAGCCTCCCCATTGTCTGTTGCAGATACTGCAGTTAAGCGAAGTGTTGAAGGTCCTTCAATCCTTCCATCCAATTGTATTATATTGACGTTTTGAACGATATTGATCTGCTCGGTTCTGACGATCACTTGGGCGCTGCCGGCAGCCACCGTGGTCGGAACTATGACTATTGTGTTAAATGACCCTTCTACATTTGTAATTACATTTGTTATTTGGACATTGTTTATGAGTATCTGTATTGGTGTGCCTGGCTGGAAACCCTCACCTCTGATTGCAAGCGGAGAGCCGGGTTCTGCACTTGTTTCATCTAGCTGAACTGTTGGCTCTTCTCCGGTTGTGTTAGTCTGATTGTTCTGCGTCTGGTTCTGTACTGGAGTTGTCGTTGGTGGTGGGGGTGGCGGTGATTCAACAATGATTTCTACACTATCAGATGCTTCTTGATTGTCAGTGTCTGTAGCGGTAAGAGTGACGTTATATCTACCAGCTTCCTCAAATGTGTGCTCAACAGTTTGCTCATCACTTCCTTCGCTGCCGTCGCCAAAGTCCCAGTTATAACTATAAGGCGGTGCACCACCCGTTATGTTTGCTTGAAATTCAAAAGTGGCGGGTGCAACACCTTGTGTTCCATTTGAAATGATTTCAGCTGTTAGAAGTTCAGTTGATTCCGCTTCCCCCAGTTCTTCTTCTATCGCCTCCTCTTCCAGAGCTGGAGGAGTAACAGTTTCATTCATGAGGATACCTTCTGTTACATTGGCAGCAGAGGTATCGGCAGCAGGTTCAGTTACAGATTCTGCAACAGTCACGGATAATGCAGAAACGGCTGTTTTTATGTCATCTGCGACAGCGAGGATTGCATACTCTCCTCCTTCAACATTGGGCACGGTTACTGATGATTCAAATGTCCCTTCTTCGTTAGCAGTTTCAGAGGCAACTAGACTATTTTCATAGTCTTGTTCGGAGTCGGAAACAACCACCAGCTCGTCAATTTCTCCTGTATCTGTAATGTCGTCATCTGAGATGGCAATTGAGCATTCATTGTATGTTCCCGGACTTGCTCCAAATGTGCCAATGGTGCCATTTATGCGACCTTGAGCGATGTTTACATCTTCGCATTCAAGACTCATAGTGCCATTCAGCGGCGGACCTTCTTCAAGTACAACAAGCAGATTGTCCTCAGAAATGCTTGTAGTGTCAAGCAGATCCCCCAATATATGCGGAGCCTCACCATCAGCATCAAAAAACGTGCTAGTGCCTTGTGATTCAGTTGTTGTACTCTGGTTTGCATTATCGATTCCTTGCAGAACAAATGCACTTCTATCTGTGAGGTCGACTTCTTCAGCTGACATAAAATAAATCGAAACTTGAGAATTGGCACCAAAATTGATGCCCTCTACTTCAATTACAGAACCGGGTGAAGATTCACTTTCGCTAAGAGTAAGCTCTGCTGGCTCTGTTCTTGTCTTGCCTTGTGAGCTTATAAAATACAATGACCCGAAAGACCCTGAAGCATTAAGAAGTAAGGTCACTGCTAGAATAGCAGTGATAGGCTTTGACATCATTCAGTCAAGCTGCGTAGGTATTAGATAAAAAGGGAGACCATTCTGACTCTATAAGAAGGTATGACTGCACTTAGGCAAAATGAGGCTCGAGACTATTCGTTGCTGCTGCCAGATCTTGCCTCTGATGCTGGTTTCTTAATGCAAAGTTGTGGCAGTGGAGCAAAAGATGTAAATGAACTTCATGCTCATTTAAGGAAGGACAGCTCTTGAAAACTACTTACGGCAGAGCATAACAAGCCATCAGGGTTCTGATAATTCATAGCCATTACACTCAGTCAAGTCTAGCTTTAATTTTTAATTCAATTGTCCTCAACCTAGACTACAAAATATCCTTCATAAGACAGGAGGAGTTCAGTATATCTCAGCATGGATTTCATGGCCCTATCGTTGCTGCCGCAATTGCTTAATGAGAAAAAATTATGCCAAAGAGATCACAAAAGCCTCATGAATTGTAGGTTTTTTCTTATCATAATCTATTTATCTGTGAATTTGGAAATTTATTTTAATGGGCAGGTTGTTTGGAAGGGATAGCAAAAAAAGGGACCCTGTCCCTTCTGAAGAGAGACTGGAATCTGATTATAACGAGAGCGATTTTCAAAAGCGAGACCTCTACAACAAAGGTATCAACGATATGTCTAATGAAAAGTTCCTTGACGCTATAAGGAGCTTTGACCTTGCACTAAGAATCGATCCGCAGTTTGTTGATGCGTGGATTAAAAGAGGGTATGCCCATTTTCACCTAGGTGAATACACCGTTGCTATCGCTTCCTATGACAAGGCACTTGAGGTCGACGTCAACAACGCTGAAGCTTGGAACCTCAAGGGACTTGCTTACTATAAGATGAAAAACTACGATAAAGCTATTGAATGCTGCGAAAAGTCAGTAGACATCAATCCAAACGAGGGTATGTCTTGGTATAACAAGGCTTGCTACCTTACCCTCAGTGGCAGGATCGATGATGGACTTGAGGCGCTCAAGAGATCTATAGAGATAGACATTCAGAATGCCAGAAAGGCAGTGCGTGACAGGGACTTTGAAAATGCACGCGCAGAAGAGAGTTTCAGGAGGATCATCGAAGTAGTCGTACTTGAGTCGATAAGACAAGGTTATGACTATGTGGGCAAGATAGTATGGATCACTGCCATGGACAGGGCAGAGGTTGAGGATGCGCTTATGCGTCTTGCCATGAAAGGTCTTGTAATCAAGCATGAAAGGAGGAGCTTTACTGGCAAGGAGGAATATTACGAACTTCCCAAGGAGATAGCAAACAAGGTAGGTATGACAAAGAAAAGCGGCTTTTTTGGCACCAAGCAAGTTTCAGCTCCTGTCCAACAGCTAAAAGACATAAAAGAAATCCTCACCAAGGCTAAAGATTCAATTGAGAAAGGTGATTTGGTCAGCACGCTGGAACAATTTGATGAGCTTGTGAGCCCGACGAAGCATGGAAACGCCATGATGGAGCAGTTCTTTGACGAACATAGAGATCTTAGGCTTTACAAAATAAGGCTCCAGGACAGAGGACAGGAATATCTTAACGCCCACAAGTCTGATCTTATAGACCTTATAACAAGAATAGACCATGCGGTGGGAAGTGGTGTGACTAGCAAGCCACCTGCAAAAGATTAAGTACTTTTTGTAATGCTACACATTACATATAAACGCCTTACTAGGACGTTACTTTGTAATATTTTTTCTTCTACAAGCTTTTGACTCAAGCCTGCCATCACCATAATGATTTCACACAACCGCGCGGATATTTGACATCTTCTTTTTTGTGTTATAGCATGATATATTCTCGATGAGTTTTCATGACAGAGAAAGAAGAGTCTCTGCCGCAGCTACTGCAATGCCTCCATGAATATGTTAATACCGAGCTGGATGATGCGAAGAAGTAGAGAGACATTTGTACTAATATAGGGTCCATATTCACTATGAAAAACCCATAAATTCTGAGTTACCTGAAGCAACAACAACTGTATATAATATGACTTCAAGAGCTAAGTCAGACAATTAAAATCTCTGAGGCATCTGCGTATACACGCTAATCCTGTCAAGACAATGGTTATCTGACAATCTATTAATAACCTTCAGGGGCGGATGATATCTTATATGGCAAAGATATTTGCCGACGTGAGCGAGAAAGAAATCACCAGAACTGTTGCGGAAATGTTCAGTGAAACAATGAGGGAGTATACCGATTCTGATGTCATAATTATCGGTGCCGGCCCAGCCGGGCTTACTGCTGGCAGAGATCTGGCAAAGGCAGGGGTTAGGACTCTTATCATAGAACAGAACAATTACCTCGGGGGCGGATATTGGGTAGGAGGCTATATGATGAATCCAGTCACCGTAAGAGCACCAGCACAAAAAGTTTGGGATGAGCTTGGAGTGCCATACAGGAAAATAAATGAAGGATTATACGCCACATGGGGTCCGCATGCATGCAGTAAGCTCATAGGTGCAGCCTGTGATGCAGGAGTACGCTTTTTACAACTGACTAAATTTGATGACCTCGTGCTCAAGAACAAGCGAGTAAGTGGCGTAGTGGTCAATTGGATGCCGGTCTCGGCTCTGCCAAGAAACATCACATGTGTTGACCCTGTCGCGCTTGAAAGCAAGATTGTAATTGATGCTTCAGGACACGACTCAGTTGCTGTCAGACGCCTGATGGATCGTGGATACGTCAAATGGAAGGGCATGGATCCAATGTGGGTTGAAGGAAGCGAGGATGCTGTAGTTAACTGCACAGATGAAGTATTTCCGGGGTTAATTGCAACAGGCATGTCTGTTACCGAAACACATGGCCTTCCAAGGATGGGGCCGACGTTTGGTGCGATGCTCCTATCTGGCAAGAAAGCGGCCGAGGTTGCATTGGGCAAGCTCAAGGAGATGCCAAGTCCGCCCAAACTGAGGGCAAAGTAACCTTTTTTATATTCTGACTTTTCCAATTTTTTCTTAGTAATTGGATTATCCTAGCTTTATTCACATCTATCAGATTGCTTCGTCGACAGTATTTGATGCTAAGGTAGTGGTTGAGGAGATCAACAAGATTTTACCAAGCTGCAATATAGACATCAGGCCACCGTTTAAGTATGAAGAGAAAATGATAGAGCATGCAAAGATATCAGATATCAAGCAGCCATTTGAAAGGCAGACAAACCATAAAAAAGACAGCAAGATGACGACTACTACTACTATTTCGCTATACGACGGCTTTGTTATACAGAAGATGCTTGCTGAAATAATACCTACCACAGAAATTAGCCTGGCTCATATCCACATCATATTCACCAGACTCTTCATGGGCACCTTTAGTGAGGATGATTGGCGCTACCATGCCCGTGCTGTCATATGCGGTACACCTTCGATTGTTTCCACAACCGGCATAGTCGAAGCTCTAGCAAAACCCCGAGAATTCTACCTTGCTCAGCTGTTTGGGGGCATGACTGAAGACAATGACATGCTGAAGAAAAAATTCGCAGGAAGGTTCATTGACTATGATGATGAGGATAAAATTACTACAGCATCTATAAATTATGCCCTGCAGGCAATATTCTTTTTTATCACTAGCGGTGAGCCTTTTTGTAATAACAAAGATTGTAGACTATTTAATGCGCACTGGCAGGAGGATCTGATACACATTATTAAAAAAGGAACATTATGCAGTCACCATAGGAAACTGGCAAATAATTTATCAAAAGCTCAGTCAAGGACTCGAAGATTTTAGCTATAAAGCCCATTTCAGTTGACTTTTCGCTTTCAGTCAGAACCCCCTTCATTCGATTATATTCTCATCTTTTTAGTCCGTTCCGAACGAATTATTAAGAGGTATAGAAATTGTGATTTTATACTTTGTCCGACGGCCAATCAGGCAGTTTTAGGGATCAGAACCACTATGACGTGATAATAATTGGCTCTGGACCTGCCGGATACACAGCCGGTATTTATACTTCCCGTGCTAATCTGAGTACACTCATTATATCAGGCACCCTGCCTGGTGGCCAGCTCATGACTACAAGTGAAGTAGAAAATTATCCTGGCTTTCCAAACGGCATATTTGGACCTGAATTGATGATGAACATGCGTCAACAGGCGGAAAGATTTGGCACAGTAATTGTCGATGACGAGGTACTCAAAGTTGATTTCAAGAAAAGACCATTTACAATCACAACTCATGCAGAGACGTATACGGGAGAAGCAACCTTAATATGCACAGGTGCATCTCCTCGAAAGCTTGGTATTCCTGCAGAGCAGCAATTTAGTGGTAGGGGAATCTCATATTGCGCAACTTGTGATGGCCCCTTTTTTAAAGGGGAAAATATTGTAGTTGTCGGTGGCGGCGACACTGCAATGGAAGAAGCAACATTTCTGACAAAGTTTGGTAAGTCAGTCAGAGTGGTTCACAGACGCGACTCTCTGCGTGCTAGCAAGATCCTTCAGCAAAAGGCCCTTGAAAACCCAAAAATCGAGTTCATCTGGAATAATGTTGTAGCAGACATCAAAGGCAACAATAAGATTTCGACTATCCTGGTCAAAGACATCAATACTGGCAAGGAAAGGGCTATCGAGACAGGTGGCCTTTTTGTGGCTATTGGCCATGAACCCAATACTGCAATTTTCAAAGGACAACTCGAGCTTGACGACAAGGGATATATCGTCTTGACGCAACACACTAAGACAAGCGTTGAAGGCGTGTTTGCCGCAGGAGATGTTCATGATCATAGATACAGACAGGCCGTAACTGCTGCAGGTTTTGGTTGTATGGCAGCAATTGATGTTGAAAAGTGGCTTTCTGAAAGAAAGCATAGCTGAAAAACTATAAAATAATCCTCTGCAGGCTTTTTTTACTAGAGTCTAAAACCGCGTAAGAGACTTATATGAGTTTAAGTGGCTTGCAATGCCCAGAGAGAATATATGTCTTCATCATTGTATTCTTCAATTTTTGGAGTTGGCATAGCACTCTAAAAAGTATTTTAGCCCACATGCCTAGTCAGCTAAAGGGGCTTTCAGTTTAGGAGTATGCAAGTTTGGACAAATATTTTGCACTCTTTAGAGCACTGTCATATTCTTGCTCAGTTAGGATATTTTCTCTAATGTAAAGGCTCCTGAATTTTCTGCCGTCGTCTGCGAAAATGCCAACAATATTACCATGATCAAGGTTATGTGCCACCTTCAACATTGAAGTCATAACAGATCCCGAGGAAGGGCCAACAAGCATAGTCTCCTTTTCGACAAGCTGCCTTACCGCTTCAAATGAGTCCTTGTTAGTTGCAGTCATCCACTCGTCTACAACATCTAGGCGCCGCTTGAAAAGCTCCGGGATTGCTGATTCTTCAAAGTTTCGCAATCCCTGCAGAAGATGATTCTTTTGTGCTTGTATCGCGATAGCGTGGATGTTCTTGTTCTTTTCCTTTAGAAACGTTGCAGTACCAGTTATTGTGCCTCCTGTTCCACAGCCAGTAAGAAAGTGAGTGATGGTCCCATTTGTCTGCTTCCAGATCTCAGGGCCAGTGCTCTCATAGTGTGACAAGAAATTGGTGTCATTGTCATACTGATTTGGCATGTAGTAAATGTCCGGCCTTGGCTTTGAAATGGCTTTTGCAAGCGCAATGCTTTGGTCTGTGCCAGAGCCCACCCGGGGGCACAAGTCGTCAGATGTTTCATGGACAGTTGCGCCTAGACCCCGTAGGATGTTCTTTGTTTCATTGCTTACCTTTTCAGGTATAACAATTTCTACTTTATAGCCAAGTGCAGCTGCTATACCTGCCAGTGCAATACCAGTGTTGCCGGATGAAGGCTCGATAATGATGCTTTTCTCCTTCTTCAAGATTCCCTTCCTTTCCGCATCCTTTATCATCCAGTATGCAGCCCTATCCTTTACAGAGCCAAAGGGATTATACCACTCTAATTTAGCATATAGCTTGACATTCTTAGTAGAAAATGACCTCAGCTCAACCAGTGGTGTGTGCCCTATCTGTTCGACAACATAAGGTTTTGCAATTGCTGTCATCCTTCTATTTCGCCTTCTTTATCACGAATTCAAGATCTTTGTCGATCTTATTTAACGATATAAGTTGATGTCCATTGCGATTGACCCACCTTGAAATATCCTCTTCAGACTCTGGATCATCGGCAACTATCTTGAGTGTATCACCTATCTTGAGGCGTTCGACTTCCATCTTAGTTCGGAAGACGGGCTCAGGGCAGTAAAGTCCTCTTACGTCAATTGACTTAGTAGGTGAGTCACTCATGGTAGCGAATCATGTAAAATTATAGTATCATAATATTAAATGTTACAGTTCTTAGCGGAAAAGGTCCCGCTCCTTTGCCCTCAGTAGCGACTTAACTGATGCTCTTGATGCTTTTTCAAAGCTATAGCCTCGAACTATTGCCACTGGTATGCCTTCGGCCTTGCCCATTACAAGCTCCGCAGCAGAAGCTATCTCATCTGCTACTGCAATCTCAGTTACTCTCAATTTTCTGCCATACATGTCATATGTTCCAACGTAACTCTTGATTGGGTTTATTCCAGCTATGCCTATTGCAACATTTGTTTGGCCATTTCTAAAGGTACGGCCAAACGTGTCGGTTATGATCACTGCTATTTCCTTGCCGATCTTCTTCTTTACCGTGTCCTGGATCCTGCTTGCAGACTCATCGGGGGCAACTGGCAATAGTACTGCCATACCGTCTTCCACATTACTTTGGTCCACGCCAGCATTTGCACATACAAAGCCGTGCTTTGTTTCTGATATAATTATGCCATTTTTTGCGCGCAAAATTTGTGTTGATTCCTTTAATATCAGCTCCATCACTCGTGGATCTTTATCATGCTCATTTGCCATCCTAATCGCCTTTGTTGAAGGCTTAACTTGAGCAAGGTCTACGATACGTCCTTCTGCTTTTGATACAATCTTGTGGGTGACAACAACAATATCATTATTCTGGATTTCTATTTGATTATCACCTATTGCTTTGAGGATCACTGCGCTAAGATCATTGTATAGCCTGATGTTATCTGAAATTCGAATAGAGATTATCTGTATCAACTGCAGTGATTGAAAGAGAGGAGTTAAAAAATGAGTTGGTTACTAATGCCTCCTACTTGCTGCATTTATCAATACGGCCTCACCAAAATTTTTTTTTAACAAGTTCAGGAGTAGGCTCAAATCGCGCTTGTCAATAGAAACATCGGCCTTTTCTCTTACCATGTCTACAGGACAGAATCCTACCGTGTAGCCAGCCAGAGCAAATAGCTTCAAGTCATTGGCACCATCCACCACCACTACAGTATCCTCCTTTCGTATGTCCCATTGTCTTATCGTAGGCCTAATTGCAGCTGCCTTGTCTGATGTGACATTCATTATCACATCCTCCAATTTGCCATCCTTGAACACTAATTCGTTAGAAAATATCCTATCGATTCCAAGCTCCTCTTTCAGCCTGTCTGTGATTATCGTGAAGCCGCCGGATACTGCAATCATTTTCCATTCCGCTTTCTTGAGAGCAGAGCAAAGCTCTTTTGCTCCAGGCATTATTGGCAGGCTTTCGCCTATCTTCTTGGCGTCTTCGTAGCTAATCCCCCTCAATGCTTGCACTCGGCGTCTGAGCCCCTCCTCCCAGTTGATGTCTCCTCTGATGCCAGCATTAGTAATATCCCAGATCTCTTTCTCTTTTCTGGGGCCCATAACCTGAGCTAAAACTGGAAGGTACTCAGCGTTAAGCAGAACACCCTCTACATCAAAGATAATGAGCATAGTAGTTGCTTATGCAAAACAAATTCCCGTCAGTATATTAAGTTTCTCCAAATATTTTTTACCATTCGTGCTATTATTAGTGTGCCCTTATCATCTTTTGTCTCTTGTTGTTAAGGTAATCTGTCAACAATACTTTGTCAATATCCGCAGGATTGATGTAGTATGATCGTCCCTTGACATACTTTTCCATTTCATTGACATATCCAAGCAATGAATCCTCTTCGCTAATCATTATAGTATCTATTTCAATATTTTTTGCGTGGACTTTTTTTGCCTCCACAATAGTACGCTCGCCGATATATTGGTCGACTTGTCTATAGCGGTAGCAAAGGTACACGAGCTCTCCTGATGCAATGTCAAGATTCATACTATGATCGTGCTTGACAATGTCAAGAGCCTCCCGGTCTGGTGTGTAAAAATGGGAATAGGGTCTCTGTGATACTATTTTGTCCTGCTCGCTTTTGTTGTCTATAAAGCATGCGCTAGGGTGACCATCCGTCACAAGTACTAGGCGCTTGTTAATGGCGCCGTCCTTTTGCAATATCTTGTTTGCCAGCCTGAATGCGGCCTGGTAGTTGGTATAGTGCAAAAAGTCAGAGCCGGGCTCAAAGGTCTTTAGATAAGGTATGTCATGCGGCGCCACCTTAGATGCAAGGGCACCAAACCCTACAATATAGATTGAGTCTGAGGGAAAGAAATTACGGTTCAACAAATAGAGGCTCCAAAGTGCACGCTTCGCGGCCTCAATTCTGCTCATGTCTCCATACATTGATGAATACCGCATAGTGGAGCTGAGGTCGATACAGTAGGCTACTGCGACACGAACGTCCCGCATTGTTTCGTATTCTTCAAAGTCATCCACATCAATTTGGAGCGGCAGCTTTAGAGTGCCGCCATCCTTTGCCGTGCGCTGGATTGTATTTAACAGCGACTTTGCAACATTAAGCAACCGGATGTCATCACCAGGCTCATACTTTTTAGTGGTATCCAGCACAAGTGATCCCGATCCAAAGTTCTGTGATTCGTGCATGCCGTATTCTCCAGCCTTGAGGGCCTTCATTACATCACTAAGTATCTTGCCACCTATTGCGGTAAAGCCCTTAGTGCTAAGCCACTTTGGAGAATCCTTTAGATAGCCCTTTTGCATGAGATATGCAACGAAGGGCATGCCACTATCGTCCTCGTTTTCATCCTTTGAATCGCCCAGCGATCCCGACCTCTGCTGTTGTTGTCCAAGTTCCTGCTGGTTTGAAGGTGAGGACATCACACCCTGAAGGGTCTGCTCAAGCTCCTGTAGAGTAGGCGTCTTTTCCTTTAATGCCTCTCTTCCTATTGTTTTGAGCAGTTTGTCTAGCACATTGCGGGGGAGCTCATGCTGACCTTGACTGCCTTGCCTTTGCTCCTGACCCTCTTTATCGAGTGGAAAGTATATGAATTTCTTGCTGCCGGATACAGCATTATGCGAGATCATAGATGTTGTTATCCCTTTTATCCAAGAGTGGAGGCTGAGTGTGCCGTAGGCCTTCAAGTATCACCTCAGTCATAGATGCCGTGAACTCCCCGTTCAAGTCCTTACCCAGTGAGATATTGTCTGTATTTATCCCAAGCTGCAGCGCTTGCTCGATAAGGTGTTTTTGCTCTTCTTCCACTCTAGCAATTGTTTCCTTCACCGCCTGTTTGAGTGCAGGGAACTTAGAGAGCTGTGACTCATAATCGGAGTCGACCCTCTGGGTACCGCTGCTACCACTACCAACTATTGTTTGCGAAACCTGAAATGACTTGTTCTTTGCAAAATCATTCTTGATTTTTGTCAACTGTTCTGGTGCCAGCTTTTGAATATATTCAAGTGACACTTCCTTCAGCGCGCTTTCTATTATAGAATCAAGCACATTTTTTCTGTTCTGGCGAGTGTCTTCCAGTTCTGCAAGCTCAAATTTAGACGACTGATGGATGCAGTGAATGTCACAAAAGCGCGGAATTGCCTTGATACCATATATAACGGAGCGTGTACGTTCTGCTTCTCCTACCACCATCTCCACAGAATGCACCGACATTCTAACGCTAACTCCCTTATCATGGTTCACATCGTGATGCGCGCGAGTCATCTGTGTTATTTTAGCTATCGTCTTTATCATAAATACAGGCAATATAACGTTCTTGGAATCTGCAATCTTTGCTTCCTGAACAATGATCAGCATCTCGTCTTCTACTGTCTGTGGATAGTGGGTGTCAATGTGGCTTCTTAACCTGTCAAATAACGGCTCAATTATCTTGCCTGAGTGGGTATAGTCGATAGGGTTTGCAGTTGCAATTATTCTGACATCAGGTTTAAACACGATTGGATATGCCCCTGTAGTAAACTTGCCCTCTTGAAGAACACTGAGCAGAGACACCTGCTTGCGTGGATCAAGTACTGGTAATTCGTCAATGCACAATATGCCGTGCCTTGCCTGCAATAGCTGACCTGCAGAATAGGATTCGATATTGTAAAGCTCGACTCCCTTTTTGGCTATCTTGATTGCATCAATCTGCCCAACCAGATCCTTGACTGAAATATCCGGTGTTGAAAGTATATACCTGTACCTGTCTGCGCCGCTTACCCAGTCGATCTTTGTCTCAAGCTTGTTTGCTTGAATGATATCCTCGCATTCTGGTGACACCATGAATTCTGGTTTCGTTCTAGAGATTTCAGTATCGGTCAAGAGTGCGATTAATTCATCTTCTGGAATTAATATAGGAATATCGCTCGTTATTGTACCCCTCACTATAGGGATTGGCGAGAGGAGATTCTGCGCTATTGCCTCTGCAATCTTGGTCTTAGCTTGCCCTATCTGGCCAACAAGTAGTATATCATGGCCTGACAGGATTGCTCTATTGATGGCAGGAACAACGTCGTCGTCGTAGCCTATGATGCCGGGTAATGGGTGTTCACCTTTTTTCAGCTTTGCAATCAAGTTGTTTCGCATCTGCTCTTGAACACCGACATATCTGTAGCATATATTGAGTAAATCTCCTAGCGTCCTAATTTGCTTGTAATCTTCTGGGAGGCCTGACATTATTTCACTATACTTTGGTTTTGAAGCATAAGAGTTGTGAACCATTTCCTGTATTCTGGAGCTCATATTGAAGATGGAGGTTTCTTAGTCGACACAAATTTAAAGATTGTTAGAACCCAATTGAGGATTTTTGATGGCTAGAATTCATATCGAAGATCTAAAAGACTCCTGCAAATGCAACATTGTAAATATCTCAAAGTTTCTGGTCTATTGCATCCAGCATGGTTTTTATTGCGGAATATTGTTTCGTGATTTTGGTTTGTCTGCATCCGAGTATAAACATATCCTCAGAATCGCCGGAAAGGACATTGAGGGCGGCAAGAAGTTGATAGTTGCTCTTAGTGAAATTAAAGGTGTAGGCTATAATTTTGCTCAAGTGTTAATTCAGTCGCTCAACATTAACCCTAACATGCGTGTTGGTTTTTTGACTGAAAATGATATCCACGAGATCGAGCAGGCAATTTCCAACCCTGCTAGGGCAGGGATCCCACAATGGTACCTTAACCGGAGGAAGAATATGGATGACGGCTCGAACGACCACGTGATAACTTCGGATCTTGATTTTGCTGCTTCTAACGATATTGAGCGCGAAAAGCTTGTAATGAGTTGGCGTGGATATAGACATATGTTTGGGCTAAGAGTTAGAGGCCAATGTACAAGAACCACAGGAAGAAGAGGAGGGGCTGTAGGAGTCAAGAAAGTCAAGATGATGCCTGGAGCAGCGCCGGAGGCTCCATCAGCAGCAGCTGCTCCTCCTGCTGGGGGCACTGGTGGTGGTATAACCAATACAGCCCCACCATCAAAGGAGCCAGCCAAAAAATAGAGGGGGGTGCTAATTGGGAGATCCTCGTAAGGCAAAGAAAACCTTCCGTAGGCCTAGAATGATCTGGACCACGGACCAGCTGAACGCCGAGCTTTATATCATGGGCTCTTATGGCCTTAGGAACAAGCGCGAGCTTTGGAAGGCCGAAACAGAGGTCGCAAGAATTAGGAACCAAGCCCGAGCTCTTTTGGCACTTTCAACTGAACTGAGGGCAGAAAAGGAAAAGCGACTGCTGAACTTTTTGAGCAGGCTTGGTCTAGCAAGAGAGGGCGCGACGCTTGATGATATATTGAACCTAAAAATCGAAGACCTACTAGAGCGACGTCTTCAGACAGTGGTCATGAAAAAGACCGGCGCTACTTCACCCTACCAGGCAAGGCAGATAGTGAGCCACGGTCATGTCTCTATAGGCAACCGCAAGGTGAACATTCCAGGCTACATAGTGAAGGCGGAGGAGGAACACCAGATAATGATCCATATCGAGGTACCGGGCGCTACTGCAGCACAGCCAGCAGCATCATAGACTGCTGACATCTTTTGGGTGTGACAGATATCTAAAAAAGTAAAAAAGACAAGAAAGATTGACGAGTCTAGATAGCATTTTTCCATCTCTCATTAAACCGAAAATGTCATTGCAGCTGGAAAAGAACAGTTTGGCGCTTTAAGATTCGATTAGTAGCGAAAGAAGGCACATATAATAAACCTTGGACAAGGTTACAAGGAATATAGAGCGAAAGCATCACAAATACAGTCTGAAAGTCAAAAGCAATTTGAGGCTATTCACGTGATATGCGGTGAAGTTGGCAAAACTCACTATTGCAAGAAATAAAGATTTGGGCATTTTAAAGAAATCAATATGCAAAGAAAAAAGAAAAAAGAGATATAGGTGATTTCTTATTGTGGATGCTCGCCTGCTGATGTCCTCACGCCGCTGCTGGAGTAGGATCCAATCGGCACATCAGGGAAGCTCTCGCTCATCCTTTGCTCTGCCACTGCGCCTGCCTCTGCAAGTATCCTGTCCACTTCTTCACCACCAGCGTCGAAGGCGAATGAGGTATGACCCAGGGATCCTGCGCTCATCATGATGTCGCTGAACACGCCATTGATTTCTCCAAGTTCTCTGTCTACTTCCGGCATTACTCCTCCAATTCCTGTCCTGACTTTTGTTAGTGCGCCCATCGCAGGACCGATTGCCACCATAACGTCTCCAAGATCGATAGTGGATTCCAATCTGAGCTGTATCTGTTCCAGCGAGATCTTGAGTTGTGAGATCATCTTGGTTGTCTTTCTCACTTGGGCGATCTCATTTGAGATCATCTTGCCCTGCTGAATGTCATGTTTCTGAAGAGCATAAACAGTTTGGTTGAAGAGAGATCTTTCTTTACCTCGTAGTTTCTCCAGAATTGTCTCCAGCTTTTGGTTCTGTGCCTGAATCTTCTTCTTGGCAAGCTCGATTCTCGGTTTAAGTGGTTGTGCTTGGCCGACATTCTGCTTTATCATGTCAGACATTGTTGGTTTATTATCCTTTATCCAGTTGCTGCTGAAGCTTGTCATAGCAACTAGCCAGCGATAATAGGGTTAAATAGAAACGTCATAATTCAATAACCATCTGGTTATATTTTGTAGACATGCTTAGCTGCCTGCGCAATGGAATTGGAAAAGCTATTAAATGCAATGATATACGCTAGACTACCATTATGGGAAGGACAAAGGTGACAAAGAGCGAAGATAGCTCTCAGGAAGAGGGACTTCCTAAATGGGCAGAAGACGAGATAAGATCTGCCCAGTTTGGCCAGCCCGAAGTAATAACAAGAACCGGCTACTTCCTTGATATTTATGAAAGTGATTACAAGGTCGATATCCAGGTCTATGAACAGATGCCTGATGGCAGAACGATAGTTGAGGGTCTAGATGTACCCAAATCAATGAAGATGTCGGATTTTATGAAGGGCTTTGTTTATGAATACAAAATCAAAGTGTTCATGGCTAGCTTGAGCGCCAAAGTAGTCGAGCTACTTAAGACGAAGTTTGGCCTTGACATGAAGGCGATATATCGTTTTGAATTGGAGGAGCTACAACTAATGGATGTCGAATCTGACCTGCCTGCTGCGTCGTCGTTATCCTCCTCTACAGAGGAGAACGACGACGAATAATCTGTAAAGGTGCTAACACTATATTGATCTCAGTTCGCTACCGTCGGTAGCATGCACTTGAACCATACACCATCCAACCTTGAATGAAGAGGACTTTTTATTTACAAACGTGGCGAGTTTTGCATAGCAAGTGTCACTACCCTCTTTGGTTCAAGCACCAAGTCAGTCTAATTTTTGGTATTCACCGCCTCCAGGCATTCAGAGCTGAAAATTTTTCTCAACTACAATCTAGCTTACAATGGTTAAACTCTATTCACGCCTTAATCTCAAGCGATTCAGAAGAGAGAGACACACATATGTGAACTTTGCTTTGCAAAATCCAAAACAACTCACACTATATAGTGTTTTAGAAAGCCTTTGTGAAATCTGTTATCTTGCAAGGAAGCCTCAGGTGATCCTTATAGCCAGCTCTCATCCTATTTTGTAGGGCTACTATCATTCTCTGGCTTTTTGTCTTGATTTCCTGTGATTGGCTGCCGGATACCCGGTGCCGGGATCCTGTATACAGTGATTTTCATGAGAGCGATCCAACAAAGGACAAGTGGCACATGGTAAGTAGCTATCCTCCATGCAATAATCACGTTCAATTGTGAGTCTGTGATTACATCCTCAAGGTTTGGTATGCCATTTAGATTTGCAAGATATGCCCAAATGCCAAGTTCGGCAAGCCCCGAGCCCCCTATCGTTATTGGCAGATTTGCCACTGCCGTTGATGCTGATGTAGCCATCAATGAATCAAATAAGCCTATGTGGGGCTCGGTTGCATTGGCAAGCATCATGAATGACACACCCTGAAAGATAAATGCAATAACGGTTATTGCTATTCCAACCGCAAATGTGCCAATTGATTTTTTGGAGTTGAAAATTTCCCGACTCATATTACAGAGGTCTGCAATAGCAGTGTTAGATGCATTGATCAGGTTCTCGGCCCTTTTTTTTGACAAGAACTTTTCCACTAGCTTCTGAGAGAACGAGGGAAGGCGAAGAGTCCGCTTGGCAGAAAATAGAATAAGTCCCAACCAGACTGCCAAGGTTGGGATTGTTACCAGAATTACGGCAAATCCAACAACGCTTCCGCCTCGGTAAATGGCCAGCGCGCCGGCTATAAATGCCAGCACCGAGCCAACAAATACATCTGCAATTATCTCCATGGTTGTTACCCACGCGGCTTTGCCTGCTGGAACGCCATTTCTTGATAGCCATGCTATCCTGACGAATTCTCCACCTACATAAGACGGAGTAGTCTGGGTAACGAATTCGCCGGCTAGTCTGGCAGCTACGGTCTTGCCTGTAGACGCAACGTCGTAACCAAGAAAATGTCTGATAAAATACTTGAATCGTATTGCCTGCAGCAGCATTTTGGTGATTGCCGCAGCTGCCGCGGCCAGAAAGGGTACAAGTCCAACAGCAAGAACATCCTGAGGGGAGACATGAGCAGTAATGATCATGATGATGAACGGTACCACGCTTGCAGGTATGGCAACAAGTCGCCAGTTCAACTACTATAACTCTGCCTTTGATACAAGGCAGTACTATAATAAGGAATGTATAATCCTTTTAGGCTGCTTATGCACTATTTTAATGCAAACCCAATTTTGGCAGATTTAAAGTTAGATCCATTGTGAGATATGACGGGTATAAGTATGTATAGATGATCAACAGCAGTCAGTCAGACATCATTGAGCTAGGGTTGTACGCTATAGCTTATGAGACGTGTTCATCTAACACTGTAAGTGTGTACCGCGAGGTCTAGAGATGGAAGAATATTCCTGTCTTGGTAATAGTTGTTGATGATGCAGCATCAGTATCGGTATCAATAGATGTTATTGTTCATTAGTAGCAAGTATTAGTATAGGAT
>DAIUEZ010000027.1:674-1018 GCA_036844865.1 Nitrososphaera sp. | reverse complement strand
TCCTTTTAGCCTGCTTATGCACGATTTTAATGCATACCCGATTTTGGCTGGTCTATAAGTTAGATCCATTGTGAGATAGGATGTGTATAATATGTATAAGCGATCAACAGCAGCCAATCAGACATCATTGAGCTAGGTTGTACGCTATAGCTTATGAGACGTGTTCATCTAACACAATTAGTATATACCACGAGATCTAGTGATCGGAGAATATTCGTGTCTCGGCAATAGTTATTGATGATAGAGCTTCAGTATCACAGTATCAATAGAGGTTATTGTTCATTAGTACCAAGTATCACTATAGGATCAAACGTCTGTCCTGCATGTGTTGATACTCTTAATAC
>DAIUEZ010000027.1:0-664 GCA_036844865.1 Nitrososphaera sp. | reverse complement strand
AACACTGTAAGTATATACCGCAAGAGCTAGAGATAGAAGAATATTCGTGTCTTGGTAATAGTTGTTGATGATGCAGCATCAGTATCGGTACCAATAGATGTTATTGTACATTAGTACCAAGTATCACTATAGGATCAAACGTCTGTCCTGCATCTGTTGATACTCTTAATACAGAGTCAATTGATCCATTGAGTAGAGGACACAAAACCCAAGCTCATACCATCACCTCTAAGCGTTTGCCTTTCTGTTTCGGTGGTAAGATCAATCAATTTGTATTACTTTTTCACTTACTCTACTTTTTTAGTAGTTCTAACAATAAAACATAAAGAAAAAGGGAAAGAAGGGGCTATCGACGCGCACTAGGATCGCCTAAGGCAGCTATTCTCCTGTATCGTTACCCGATGGTGGTCCTTCTGTTGGTTCTTCTGTTGGTCCTCCTTGTGGTCCAAGTCCCGTATCTCCTTCTTCTGGTACTTGTCGGGGCGATATTCCTGGTTCTTCAGGGAAGACTTGTATGAACTCGCATTGTCCTGATGTTGCGTTGAAAACTGAACCTAGGGGACACTCGGTTGGTGTTCCTCCTCCTGTCTCGTTAGTTGGTGGTTGTGTTCCTCCTGTCTCGTTAGTTGGTGGTGTTACTGGTCCAGTAGTTCCATTAGTTGTG
>DAIUEZ010000026.1:0-21248 GCA_036844865.1 Nitrososphaera sp. | reverse complement strand
AAAAGAAATCATTGCAAACCTGACCAAGACAATAGCCGAGCTTAGCTGAGAATCACGTTAATCATATTACTTTCTATAGATATTGAGGAAGAAACGATAAATTCTTCTGAAACAGTTTGTCCATGGTACAGGGACATTCAATTGTTGTATTTGACAGCCCAAAGGCCCCCTTACGTGACCGTATGTCTAGAGAAAATAAGTACGCAACACATAGTCCGTAGCGATACTAGCCCCTAGCCTCTTATTTTGGCATCATTTTGTAGTTTATGATCCTATAACATACATCTATACGCTTATTGAATATCAATGCCATATAACAGCCATATAGGATTTTTTGATATCTGACGAATTGGCTGGTAGAATATCTTAAATTACTCCTGAAAGATCATCTTTGGGTACTAATCTAAGGTGAGATATGATCTATGTCAATACAACAGCAACAACAACCTATGCCCATAGTCCTTTTAAAAGAGGGCACTACTGAAACAAAGGGCAACCAAGCACAGAGAAACAATATCACTGCAGCAAAGACAATAGCAGAAATTGTACGCACAAGCCTTGGTCCAAGAGGAATGGACAAGATGCTAGTAAACAACATTGGCGATGTAACAATAACAAATGACGGTGCTACGATTCTAAAAGAGATAGATGTTCAGCATCCAGCAGCCAAGATGATGGTAGAGATTAGCAAGGCTACAGATAATGAGGTGGGAGATGGCACAACCTCAACAGTTGTTCTTGCTGGATCTCTCTTGTCCAAAGCCGAAGAACTGATAGCCAAGGATGTTCATCCTACTGTCATAGTCGACGGTTATGTAATGGCATCTGAAAAAGCTATTGAAATACTAAAGAATGCGTCAACAAAAGTTGAGCCGTCAGACAGACAAATACTTGGCAAGATAGCACGTACAAGCATGGCTTCCAAGCTAGTCTCTGTGAACGCAGAACCTCTATCTAAGATAGTAGTAGACGCAGTCATAGCTGTAGCACAAAAGGCCAGTGATAATAGTAATAATCTAAGAGTGGACGCCGATAACATAAAGGTCGAAAAGAAGGCAGGAGGATCTATAGAAGATACCAAGCTGATTCAAGGCATTGTGCTTGACAAAGAAGTTGTACATGGAGCTATGCCAAAGCGTATTGAGGATGCAAAGATAGCTTTACTCAATGCAGCATTAGAAATTGAAAAGACGGAAATGAGCGCAGAGATCCGCATCTCTGATCCACATCAGATGCAGATGTTCTTAGAAGAGGAGAATCGTATGCTCAAGTCTATGGTAGATAAAATATCCGGTTCAGGCGCAAACGTACTTCTTTGTCAGAAGGGAATTGATGATTTGGCGCAGCATTATCTTGCAAAAGAAGGCATACTAGCTGTCAGAAGAGTAAAGGAAAGCGACATGAATAATCTTGCGAAGGCGACTGAAGGTAGAGTACTATCTAACATTGACGAACTTTCCGAGGGGGATCTAGGTTATGCCAAAGTAGTGGAAGAGCGCAAAGTAGAGACTGACAAATGGGTCTTTGTTGAAGGATGTAAGAATCCCAAGGCTGTTTCTATCTTAGTAAGGGGTGGATCTCAACGGGTTGTCGACGAGGCAGAAAGGTCAGTCCATGATGCTATAATGGCTGTCAAAGATGTAGTAGAGTACCCATACATTACTGTAGGTGCAGGAGCGCCAGAAGTTTACATATCCCAAAAGATCAGAGAATGGTCAAGTTCTCTTTCAGGAAGGTCTCAGCTAGCAGTAGAAAAATTCGCTGATAGCGTAGAAGATATTGCAATAGCTCTGGCTGAAAATGCAGGCATGGATCCTCTGGACACTCAAACTCAACTCAGAGCAAAATCAGCACTAGGGAAGCCTAAATATGGCGTAGATGTGCTTAATGGCAAAGTCGCTGATATGGCCGCAAAAGACATTTACGAACCACTAAAGGTCAAAGAACAAGTAATCAGCGCAGCTACAGAGGCAGCATCTATGATCTTGAGGATAGATGACGTAATTGCTGCATCTAAGTCCAAAGAAAGCGCGCCTCCACCTGGCGGTGGAATGGGTGGAATGGGTGGCCCTAATCCCTACATGGACATGTAAATTAAAGAAATTACATTCTATATTTCTTTTTTATTCACTGCTACTGATTCCTCGATTTCACACAGCATTATGCGAGAGAATAATAATAATAACTTCTAGTTATATGATAGACAAAATTCATGACTCCTTCTTAAGTATTGCAGGTTTAGACGAGATATAGTTCATTTGGCTATCCCCTCTGTCAATGGTTCCCTAGACCTGTTTTTGTCACTTGGCTCGGACACCGTTAATTATATTTCAACACATCACAATCTTGGTTTGGTCTTTGCTACTGAAGTCGATAGGTGTTATTAGGAATTCGGATTATAGTCATGGTTTACCTTGTAAATGAATATTCCAAACAAAATGCCTTCTTCATTCTCAAAGCTTGGAGAAGCATAGACAAGATGTAGTGGCTGATCATTCCCGCCGTCTGCAGGATACTTTACATTTTGTGCATACAGTCCGACAAGTCCTGGCTGCCAAGTCTTCTGTACTTCTGCTGGACCCTGTGCGCCAAACCTTGCATAATACAGTGGCTCAAAGGGGAAGAGCTTGCCAATGAGTGTGTTATTCCAGAACTCGGGTTTGGGCGTGAACCCATCGGACTCAACATAGTCTGCCTCATTAAAGCCTCCAATTCTCATGAACCACTGCTTTTTGCTTTCATCTCCACCCTGCCCTAATGTGTAGATTGCAATTCTTCCGTCATCACCACCAGAAGCATCCGTTCCTGTAGCATTGAGTTGGCCATAGAACCGTACTTGTGCAACTCCATATACCAAGATATAGTCAGCTTTCAAGTCTTGAGCTATCTTCATTCCTGATTTCTCGTCAGAAATGAACATCTTTGCTATCGATTGGATGCGAGTATGATTGAGCGTTGCGTTGTCTGCAAGGGTGGTCCTATTTCCAAGGGTAGTTATCCAATAGCCATAGTCCCACCATGATGCAACCACGGCATCCGGCTCAGTGTTCTTTGAAAGCCAGTCCATAGCATTTATCCAGTCGTCACTCTGAATTCGGAAGCCCGTTCCGCCATTTGCAATGGCCGTTGGGATGTCGGCAGAGCTAACCCAATTGGAGTTAGAGGGATAGAACATAGGAATTGAAAGCATCATTATCATGACGATAATATAGCTTATCTTTACTATCTGTGACGAGGTAGAGTGTCCCCTGCTTGCAAATTCCATTCTTCTCCGTTCTTCTCTTGTAGCTGCCGTTATTCTTGTTGGTCCTGTTGCGGGAGTTGCGGTCGCTTCTCTATAAGCCATTATACTGCGTGTCACTTCATACAACCCAAGTCCTGCAAGGACAATTATACCAATAGATGCAAATACCAGAAGCCTAGCAAAAGTAGCGCTGACGTATACTCCTGTGATGCCGATCAATAGTGCAAATATCGCTGTATCATTCCTGCGGCGAAATGCAAGCCATCCACCAAGTCCTGCAAACATCAAGAGCACAGAAAAATCAACAAAGTAGTCAGCGACGGTTGGGGTAAAGTGTTCTGCAACTGATTCCACCAGCGGATCTATGGAACCTATGAATGGATTGATGGCGTTGAGATATCTAAAGCTAGGAGATATGTAAGGTCCAGCCGCAACAAATGTCACGCCTATTGCAACAAAAGCAATAAGCACGAACGCCACGTTTCTGATTTGCACAATTGGTCTGCTGATCTTCTTTACAAAGAAGGCGATTACCAAAAAGGCGGTACCAGCCACCATTGCGAGGCCTGGTAGGCCAAGTACAAACGATACTCCAGGCCGTGGAAATGCTGCCGCAGTTATCAGTGTAAGTGCCGTAAATGCAATTGCTACATACATGGGTATAGTCAAATCCTTTCTAAAGAAGGGAAGTGCAATAAAGAACAGCGATATTGGAATGCTAAAGTATTGAATGCCCCCCCAAGAGCCATTGGCAAGACCAAGTATCAATCCACCTGCTACTGCCTTTGCAATAGCATATTTGATCTCCTTGTGCTTGATTGCAGAGATGAATAAGTACATAGCCACGATGCCAAAGAAGAGGCCCAATGGCTCTGACTTAAACCATCCAAGGTTACCTCTCTGAATGATAGCAGGGCTAAATGCCATAAACAGCGCAGAGAACATCCCAGCAGATGTTCCTCCAAGCACCCTTACAAGAGCAAACACTGCAATGACTGTCAGCGCGCCCATGACTGCAGGAAATGCAATGGTGAAATCAATTAGAGACATGCCTCTTCCAAATACTTGATACAGGTATGCTGCTGTTATGTGCAGCACTGCTTGCGACGTTCCGGGGACATCTCTGCCTTCAGGATACCAGGACATTGTATCATGCCATTGCCAGTAAGCGTCCAGGCCGTTGTCGACAATGAACTTTGTCGCCCGATAGTCAAAATACGGATCAAACTCGTTGAGGTAATAGCCATACTTTACCGGATAAAATCTCATAACAAGGGCAGCAGTAAAAGCTAGAGCCAGAACGGCGATGACCAATAGGTGTCTAGTCTGAAACTCCATCGAGCCGGCCCGGAACAATGGTCGGGTACCTTCCAACATTGAAACTGTGGGTATATCTTGCCCTTTTTTAAGGTACTGCCGATTAACATTTATTCTTTGATTCTAAAAATAAAATCAAGCAGGCGGTCCAGAATTATGTGGTCCCTAGGTGACGTTATTTAAGAATGAAAAAATTACCTGCATTAATGAGCGGTAGAGAGATGTTCTTCAATGACTATTCCACTTATAGAATTAAAAACGAGAAGTCTCTGCATGCATACGCTCTCCCAGCAATCATACCATAGTCATAATGGTTGTGAGTATTGACAGTGTATATGGTATATCTCTCTCTGTCCCCGTCTGTATCTCCCTCTTTTGCCAAGAATAAAGAACAGCTGCCACTCTGAACATTCAGGTGACAGCTATATTACTACCCGGGGAGCATTCCAAATGCAAGCACATATCTCACAATTACTTTTTGCCCAATCTAGAATAATTTGTGTCCAAATAGCTAATAAACTCTCATCACCAAGTATACCATCAGTTATGGCAGAAGCGAATATTCAATTGCTGATGACAGCAGATTCAATCACCGTAAATGCTTCAATGTTCGAAGGTGTGCTCACGAAGAAAACGTTTGAGGGCCCTGATTGCTATTTGAAGCTGGTTGATTTTCTAAAGCAGTCTTTTTTTGCTAACCAAGTCATTCATGCAGTAATTGTTGTCAACTGATGATATGCAATTTATGATACATAATATTTATTACGGCTTTTTGGATAGTAACTATAGTCCTTGACATGAACGCCTTTGATAAACATCGCAAAAGTGTTACCGCTTGGTGCGAAGATTGTGATTGTGTTTTTGATACAAGATGGCATGCTAATGAGCACCAAGAAGAAAAAAGCCATAGAGTAAAAGTCATGGAGTTTTGGATAACTGGCAGGAGATAGTAGAGTAAGAGTACAGTTAGTCAATAATAAAAAATTATGACTATGATTGTTGTTATCCTTTTCTAATTCCACTGAAAGGAGCATCCAAGATGATCCTTCTGGCAATCCTTACGACTTCATAAATCACATATCTCAGATCGCTCGCAGTATTTCCAAGCATCCTTATCCCTACACCTGAATTACTTGGTAGAATTGTCGCTCCACCATATACCCTTGGTATGGCCTTAAGAGCGGTGTTTACGCTACTGTTGATCTCCTGCAGTTTGTTTTTCGTAATTATGTACATATTTCCTACAACTTCATAATTTGATAGAACTCCAAACAGCTTCATATCACGCTTTTTGGGTTCCAGCATTGCTATATCTATAAACTTTAGACCACCGCTATGGTCCTTTGCAATAGCCTTCATATAGCATATATCATAATCAAAATGTTCTCCACTTGCAACTCTGCCAGGTGTTATAATCTCAGAGTAAAGCAAAGTTGCATTATCGTGGACACATAGGTTGGCTTCTTGATAGAATCTAGAGTCCCGGTATGGGATGACCTGATCAGGAATGTACTCAAAATAGCAATCTTCGCCAACATCTATGTTCACTATCTGCGTAGCATAATTTCTTTCCATTCTATAGATTCTCGTCGCCCCCTGCGTGGTAATATGCGCAAACGCATGGTTTCGAAGAGTTATGTCCATCCTGTATCTATCACCTTGTAAAATTCCACCTGAGGGCGAGATGATATACATATACGCCATGTTTGGCAGGCCCTCTTCAAGGTAAAGAGCACGCTGGGCAAAAAGTGGGACACGAGAGTATTGCTCTTTTACAGAAGTCTTGCCGTTACTCTTATCCTGTTCAAGCCTCAGAACAAGCGCTCCAAGCTTGCCTGCCTTGCCCACACCTAGCTGAGCCAACGTCGAGCCGTATGCAAGTACCTCTGGGGGAACAAGCTTGGGAGTGTAGTGCTCTAGCTCAGTTTCTTTCATCGCTTTTTTCAGGTCTTGGCAACAGTTTTTGGTGGAGACTCAAAGAGTATATCCCTAATAATATGCTCTGCCACCTGCTCTATACCTTGCCCTGTCTTGCAGTTTACAAGAACATATGGCTTATCTCCTCTAACCTCTTTTGCATCTCTTTCCATAATTGCAAGGTCAGCACCGACATGGGGAGCCAGATCGATCTTATTTATGACCAAAAGATCACATGTCTCAATACCCAAACCTCTTTTCCTAGGATATTTATCTCCTCCAGATACATCGATTATGTAAATAAAGTAGTCTGCCAATGCTGGACTAAAGGTGGTAGTAATATTATCACCTCCACTTTCAATTATTATCAGATCTAGATAGTTGTATTTTGATTCCATTTCTTCAATGACAGATATATTCATTGAGGGGTCTTCACGGACAGCAGTGTGAGGGCAGCCACCTGTCGCGAGGCCTACCACTAAGTCTTCTGCAAGAATTCCTTGTTTAGTTGCTAAATTGTTGCGCATTCTGTCTGCGTCTTCTCTTGATACAACATCATTTGAAACAATACCGGCATTGTAACCTTTAGCAGCCAAAACAGGGACAATCTTTTCGATCAACATCGTCTTGCCAGAGCCTACAGGGCCACCGATCCCTAGCCTTGGAATTCGATTTACAGTCATCAAATTCGTTTTGTAATGATCGTTATATAAGTGTGCACAATGAGATCATGTACATTATGTAATAAACATTTTAGAATTCATCCTCTCATGAGCTATTTGTATTACATCGATCGAGGGGGCAAATTGCCAAATGCCTTCAATTGGCCTATTGATATTTGCCTTTGTCACCTTGACTATCGTGGGCTTGAGCTCATCGATCACCTTCTGGCCATCGAAATGCTGCAGCATTCCCAGCCTCAGGGCAGCGCCAACTATGCTTACAGAAAATGAATAAAGCATCATAAGTGCAGCCTTTTCCTTGGGGATTAAAAATGCATTGGCGGCAACTGCCAGTGCCACCGGGTATGGTCCAAAAGCCTTTCCTCCTCTTATTGCGTCTTCATATTGGCCAAGGATTTTGTTGTCCGAAAACGATCGTATACAGCGTACAAGCTGCGTGCCAGATCTGATGGATGCATCTCTAATCTCCTGTACAAGCTTAATTGAGAATATTGCTCTATCCACTTCAAGTAACTTTGGAAGACTAGATCTCGAAGCATATTCATATGCGTTTCCAAGTGCAGTGCAGTCTGCTGGGCCTATTTGGTATTCAAGGTAAGTCTTGACAAGCTCCCGTAGCTCTTCTGATTTCATTTTCTTGCCACTATAAAAGATGGCTTCAAGGCCATTGGACATAGAATACATGCCTGTTGGAAAGAAAGAGTCCGATAACTGCATCATGCTCAAGTCAGCCATATCCTTGATAGCGTCATCAGTGCTCATGTACATCCACTCCTTCTTCCGGTTCAAAGACCATCTTGGTACGACTTATCTCCAAATGATCTGAAAGCGTGCTAAAGATCTTTTTGAACATCTCAATTTCTGAATCTGTTTGTATTGGAAAATAGATCTTTCTTCCCTCAAGCTTGATCGGTCTATGGAGATTGCCTATTGCGTGCCCAATTGTAACTGGCACTTGAATAGCATCATCGTCATCATGTTCATGGATGTTGTTTTTGACTTGTATCACTGCAAGGTTCTCTGGTTCAAGTTCAATGGTTATCATCTTGTCATTTGCAACCATTAGGACATCTCCATGCCTCAGCTTTGTGCCTGGTGCCAGCGTAAGGGCGATATCTGTTCCCTTACTTGATGTCTTGCGCATTCTGACGCGTTGCGCTTCCATCCTGTTTATCCTTATGGATTCACATAGGGAATGAGATGACATTTCTTCATATCGCTTTCTGAGATTTTCATCATGATATATGTTCCCAATTGTCGAATTAATTGTAATCAATTTTTATTTTCTCCTCGCCCCTTATGCTTTCCGGGTTGGTCTTGCAGCTTTTCTTTTTTGCTTGCTCGTCTGTTCTCTTTTCTGTTGATTTGTCTTAATTGCAGTTATCATATCTACGAGTCTTTGTGTATAATCAAGATATCCATAATGTCCGTATAAAGCTCTTGGAACAGTAGCAAACATAAGGCCGTCACTGTCCATCTTTACTTTAGCCCCAACTTCAAACCTCTCTGCAATGATACAGATTGTAGCTCTGTGATCTGGAAAGTCAAGGTTTAGGTGTGATGCTGGATCTATCAAGCCAGAAATCAGTGCTATCCTGCCACCGGCAATTGTTACATGTCTTATCTTAGTTGGATCTATTACACTCATATCGGCATCCACATTGGATTCTTCTACACAGTGTCTTATCATCGAACTGAGTCACCTTTTCGTCTCAGACAAGGCTTGCTGACTGAGATCCTCTGCTGCTAGATTTCTGTCTATCCTAAGGACAGACTTGGCAATTTCACCAGATGCTTGCAGTGCCATCGTCTTGACCATTAATGGGTCTATTATACCCGTCTTCCACATATCAATAGCCTCGCCTGTATTGATATCTATGCCATACGCAGGAGGGGATGCCTTTGCTGCCATCACCTTTTCAAGACCATTAAAACCAGCGTTGGCTAGTATTTGTCGCATAATGCTTTCAAGTGCAGAAGCTACCACTTCAAGTCCTACCTGTTCTAATCCTTTGAGGCGAAGACCCTTCACCTTATCTATTATGTGCAATTCAGCAGCACCTCCGCCTGGCACAACACCTTTGTTTAGAGCTGCTTCTGCAGCATTAACACCATCGATTGCAGCTCTCCACCGTTCAAGTGAGGTCTCCTTTGTAGTTCCAGAAACTATCAGAGTGACCATGTTTTTGCTTCTGCCACCCTCAAGATATATTATGCCATTATCCTCATCCTCGCGAACATGTTCCGCAGTACCAAGTATATCCGATCTCTTGAGATCCTCTATGACACGCACTGGCTTAGCGCCTGTATAGCGCGACAAGTGCTCAATTTCTTCAGTAGATATCCTGGAAGCAAAGACTCTTTTTGCGACTAAAATGTCCTCTACTGCTTGGTCAACTTCTGGAGAAGCGATAAGAATGGTGTTAGCGCCAGTTGCTAACATTGCATCAACTATTTCTTTTGATTTTGCCATCCGGTCATTTTCCATCAGCAGGATTTCCTGATATTTGTTGTTCTCCTTTATCCATGACTCTTTAACGGGCTTGAGATCAAGCTTTGCAATCAAGATTTTAGCATTCCTCACCTCAAGCGGGAGTTCTGGATCCATCCTATTTCTTTCAAGCACAATACCGTTGACCACCTGATCCTCGATGCTCGTCTTACGTATTACCATTATTGATTTGTTGAAATCATACTGGCCATTGTACCTTGCATTCTCTCCAACAGTTCTGAGTGCCGAAATGACAAGATTTGCAAGTTTTTCTCCGTCAAGCTTGGATGCTAAAGAAGTTTTAACTACTTGTTCAAGCTCTACATCATTGGTTGAAATGTGCCTTGCTTCTTTCTCTAGCAGCTGGCAAGCAAGTCTAACTCCATTTTCAATCCCTTCTGCAACCTTTGTAGGATGAACACCTAGTTCCTTTATTAGGCGTTTGCCCTCCTTTATCATTTCTGCAGACATGACTACCGCAGTAGTCGTCCCGTCTCCGACCAGCTGCTCCTGCCGCTCAGCTATCTCTACAATCATTCTTGCAACTGGGTGAATGGCTTTAAGTGAAAGCAGTATTGTAACGCCATCGTTTGATACATGCCGATTCATCGCTTGATCTATAAGCAGCTTGTCAAGTCCTTTGGGTCCAAGGGTAGTTCGCACTGTGTCTGCAACGGCCATTACCGCGTTAGAATTAGACTCGAGTGCATTGAATTCAACACTTTCAGCCATTGGCCGCCACACACCAAAATTGGGGTTTGTTGACATGAGTAGAAAAGCGGAAGAGAGGAAAATAAAGGTATATTTCAATGATCAAAAAGGAAGAAAGGAATGCAGGCTGCAGGTAAGCTAAAAAAAGCCTGCTTGTTTTTCCCTATCGTTATGCCATAAAGTATCTTTGTGCTACTGCTAGTTCATTTGCTGGGTCTACTGTAGCTATCTTACCGTCCATTTTTACCTCATAGGTTTCTGGGTCTATGTCAATTTTAGGTGTTGCATCGTTCCACATCATGTCCTTCTTGCTAATGTTTCTACAATTCTTTACTGGAAGAACCACTTTCTCGAGCCCCAGCTTCCCTGGAACTCCAAGCTCGATTGCACGCTTTGACATGAATGTGTATGAAGTTTTATGGACTGCTTTGCCCAACGCTCCGAACATTGGTCTGTAGTAAACTGGTTCAGGCGTTGGAAGTGAAGCATTAGGGTCTCCCATTATGGACCAGGCAATGAATCCTCCTTTTAGTACCATCTTTGGCTTTGCAGGAAAGAAGGACATTGGATACATTACAATATCTGCGTACTTGCCCACTTCAAGGGAGCCTAGATAATCGGATATACCATGTGTGATTGCAGGGTTTATGGTTGTCTTGGCAATGTACCTACGTGCCCTAAAGTTGTCATTATCTTCAGTCTCTTGTGAGAGCTTTCCTTTCATCTTCTTCATCTTGTCTGCCGTCTGCCATGCCCGTATGACAACTTCGCCGATTCGCCCCATAGCCTGACTGTCTGACGAATACATGCTCAACACGCCTTCATCATGTAGTACATCCTCACCTGCGATCGTTTCTCCTCTAATTCTGGACTCTGCAAATGCCACATCTTCAGCAACTGCTGGATTTAGGTGATGGCAGAACATAAGCATGTCCAAGTGCTCATCAATAGTATTCTTGGTGAAAGGTCTAGTGGGATTTGTCGAAGATGGCAGTGCAAATGTTTCACCTGCTATCTTCATGATGTCTGGAGCATGTCCCCCGCCTGCACCTTCTGTATGATAGGTGTGTAATGTCCTCCCATCTATCGCATTAATTGTATCTTCCACATATGCACACTCGTTGATAGAGTCTGTGTGTATGGCCACTTGAGTATCGGTTATATCTGCGGCCTTGAGAGATGCATCGAGCACTGATGCCGTTGTTCCCCAGTCTTCATGATCCTTCAAACCACATGCTCCTGCCTCTATTTGTTCTAATTGAGTTGCAAGTGAAGGATGCGAATCATTTCCTTTGCCTAAGAATCCCCAGTTCATCGGCGTATCTTCTACTGCTTCAAGCATTCTGCTCATATTATATACGCCGGGTGTGCAGGTTGTAGCGTTTGTTCCATCAGCTGGACCCGTTCCTCCGCCAATCATGTTACAAATACCATTGCTGATTCCGTCTATGTATTGTTGAGGAGAGATCATATGTATGTGCGTATCAAAGTGGCCGGGAGTACAAATGGTATGTTCGCCAGCAGTAGCTTCCGTGCAGGCTGATACAATCAGGTTACGATTGACCTTGTCCATAGTGTACGGGTTTCCTGCCTTTCCAATTCCTGCGATCTTGCCGTCTTTGATGCCGATGTCAGCCTTCACTATGCCAAGTACAGGATCTAGTATCACTGCATTTGTGATCAAGAAGTCTAGTGCGCCATTGCTATTGGTGACTCCTGACGTCTGTGCAAGACCATCCCTTAGAGTTTTTCCCCCACCAAAGACGCATTCGTCTCCGGGAGTTATCAGATCCTTTTCGATTTGAATCATTAGATCTGTATCCCCCAATCTGACCTTATCTCCTGTTGTGGGACCAAATAGGTCTGTGTATTGCTTGCGTGTTAATTTGAGAACCATTTTCTTTTCTACCTCCTCTTCTCCTCTGCTCCCCTGAAGCCAAGCGTTCTGGCTTTCTCGAGTGCTCTATTTCTCACTATACTAGAATTAAGGCTGCCCATGGTTAGCCCATTGAACCCAAAGCAGATCTTACTTCCGCCCAGTTCACACAATTCTACCTCTTTTGTGTCCCCAGGTTCGAATCTAATCGAAGTTCCAGCAGGAATATTTAGTCTATATCCAAATGTCTGTTCCCTTGGAAAGTCCAGAGCCCTATTGACTTCAAAAAAGTGCGTGTGTGATCCGATTTGGCATGGTCTATCCCCTCTATTGCTTACACTTACTTTGATAGTTTTTCTATTTTCGTTACAAATTACAGGATCTGAGGATAAAACATACTCGCCAGGAATCAAAGCTCTTCCAACCTCCCTTCTAGCGTTGGTTCTTCCTCTACTACTACTGCTAGTTGTTGTTTTTGTATTTTTTTTTTAAAAACTTGTTTCTTTTTTACCATATACTTGTTCACCTATTGAATGGGATCATGCACTGTGACCAGCTTGGTTCCGTCAGGAAATGTGACTTCCACTTGAACTGTATGAATAAGCTCCGGCACTCCAGCCATCACATCATTCTTTTTCAATACTGTTCTTGCTGATTGCATTAGGTCTGCAACGCTTTTACCTTCACGGGCTCCTTCTACCACATAGTTTGCTATGTATGCCACAGATTCAGGGTAGTTCAATTTTACACCTCGCTCTTTTCGCCCTTCTGCGATCTGGGCTGCTGTCCAGATCCACATTTTTTCCATTTCTCTTGGTGCTAGCATCATTTTCGCATGATACCTCTTTTATCTCATAGTTGAGTGAACTATTTTAAACTTATAAAATGAATTATTTCAATAGCGATATTTTTTCCCTATTCTAAATGCTTTGATGTTTTCATGGTTTCGCCGATGTCGGCAAATACTGGCTCTTAGTATCTCAGTGCTACATCTTCTAGCATCAACTAGATTATTATTAATAAGGCGAGCAGAAAGAGGGGAGGACTACGCCTATCCAGAAACGTATCTGCTCATAGGTGCCATTCTTGTTTACTGGCAAGGTAAAGTTATACTCTTTGCCAGCAGATGTCTTGATACTAAGAAAGTTCGAAACTATTGCCCTCCCAAACATATTTGTAACTAGCGTTTCTATGCCTTTTCTAAGCACAAATTCTGCAATGTCTGAGTACCATATGGAGAAGATCTGTCTCTTCACTAGCTCCTCTGGACTTGAGCTCGCCTGTGAGCGTATGTTTGAGGATTTTGGCTCTTTTAGCAGGACAAGATAAGGATATGGCGCAAGGCCTGCAACATAGCCGAGATCAGCGAACTTTGTCAAAAAGCTCTTCTTGGTAACTATGATCCTGTTAGTAGTAAAGTCCAAAAAATAATTCCTTGCCCATCCTCCCTTCTCTTCAGAAGAGATTCTAAGTATCATCTCCTCGTAGCCATTTTTTAAGCACCAGTCGATAAATACTCTCACCTTTTCTGAATCAGACTTGCCATCTAGTCTCTTATGTGAGTCATTTAGAAATTTATTAAAAAGTTCTGAGTCCATGTCTCTTTACGTGCCTCCTCCTCTTGCAGAATGACAAAAAAAGAGTGGATAAGAGGTTTCTGCCTATGGTCTTGACCACCCGATTCCTGCAGGGATATTCTGAAAGCCAGATGTTGCTAATAGAAACACCCAAGCAGTAAATACGAATGGACCAGTAAGGGCGGGCAGTCCCCATTGTCCAAAGAACCTCTGTAGAGCCGGCATCAGAAATGAACAACCTATTGTGGCAAAAACAGCCATCATAAATGATTGAGGTGTGAGCGGCACAAAACTTGTCAGAGCTATCATGACTAGCACTTGATTGAAACCATGCAGTCCCAGCCTTATTTCTGCGGTAGGCAACTTGGTAAGTATTGCCATTGCTACACCAATGCCTGAACCCAAGAGGGCCATCAACCCTGCCAAGTAAAGTGTTGAATTTTCGTTCCATTGGGCTGTATACCCATTAGTGAACCAAGGCCTTCCCTCCTGTACCCCAGCTATCATTGGTGCAAGTTCAAATGCAAGTGTGAGTCCTACCACCCAGAATATACCTGTCTTCCAGTTTTCTACAAAGGTGACCTGCGAGACACCTTTGAGTGTAGCTATTATGAACTCCTTTGCTGTCCACTTAAACGATCCTTCTTGCAGTGGGTTCCCACTGTCAGATATCAGCTCTTCCTTAGGAGGAGGCGGTGGCGCTGGCCATATGGCATGTCCAAACCTCTTTGTGGCATACATTAGAGCCCACGTTGTGAAGATAAACGATGATGTAAAACCTGGGATAGCCCACGAATTGGCTACACCATTAAGTATAAACATGTCTCCCATCAAGTGCGAAAATGCCATCCACGTAAAGGCAGTTATGGCCGCCCCAAAGACTGAGATAAAGAAAGTGGCCCTATTTGCCTTGACAAACGGTCCTGACCAAAATGCCATCCCAGTAAGTATTGAGTTATAACCGAACAGACCGAAAGTAACCAGGTCATAAGGAGCTCCGGCCAAAATAGCAATGCCCGCTCCTATCAAGCCTGAAAGCACCATCATCGCGCCAGCCTTTCTTGAGGCGAGGAAGACTCCTGCTAGTATTAGTATGCCTGTTATCGGAGAGCTAAAGAGGGGTACCTCGGCAATGCCGTTGAACAGCGTATAGAAGAAATCCAGAATTGGATCTCCAGTGGAAAAGGTCGGAATAGCCATTGGTTTGGGTCTTGCGAATGCAGAGTTTAACATTTGTACAATAAATCAATTTATTAACAAGCTCAAGGCAAAAATTTAGCCGATGTCGGCAACCGAGCCGCCAATCTTTGGCCTGTTCAAATTTTTCTTATTAAAAAGAGATCTTGCATCTAAAGATTAATGTAAACATTCTCAGTAAGGCACTCACGCTTGATAGTGGACACGATCAATACAGTAATTGGACCTCTCTTTAATATTGTGCAAAGCAACATCAATGTGGCGGCTCCAACAGGGATACTTCTTATGGGACTTGTAACAGGCTTGCGTCATTCGATGGAAGCGGATCATATTGCGGCAGTTCTTTCCGTTGTTGCATCGAACCACAAAAACATAAAGCGTGCTTCTATGCTTGGTGCAATATGGGGACTTGGTCATACCATGTCACTTTTTGTAGCAGGACTTGTGGTATTACTGCTTGCAGTCAACATCAGTGAGACAATAAGCAGCAGACTGGAATTTGGTGTAGGCATAATGCTGCTATTCCTGGGTTTTACTACTCTGACTGGGTGGAGTATTGGCAAGTTCTTCAAAGGTCTGCGGCATAAAACGTCATCACACAAGCACATCCATTACCATAAGGGCAACATTGTCCATTCGCATGTACATATTCATGATAACGAACACAAACATGGACATAAGTCGCTTATCATTGGTATGGTTCACGGTATGGCCGGAAGTGGGGCGTTGCTACTTATAGTATTGTCAACCATCAATTCCATACCTTTGGGATTGGCTTACATTGCAATCTTTGGTGCAGGTTCTATTGGAGGCATGGCGGGAGTAAGTACACTCATGGGAATACCCTTTGTCAAACTTTCCAATTCAGCAAAGATTAGTATTGCTCTTAGATATGCTGCGGCAATAACAACGCTTGCAATCGGGGCAGGTTTGATATATGATCTAGTTTGGATAGACCAAATATTCACTTGATAAACATAACAGGGATAGATGTCATCTTTAGGACCTTTCTGCTTACATGTCCTATTTCTTCGCTGTTGCTAAGTCCTGTTGCTCCCATAGCTATCATGTCCACCTTCAATTTTTCTGCCATTTCAACTATCTTCGTTGCCGGATCTCCAAGCTTGACCATCCAAATGAGCTTAACCTTACTATAGATATAAGATTATTTAGATTGGTAGAAGTCACTTGGATATGTTGTATCTTGATTAGTATAGCCAAATTACCATAAAACATCTATAACTTAGTAGATACATCTACCAATTACAGCACTAATGCTTGACAACATCGATGAACTGATTCTTTCTACATTGACCAAGAACTCAAAACAACATAGCAGAGAGATCTGGGACTTCCTCAGAGGCTATGGTCACAATCTTAGCGAGGAAGAGATAGAATCAAGAATTGCTAGGTTGGAAGAAGACGGTGTCATAACTGGCTACACAATATCAGTTGACACTACAAAAATCAGACGCCGCGTGGTAAGATTAGTGCTTGTAACGTTTAGGACTTCACAGCATCTTCCAAAGAGACTTGAAGGCCTCAAGAAATATTTGACTGATGCACCCTTTGTCTTGTTTACTGGCAGGACAAGGGGAGGATATGACTGGATATGTGTACAAGCGTTTCCATCAGAAGAAATGGCTGATGAGGAAAGTGATATTTATAGAAACTTATTTGGAGACATCATACAATCATACGAAGTGTAGGATTTCATACCCATAAAAGATCCATCATTCCATTCTTTTGCATATACGAGTAAAGACTAAAAAAAATTCCTAGAGGAATGAATCCCCCCCTTCCTTTCAAGATAGAATGGCTGATGGGCTTTATGGCTTATTATGAGTTGAACTTTTTGTTTTTAAAACGTATGCTCTCATCGATTAGCGAGTGGATCCCCAATCTTATTCCCATCAATAAGTTGATTATTTCTGCTCTCTGATCCGGTTCTATAGTTGTATGGACTTCATTTATCAAGTTATCGAGTCTTGCTAGCGTGATCTTTAGAGTAAGCGATGCTTTCTTTGCTATAGCTGAAGACCTCGATTCGTCTTTTGAAGAAACAACTATTTTGTTAGATGTTTCTTCCTCTCTTAACGCTAATTTTAATTCTCTGAGCTGTCTTACAGTTAAATTATTGTTAATGACTTCACTTGCTATCTTTTGCTGCTTTTCATGAGGCATTTGCACTATTTCTATAGCTTGGCTGACTTTAAGCGAGTTGTTTACTATCTTTTGCTTGATTTCATCTGGTAGTTTGAGCAGCTGCATATGGTGTGAGACATACTCTTCGCTTTTGCCAATTTTTCTGGCAAGCTCGCTTATGCCACCCCACCCAAAGTCAATCACGTATCTTCTAAAGGCTTCAGCCTCTTCTATTGGATCCATGGATTTTCTTTGAATATTCTCGGTAAGCTGGATTTCATACGTCTGCTTATCGGACAATTCTCTTATTTTTGCAGTGATGAATCTCCACCTAAGAGTCCTACATGCGTGAAACCGCCTATGGCCTGCAACAATTTCAAAGCCATGTTCAAGAGGCCTTATTAGAATAGGCTGCAACAGGCCATGCTCTCTTATGCTATTGACTAAGGTTTCAAAATCACAATCATTTCTCTGAAATTTGTCTCGTATAGAGAATTGAGATGGACGAATCATTTTCATCTCTATTTGTTCAACTATGCTGGAATCGACAAATTCCATTGCGTTTACATGCTATCAGCAGTACTTATCTTTTCTCTACATCACATAATCGTAAAAAATTACGGTGTATTTATTTTCAACCAAACTTGCCCTAAATGAGATATCAATAGTAGTGATTTCCCTATTATAGATTATTATTACCATAATTTTCTAGCATTGTTAATCTTCTAGTTATTTACTTTGGATTAAAAACGAGTCGCTATAGAGAAGGTACAGTTACACAAAGCCATACTAAATCAATGCAGCTTTTGGAGATGCAAACCCAAAATTTCTATTCTCGTTTAAGATATCTTTTCTTTGCGTAAAAGACTTCTTCGGATAGAAAAAGATCTTGAATATGTCTCGGAAGGAGATCATATTGGATAGAGGCTTTTCCAACTGCTAAATCTTTGAGGAATTCATCCCCCACAATTTCAGCGAGCCTGTTGACTGGATATACGTATAGCGTATCTACCCAAGATGGGTAGGACGGTCTCACATATCTGTATCCCTCAGTAAGCTTTAGAGTAAAGTACCATGCAAACCCTTCTCTAAGCTGATGCGGATGTTTGTTGCTTATTATTCCATGTAACAGCTCATGTAGATAATGACCAAATCTTGCAATATCGTATCTTATTATAATTTCTCCGAGGCGATAATCTGTAATACCGACGAATTTTGTATCGTTATACATAGAGAAAAGAGATTGACTTTTTCTAGATATGACTTGCACTTCCATCTCCCATCTGCCTCGGCATATTATAACATCAAAGCATGTTATAATTCCAAAATAATCATTGATTATTTTGTTTGCATATTTTACCCATGAAGATGCTTTCTCAACCTCATCGCGGGTAGCAGATGTAAGAAAAGATACCTCGCATTTATTTGGATAGATCAATGTTTCCTATTAAATATTCAATGAGCAAGGAAGAATATAAAAATATTACCATATTTTTTCGGAAATAAGTTACTCGTTATTGATATTTTTTGGATACATCGGCATAAGAGCCTATGTCTTCTGCTATAGAAAATTAGTATACGCTACCATAGTAGATAGCATATAATTTCATTATGACTACCACAGAGTATCAATGTACGTTACTTCTTCCTGCTGCCCGTAGATACACGCAATGCTGCATAAATGAATGGCAGCAATGTACTAGCCTCGCCGTGTATAGTGGTTTGGGAAGCCTTAGTGGTCACTTTCCCCCACGATATTGCCTCTGTGACTAGTGCGCCGCTCAAGCTGCCATCCCACTCATTAGCAGTAGTTATATAAACAGCATAGTCAAGCCCACCTCTGAACTGATTCCACCATAACGTATGGTGCTTTGAAATCCCTCCTCCAATCATAAATGCCCCAGACTTTTTCGCCTCAAATACAAGGTCGGATAGCACGCTTTGGTCCTTCAATATGTCTATTTTGAGATCTTTGTGTTGCTGGTAAAACAACCATACTTGGCTTCCGACTGCACCGTCTACTATGCCAGGAACAATAACTGGGATTTTGTTCTTGTTGGCCCAATAAAGGAATGATGATTCGTCAAGGGTACTCCCTATGTAGCTTGTTATCTCATAAGTTGCGACATCACGTCTGCCATCTTTGTACATATCGTTGAGGCACTTTTGCACTTTCTCTTCAATAAGCGGACCATAATTCTCCATTGGAACAAGAACATTGCCAAGTCTGTGGATGTTGTTTTCAAGAAGCATACCATCGTCCATGCGAAAATCACCAGCGTAATACCTGTCATATGTTCTTGCAATATCATGGTCGATTGCACCACACGTAGTGATGATGACATCAAACATCTTATTCTTCAGCATATCACGTATGATGCCTCTTGCACCTGTTGACATTAGTGAGCCAACGAATGAAAGGAACCTGGTGCAGTTCTTCTCACTTATCATACTCCGGAGAATGTCGACTCCATAGGAAAAGTTTCTTGATTCAAAGCCGCCAGAATTTGCCATTTCTGAAACGATTGATTGAATATCCTCATACTGTTGAATGTCGTAATCCTTCACAGGACCCCCGAAAAAGTCCCTGTTCGCTTTCCTTCTGCTATCCACCATAAAGCCTCTTTCAGAGCATCTATACTAATGAGTCTTTCTTGTCAATATCATAGGCAGTGGCAGCAGCAGTTAGCATCTATTAGGCTTGTTTTACTAGCGACTTCTTGTTTTCATGTGAAATGTGAGCAAAATGGAGATTATAGTAATTATCGTGTGCTTGAGAGCCAGACTATATATTATTGCTCTCGATGAGTATTCATAGCTATCGTCAACAAAAAACAATACTTTCCCTCAATGAAGTTACTACCAGATCTTACAAGTAATTATTAACCATAAAGTCTCCTCCCTGATTTTCAGTTGAAGCAGAGAGGAAATCTCTGCTGTTATGATGCAGGTAAATGGAAAAGGTGCAGCCAAGATATTGCAGGCAGATGAGAGCATATGATATGCAAGCTCCTTTATAATTTCATAGCCCGATATACGTCAGTATACCGCTAACAAAGCGCTGAATTTTTAAGAGCAGGTGTAATTTTACAACAGTGGTGTGGGTAACAACAGACATTCATTTACGGGAAGAAAAATTGATCCTCCAATAATTTATGCGAACATGACTGTAGAGCAGCTGATTAGTTTCTATGGCTCAACGGGTTACAATGCACGCAGGTTAGCTGAAGCGGCTGAGATGCTGAAAGAGATGATAGACACTGATTCGACTGTGTGTCTAACTTTGGCAGGTGCTATGACCCCGATAGGCATTGGCAGAACTATTTCTGCCATGATAGAAGCAGGCTTTATTGATTGGATAGTTTCTACAGGTGCTAACGTTTATCATGACCTACATTTTGCTTATGATTTGCCTGTGCGGCAGGGGCATTTTGATGTTGACGACGACATCTTGTATTCGAAACAGATAGTGAGGATTTATGACGTCTACATAAAGGAGATGGGAACACTCCAAGCTCAGGACATAGTTGTACAAAGGGAGATCAAGAGAGCCAAAAAAGCGATACCTCAAAATGCTTCCACAGCAGACATTGCCTATTCACTTGGCAAGGCGGCCAAAGAAAATGGTAAATATCCTGAAAAGTCGTTTCTTGTTAAGGCATATGAGCACAAGGTGCCCGTCTACATGCCTGCGATAGGCGACTCTTCAATAGGACTCAATATGCTTCCACTCTTGTTTGAAGATAAAGGCATTCTCCCCAATGTCATACTTGATGTAGCCGAGTCTGCTGCAATACTGTGGAAGAGCGAGCGGTCTGGGGGTTTGGAGCTTGGGGGCGGAGTCCCAAAGAACTTTTTCCAGCAAACTGGCCCAGCGCTTTATCAGATATTGAAGATAAAGGAAGGTGGCCAGGACTATCTCATCCAGCTTACAGATGCCCGACCAGACACAGGAGGTCTATCTGGTGCCACATTACAAGAGGGCAAAAGCTGGGGAAAAATCAAGACCTCTCATAAAGACAACATCATTGTGTATGGTGATTCGTCAGTATAATTCCCTTTACTATGCTCATATGTTATGTCGGAATGC
>DAIUEZ010000025.1:10458-21329 GCA_036844865.1 Nitrososphaera sp. | reverse complement strand
TATCATCGCCTTCACCAAAGACTACAATCTTGTCTGATGTTTCCCTCACAACATGCCCAACATGAGGAGAATCCAAAGATTTGACGCCTTTATTGAAATACTTGCCTGATACCATGACATCTACAGTTTGAATTTATTTTATTAAAAAGGATAATATGCAATGTTATTATAGATTTTTCTATTGGATGATTTTGATTACAAATCTTCATCATACGTGATAAAACTTGTTTGCTTTTCCGACCCATAAAAGTAATGAAGTGGTTCAACTGCACAACAAAGGATGAATGGTATGCGCAAGTAGCGAGCTACCACCAACCTCGTTTCCAACTAAATGGACTTCTCATACATTCTCTAGTTGAGGTCAAATGTAACTATAGCATGAATCATTTATTCCCCATATCCCCGCAATATTTAGAGAAAGAAAAACGCAATTGAGGTATTTCTGGGTTTTTACATAAAATTCTTTAACAACTGTCAAAACTAAATCTGTTGGTTGCCCCTGTCACTTGTTTTTGCCGAGAACACCACCATTAGAATCGATATCTGTCAAAACAAAAGGGCAAAGAGGTTGCGGTTAGTATCCGGCATAAATGGCGTGCAGGCAATGGTACCACTAAACTACAATACCAAAGAGCTTGAGGACTTTGTTGATTCAAAGCGCGACTGGATACTCAAGACCTCTCAATACTATGGTAAATTAAAAGAGCGTTGCGGAGGACTTGAGCCCTCTACCATTTATTTACTCGGCAGCAGGTATCGATTCAATATAGTAAAGGATCAGCAGCCCTCAACGATGATCAGTGACACCCTTAAACTGATAACGTTTCATGTTACTGATATGCGCAGATATAAACAGTATATATACGAATGGTACAAGCAGCAGACTGCCAGAATAATTGCAGACCGACTTCCGATGCTTGCAAATAGGTTTAATGTCAAGTACAATAAAGTATCGATAAAGAATCAAAAGTCGAGGTGGGCCAGTTGCTCAAAAAAGGGCAACCTGCATTTCAACCTTCTGCTAGCAGCAACTCCACCCGATGTCATTGATTATGTTATGATCCACGAGCTTATGCACTTAATAGAGTTTGATCACTCACACCAATTCTGGCAGCTAGTAAAGGAAGCTGACCCTGGTTACAAGAAACATAGAGAGTGGCTTGCCAATTACTCATTAGTAATAAAAGTCTCCTAAAAGGTAGCGCAGGTTAGGCACGCTCTGTCTTTTTTTCCGTACTGCTCTGCTCTAGGTCGATGTCTGTTTCTACTGTAACCGAATCGGTTTCCTCTTTGCGCTGGGTCTGCGGCTCGCCCCTTCTGTAACGTGGAGCTTCTATTGCCATGGCTCGAAGCTCCTCAACTGTAGGCTCTGTCTCTCTTTCAAATTTGGATCTGACAAGGCCGCTGGGTGCATCTATCCATAGCTGGCTTCCGTCATAATCGCGGATATATGTTTTGGGAATATAATAGATGTGAACATTTGACACACCCTCTCTTACTACAATGAACTCATTGCCAATCCTTTCAACGTATCCTATCTCTACCTTGTCAGTCGTCCTAGCATGCTTGTGGATCAGCTGATCCCATGGGATGTCGTATGTTGTGCCAGAGTAGTCCACTGAAATCTCAGTTGGGGGTTCTTTTGCCATCAAAGGCACGCCGTGAACAAATTGTGGATTGGCAGATTCTACTTGGCGTATCCGCTCTTGGTATTCTGGAGTTTGTAACTCTGAAGGCGGTGGTGGACTATCGCGCTCAAAGCGATCTTTGATCTCATCCTTTGTCAGGGAAGTGTACAAGGTGTCGCCGTCAAAGCCTTGAATGTAGTACTTGGGGATGTAGTAGTGCTTTTTACTTACCATTCCCTCCTTGACCTCAATATACTCGCTTGCAACGCTTTCTACTTCGCCTAGATCTCTCTTATCACCTGATTTCACCTTCTTGCCAATGATCTTATCCCATGAAAGCTGAACCATGTTAGAAGAAGAAGGCTTGTATGCTGGAATGTTTGTGGCAAAGTCTGGGTGCTGTCGCGCAATGGTTGTTTTGCGCTCTCTATATTCTTGCGTCTCCCATTCAGATGGCTCAGGGGGGGTTTCTCTCTCAAACTTTGCTTTTACTTCGTCCTTTGTAAGTGAAACCCACAGCTTATCGCCATCATATCCGCTCAAATGATATTTTGGGATAAAGTAATAGGTCTTTGACACCATACCCTCTTTTGTTTGAATGTAATCAAGAGTTATGCTTTCAACCTTGCCAAGGTCCTTGTCGTCACTTGATTTCACCTTCTTGCCAATGGCCTTGTCCCATGAAATGATATCGCTCATACATAAACCCTGCGAAATACAATTTTTATCTATTTCATATTAATCTTATATAAGCCGCTGTCTATATCTCTGAACTGCAATAGTGGCTATAATCCCGATAGCAAGCAGTACTGTTACAAGTGGAAGTTCAGGTGCTATTGTAGCAGTAAATGTTACCGAGTCAGCCATGTCAGCTGGAGTGGCGGTTTCATTCCCACTCCCGCCTGGCGGCCTAATGTCGCTTATATCTATAGACACTGGCCCTGTGTAATTACTATCAAGTTCGATTCTTTGCGTTGCCCTCCCTCCTTGCACCGGCTGGTCAAGCTGCTCCCATAATTTTCTGCCATCGGGGGTATAAATTGCCATATCGTAGCTTTCTACCTGCATAGGTTCGCCTCCAAGAATCTCAGGAACAGTCCGTGCATCTTCAATACCTGAATCAGTTAAGTTGTCCTCTTGTTGAGGGATTGTATTGCTAGTAGGCGGTGGAGCACTGGCGTTATTGAATACAATCTCTACCTGCAAGGCACCCTCTACGTCAGTAACGGTCTGAGGCCACTTTAGCTCCACTCTGTAGATACCATTCTTGGATACTTGCTCAAGCACTGGGACATCAGTGCTTGTGGCGTTCAGCTGTGTGGCGTTGTCTTGCTGAGCAAATAATGGCGGCAGCAAACTAGCAGCTGTAACAAAGGCGAGTGCTGCAACTCCAAGCAGGTAATGGTGTTTTGCCACGTATAATATCCACCAAAATAGAATATAAAGGAGGCTAAGGATTTTTCGAGAACCTAGAAGAGGCAGCAAGGGATTTTGCGCATCTGTTGTCAGACACTCACTTCTGCCGCTTTTTTGTATGACACGCTGCAGGTATTATGTACACAGGGCAGTAGCAGTACTAACCAACGTGCCCAGTTTCTAACGCCATGGATAGCAATTTTATCTACAGTTGTTTATTTGGATTGGCGAACTTTCTTGGAACAATATGACCACAAGCATATTTGCCCGGTATAAGGTTTATAGAAGTGTGCTAGTCGCATTTCACTTATAACAATGGATGTCGATGAGCGACTGGCATTCATAATGCGTGAGCCGACTGAGGAGGTAATCACACTAGATGAGCTCCGTACGTTGATTGAAACAAAGGCTCATCCAAAGCACTACATAGGCTTGGAAATATCGGGCATACTACATATTGGTAGCCTTGTCATGACTGGGTTTAAGATAAACGACTTTATGAAGGCCGGCATTAACGCTACCGTCTTTCTAGCTGACTGGCATACGTATATCAATGATAAGATGGGAGGTGACTGGGACAGGATAAAGAAAGTCTCGCAATATTACACAGAGGCTTTCAAATTCTTCTGCCCTGGCGTCAATATTGTGCTTGGAAGCGACCTCTACGAGAGAACTAACGATTACTGGGAGAACTTTGTGCACTTCTCAAAGCACATGACACTTGCAAGGACAATGAGATCTCTTACCATAATGGGCAGGAGCGAGGCTGAAAAGAACCTTGACTTGTCGCAGTTGCTGTATCCTCCAATGCAGTCAGTTGACATAAAGGCACTTGACCTTGACATTGTGCATGCTGGCATGGATCAGCGAAAGATCCATATGCTTGTCAGAGAGATCTTTCCCAAGCTTGGCTGGAAGGTACCAGTACTCGTGCATCATCATTTACTGCCCGGCCTGTCAGAGCCTTTGCAAATCAGCCTTGATGGAGACACCGGTGAAGACAGGAGGATATCGAGCAAGATGAGCAAGAGCAAGCCAGCAAGCGGGATTCTTATCCATGATGACGAAAAGACGATCCGCAACAAAATAGGCAAAGCATTTTGTCCTGTGGAAGTGGCAGCAGGTAACCCAATTCTGGAGCTAGTGCGCTATGTAGTATTCCATGAATTTGACGAGTTTGTAATTGAGCGGCCTACCAAATATGGTGGCAGCATCTCATATACAGCCTACAAAGATATAGAGCATGATTTTCTTACAAAAAAGATCCATCCTATGGATTTGAAGAGCTCAACTGCAACTTATATTAACAAAATAATTGAGCCTATACGAGAGCACTTTGAAGGAAGAGAGCCTCAACTAAGTTAGACAAAAAAGAGTAAGGCGTTAATCTATTGGCATGACCTAGATTATCTAGGGAGATTAGCTATAGAGTCAGCTTTATCAAGTCTTGATCAAAGTGTTATTTTGCTATTCTCCTTCATGTAGTGTGGACGAACATTTCACGCCTTATCAAATTCTGCCCTCTTCATACTCAAAGCAGATTCTAGAATCCAGACTACGGCCTCATACAATTGCGGTAGTATCGCCTTATACTGATGAAAAAACTGTCTACGTCCAATATCTCTACATACCAAAATTTCAATTAAATGCAATAACTGATCGACGGGCCAAGTATTGTTTATCTTTATCGTCATAGGTCAAATAATATACGAATATATTTATTGAGCGTATAATGACTTTAGTCTCCAATGAGTGGAGAAGCAATTGCAAACTTTGACTCGTACGTCATGGTTGCCGTAGGCCTGTTCATTGCCGGCCTATTTACAGTGATGGTTTATGAAAGATCAGGCGCAAAAGCAAAACGGGAACAACAACAGCAGCGCACCGGAACAGCTGCAGACACTGAGAAGTGACAACAATAACCAATACCATACCATAGAAGATATTATTATAGACAAATTCAGAAAAGAAGGATTTTCTTCGCTAACTACAATACAGCACAAGGTACTGCCAGTCATTTCAAGGAGGATAAACTGCCTGCTGGTCGCTCCTACTGGCTCTGGCAAGACTGAAGCAGCTGTCTTGCCCGTGTTTACTATGCTTGCCCACCAAGAGCATAGCGCTGGCACAATCAGGGCAATATACATTACACCCCTGCGTGCGCTCAATAATGATGTCCTTCGCCGTATAGTACAATATGCGCAGTCAGAAGGCCTAAGGGTCGAAATCCGGCACGGCGATACTACCGCTTTGGCAAGGAAAAAGATAGTTGAAAACCCCCCTGATGTGCTGATAACAACACCTGAATCTCTTGGAATAGTTCTGACAAGTGATAAGATGCTGGCAGCTCTAAAGGGCTTACAGTGGGTAATAGTAGATGAGGTTCATGAGCTAGTGGCTAATGAGCGTGGCGCTCACCTTTCAATAAGCCTTGAGCGGCTGCAGGCTCTATCATCGCAGCCTACAACTAGAATAGGGCTTTCTGCCACAGTAGGAAATCTAAAACAGGCGGCCCAGTTTATCTGCGGCGCTGGTAGACGCAGCGCAGTACTTGTCGACTCTGCAAATCGCAGCTATGACATTGACGTCAGGTTTGTAAAGGGATCACTCAATAATGTCGCTCACTTTATTACAGAATATGTCAAGACCAACAACATCCAAGGCACAATCCTATTTTTTACGAATACAAGGGACGAGGCAGAATATCTCGGCACCATTCTCAAGAACCAGAGTGATATCAAAGTGGATGTCCACCATGGATCGCTTTCAAAGGAGATGCGTGAAGAGACAGAGCACACACTCCGTTCTGGTATGGCAGGTATTGTTGTCTGCACAAGCTCGCTTGAGCTAGGCCTTGACATTGGTTCAGTGGATCTTGTTATTCACTATGGATCTCCTCGACAAGTTTCAAAATTGATGCAAAGGATTGGTAGGAGCAGGCACAATCAAAAGAGCTTTGCAAAGGGTCTGATTGTGACTAACAATCCTGATGATGAGATAGAATCACTTGCAATAATTCGCCGCATGAAAAAAGGCTCAATTGAGGAGCAAAAGATACATGAAGGAGCGCTTGATGTGATGGCTCATCATCTAGTTGGACTTGCAATGCAAAGTCGCGATCCTGTTAACGTGGAGGACGCATACGACATTATAACTCAGGCCTATCCTTTCAGAAACATTAGCCTCTTTGATGTTGAAAGCTGCCTTGACATATTGGCCGGCCACAACGTCATCAAGTACGAGCGCGAAGCCCGAACCTATACCCGCAAAATAAAGGCCTACAAATACTACTTCGAGAATGCCTCAATGATACCCTATGTTCTGAAGTTTGAAGTCATTGATTCAATAAGCAAGCGCAGGATAGGCACGCTTGACCAGCAGTTCGTCGGCGACTATGGCGAAAAAGGCAATGTGTTCGTGCTTAAGGGATTGCAGTGGCGCATACTGTCTATCGATGAAGTGCGTCTAGTCGTAAACGTTGAGCCTCTACGTGGGGCTGCGATTAACATTCCCTACTGGGTCGGCGAAATGATCCCAGTTGATTTCAAGACTGCAGAAGAGGTGGGAGTCATACGTAACCAGGCGGCAACTGTCCGAATCAAGCTTTCGACACCCATAATGGACAGCACATTGAAGATGCTTAAGGTGATACCAGATTCAAAGAACATTGTGGTTGAAAGCTATACTCTGCGGAACATGCTTGTAATGCACTGTGCTTTCGGGTCAAAGGTTAACAATACCATTGCATCTCTCTTGTCCACAATTTTGTCATCACAGATTGGATACATTGTAGAGTCAAGGTCAGATGCCTACAGGATCATGCTGACTTCAAGTGCAAGAATAACTCAAGGGAGGATTGAAGCGGCTTTAAGCGATGTCTACGACCTTGAGCCTGTAATCATTGCTGCGCTTACTGGCACTCATAATATCAATTGGAAGGTTTGGATGGTCGCCAAAAGATTTGGCATGATAAGCAAAGAAGCAGTGTATGACAAAAAGGTAGCACGCATGATCTACGATAGATATTCAAAAACGCCCGTGAGCGCCGAATCTATACGAGAACTAGTACATGATAAATATGATATACAGCAAACCCAGCAGGTGCTTAACGACATAAAGGAAGGCAAGATCACAATCAACTGGCTTGAAGTGAATGAATTTTCAGATCTCGCAAAGCCTATAACAGAACATTCAACTAAGATGGCTGGGGCCATGCCTCTGAGCATCGAGAAGGGAGTTATAGAGCTTGTCAAAGAACGGCTCGAAAAGACAAAGCATCGGCTTGTCTGTATACGCTGTGGTAAATGGGAGCGCGTAATGGAAACAAAGGACATGCCAGAAGAAATATCATGCCCCAACTGCCGATCGCGCCTTGTCAGTGCTACGTTCTGGTCAGATGATGAAATGTCAAGGATAATTCGGAATCGCCTTACTGGTGGTAAGCTGACACCCGAGCAGAACCACAAGTTTGAACGTGCATGGAAAGTAGCGTCGCTTGTAAACAACTTTGGTAGGACAGCATTAATAGTGCTATCCGGCCACGGTGTTGGTGCTGATACTGCAGCAAGGATCCTGCGCAACTATGTCGACGACGAGCAGGTATATCGGAGTATCTATGAAGCAGAAAAGCAGTACGTCATTACGCGCGGCTTTTGGAGCGATTAGCCAAATGAATGCTCGATGATGATAATAATAATGATTGCAAAATTATTCACTCTCGAATATAACGACCTATGCAACAAGCGACCATTAATAAATAGGCTGGTTGTTCTTTGTCCTTTCCCAAATATCTGCTACGACCTCCTGTAACGTTTGCTCTGTGGAGCCATTGTATTTAGTTTGCCACAATCTGGCGACATATTCGCCGGCAGTAGTCTTGTTCTCAATCCGCTTTTCAAGTATGTTCAGAAAATCTGGTTTGACTCCAAGGTCGGAAATACCTTTCCGCGCGTATGCAAGCTGGCTTCTGACTGTTTCGATGATGTTAAAATGTGTCTTAGCGTTAAAACCTGATCTTACAACAGCCTGTCGTTCCTCTCTGATAGCTGACAAAGGACGCAGTGCCAGTTCTTCATGGATAGCCCTGTGCAGGTAGCCAGTGAAAAACTCTATCATCGCCATCATCGTTTTTGGGGTCGGTTGCACGGACATAACTCTTGTCTCGACCCTGTAAAAGCCTGTATTGATCCTAATGCGGGCGTCATCATGACGCTCTTTTACCAGTTCAAAGTAGTCCTTTGCAACCACCGGCTTTCTTGAAATAATGTAATCAATGTAATCTTCTACACCGTCTAGGTACCGTGATATGCTTGGGAATCCTGAGTTTTGCTGCTCCGATTGATCGTAGAGATAAATTCTTGGCTCGTGGAGTGAAAACACTCTGCCTGCGAAAAGTCTGCTATTTGCTCCAAGCAATATCACAGAGGGGATTAAATTCAGAATGTGGTTGAACATTTGCGACGTAAAGTTGGGATTTTTTCCCTGCAAATGGAGATGGAAGCCCTGAATGGCAGCAGCGACATGGAGTGCTCTGAACTTTTGTCCGTCAATCTCTACGTCAGGGATTCTATTCTGCCACCTTGCAAGTCGTAGGTAGCGCGGTTTGTTTGTAATGAGACCGTCCTTCAAAATGTGAGGAGAGGGATTCGATCCTAAAAATACAGGGAATACATCGTTTTTGTAGACTTTATTGACAATTAGGTCAAGGTGTTCTATGAATTCTTCAAATTCTGAATTCAGCTGTGCAAGGCTTTCAAAGGAAACCGGCTCTGTCCTATATTCAAGCTGGCATATGCTATACTCAAAGTCAATATCATGATATCGTCGTAGCAGCTCGATAACAGGCTTTGCGTCAACTGGTGCCCCCTTGCCATCTATAAGACATACCTCGATCTCTACTCCTACTTTGAAGTTCTCGTCAATTCTTGAAGCGTGGCTTCGAACCCGAGCCTTGAGCTCCTCTGCCTGCTTTATGATGTTACTGGCTGTATCTGATGCAATAAGCACCATAACAGAAGTTACCTGATTGCTTAATTTGGCTTTCTAGCTAAGCCTAGTGATTGAAGAATAGGGCCTCAGAGTCAGTTCTGCCTTGCCTTCGCGCCCTGGTCCTGCAGTGACACCGGCTAGTCTTATCCTGTCGCCTACGTTCAGTTTGTTGACGCCAGCACTCTGGTTACGCCATCCAACTAGCCTGATCTCGCCTGTGTCATCGCCAAGCAGGGTAGACGTCATAGGTATGGTCTCGCCTGACTTGGTGTTTACTTCTGCAGTCTCAGGTGCCTGAAGCACTATTGCTTCAATGATGTAAGGATCCTGTGAAATCTGCACGTCTTGTATCTTTCTCTCAAATTTTGACTGGGCTGGAAAGGATGTGTCATCGCCCTCGTCTGTCACTCTGACATATGAATCATCCTTTGATAGCGTGATTGAATTGCCAAATATGCGCGAAGGCACACACTCAATCATTACACCTTCATTCAGCTGCTTGGGGCTGACAAGCGAATTATCAATTGTAAGTATAAGCGGGCTACCTGCTCTGTCAACTGCAAGGCACATAAAGCTACCTCTGCCGGTTTCTTCGCCGATAGAGATAATTCGAAGTGGCATTACCTCGACATCTTCTTGAGAACTTGAGAACTGCAGCATTGTACCTTCATCGCCATGGATCTCAAAGTCGCCGCTACCATACTGTGGATTACCCTGCTTTACTCTAACGCCAATCAGGTGCACTTTAGAACCAGTCCTGAATACCTTAGGAACTCTTGATTCATCAACATTCCAGATGACTGCTCTAAGTGAGCGAGTGCCTGCTTCATTTGACAACTGAAGCTGGAGAGACTTGCTTGCCTCGCCCCTTGCATTGACAAAATCAATTACCCGCGGGTTAGAATTGACGGTGCCAGAAATGACGGCATTGTCCTGTAGAGAATTTATAGCATCAACTGTAATAGTCAGAGAATCAATCGTAGGAATAGACGAATCATCAGGCGCAGTCTCGATTGTACTATAGTTTCCAAGGTTGATCACTGGTTTGCCGTCAAGACCTGCCCTGACGTACCCCTTAACTATTTTAATCACATCACCAGCCTGCAGACCCATTTCGTCAGGTATCGTCGTGTGTTTGTCCCACAGCTTAACCTTAACCCTTGCATCCCTATCATATATTACAAGCGTGCGGGTAGCAGCCTGCTCGTTGGTATCTCTCTTGGTGAACCTATGAATAGGGTAAATATTCATGATTCTGCCTACGACTGTGGCCTCTTTTGCCCCTACGTAAATGTCCTTAAGGCCTGTTTGCGTTTTAGAGACGTTATCAAATGATACACCAAGGTCGGCTGCAACAAGAAAGAGAGCACCTTGGTCGGTAAGATAGCCGGCGCCTACCTTGCGCTTTTTTTCGTCAATCAAGTCTCTTACCTGCTCTGGGTTCAGCTCAGGGCGCTGTCGAAGAAGGATCTCTAACATTCCCTTAAAGTCATGGGACGACGACAAAGCTTGCGATGAACCTCCAGTATGAAAGAACCATTGCACTTCACTTGCCTATATATTTTGAGAGAGAAGAGACTGAGAGAGAAAAAAATCAGTTCATATAGAAAATATATATTCTCTCTATGATGGCTTATGCAAGAATTCGATTATGGTTATATAGCGATATGCTTAGGCACAGGCGGCAGTAACAGTATTACAAACAGTGTGCATGTATGCATGCATGCACAAACACATCCATATGCTATCGTACTTCGAATTGTTTGCAGGGTTCTCTCTCTTTAGATAAATGCAGAAATAGACTTTTCGCACACTATCTGCGAATGGAACTATGCGTTT
>DAIUEZ010000025.1:0-10448 GCA_036844865.1 Nitrososphaera sp. | reverse complement strand
AAATTTAGTTCATCTATAAAATATATATTCTCTCCATGATGGTTTATCCAAGAATTCGATCTTATGGTCATATAGCATATGCTTGGGCACAGGCGGCAGTAACTGCATTACAAACTGTGTGTGTACGCATACACATCCATACGCCATCGTACTTTCGAATTGTTTGCTAGGCTTCTCTCTTTAGATAAATGCAGAAATTAGACTTTTTGCACACTATCTGCGAATGGAACTATGCGTTCACGTTTCTGACCTGCATAAAAGCTATGGAGAGGTGCATGCAGTAGATGGAATATCATTTGATTTGGAATACGGCAAGGTATTTGGCTTTCTTGGTCCAAATGGCGCAGGGAAGACTACGACGATAAGAGTGCTTACGACGCTTATTAAGCCAACTTCGGGGATAGTAAAGATCTTTGACAAGGATGTTGTAAAGCACTCTCGCGAAATTAGAAAGCGTATGGGGGTCGTGCTGCAGGAGCCTAGCTTTGAGGCTAATCTGAGGGTAGACCGTGCACTTGAGCTATATGGTCTCATGTGGGGTATGCCTGGCGAAAAGAGGCGCGACAGGGCAAGGGAGCTCTTGGAGAAATTTGAACTTGTATCATTCAGCAATATGAAAAACGATGAGTTGTCCATAGGTCAGCGTAGGCGCGTGCAGGTTGCGAGGGAGTTCATGCATGACATGGATCTGCTATTCCTAGACGAACCAACAGTAGGTCTTGACCCTGCTGCAAGACGAACATTACTTGATTATGTCAAAAAGTATGTTCAAGGTGGACTGACTGTATTTTTTACAACGCATATCATGGAAGAAGCAGAATATTTGTGCGATGAAATAGCGATAATTAATAAAGGCAAGATAATTGCCACCGACACACCTGCCGGCCTGAAGCAAAAATATGGAGGTGTTAAGGCAGTAGAGATCAAGCTAAAGGATCCGACGGCGCAGTCCGTCATGCAGATAATTGGACAGATAGCTGATGGTTCTGTAATTGAGATGACAGCGCAAGATACAATAAGGATAAGCTCGGCAGAGGCTCAGGAGATGCTAGTCAAGATTATTGGGTCACTTTCAAAAAATGCAATCCCTATAGAAAGTATCTCTATGAATCCGCCTACGCTTGAAGAAGTGTTTCTCACAGTTATTGGGAACGGGACCTAGATCTTCATCCTCATCATCGAAAGAGTGGCGAGAAAGAATGCGGCTGCAGTCATGGCTGAGATGACTCCGACTTGAATATTTGTAAATAGATCTATATTGTTAAAGATACCAGCCCTCGTAATATCGACGATGTATGTCAATGGGTTGATGTAAAATGCAGTGCTCAGCGCTCCAGGCACTCCCTGCGCTGGATAAAACGCAGTACTAACAAATGAGAAGAATAGGAACACGCTGTTGACTATGACATTGAAACCCTCACTGCTCTTCAGTCGTGTCGATATAATTATTGCGATAGAGCCAAAGAATATTGCGCCCGTTATAAGCGCATAGAGCACGTATAGCGATCCCACAAGAGTAGGTTGCGCGCTTCCAACAAGTGTCGGCGTGCCCGCTATGAGGATAAGCCCTGCACTTGCAAGACCCATCAACATGATAGTGATGATAGTGCCGGCAATATACTCCATCCTTGCAAATGGCATCACTAGTATCTGTTGGAACATACCGTTTCGTTTGTCATTCCATATTATGCTGCCTGCAATCGTGCTGCTGTTCATCATATTAAAGCCGATCATGCCTGCAGCCAAGTATGCTGGATATGGTACAGTTGTTGTATTGCCCATTGGGACACCCTGATTCCCAATGAGTGACGAATACGAATAACCCGCGATAAAGATGTAGACTATGGGAAATACGACTTGCCATACAAGGAAGACTTTATCAATTGAAGCCACAATGTTCCGATATAGCAGTATTGCAACGGCATTCACTAGCAGTCGATAGCTCTTTTGAGCATTGCAGTATATTAACGATGATGAGTTGAAGCATTGCTTGCAGTATCTGACGCCGATTTAACAGAACGTTGAAGCATAATTCATTTGCATGAGAAATTGGTCTTTCGCACAATATCGGAAATCAAAACTGATTGATAATATTGACTAGATTTAAATAACTTGCAACCGAAGCCTATGCACAAACAAATCATGATTGCTGAAGATATGACTGAAAAGAAGTTGCGCGGCTCTGGGGGTTATGCTATTGCAAGGGTAACAGACGAAGAGCAGAAGAAGGGAAACCTTGGAGGTCCAGAGTTGTTTTTGGCCGGTATTGGCAGGCTTGAAGAGGACAGGTTTGTGAAACACTATTGCAACAAATGTGAAAAAGTATACGAAGGCTCACCTGCATTGGTATTTGAAAACCCGAATGAAGAGCTTGGAGAAGGTGTCACACTTATTGAAAAGGGTGAGTACAAGTGCAGAACATGTAATGCCACTATTGCACAATACCGCAAGTTCGACGCTCCTGCCCAGACACCGCGGCAGCAAGAAACTACTAATACTACTCCTGTTCGAGCACCAGCCTCAAAAGTAGAAGAAGAGAAGAGCCAAGCTTCTCCTTCTCCGTCTGACCTTGCTGTTGCTACAACAACAGCAGCAACAACTACAGTTACAAGCGATAGCTTTTTTCCAATGCAATCTCTTGTTGGCATGGCTGCCTACGATAGCGAAGCAATGCTAATTGGAAAGGTTGAGCAAATAGGTCTGCGCAAGGTAGGTGGAAGGGGAAACGCGCATATAATGATAAAGATAGGTGAAAAAGAAGTACCATGGGACGGCATCTCAAAAATAGGAGACATCATCCTACTCAAAACTGCTGATACCACGCCTGCAGCTTCTGGAGGCAAATGCTCTGCTTGTGGCTATCAAAACGAATCTGATGCCGCATTTTGTGCAGAGTGTGGCACCAAGCTATAGCTACTAGTTGAGGATTATTCTAGCGTCAACCACTCTTGCCCCTTTTCCTTCTTCGAGTACCAAAAGCGGATTGATGTCAAATTCCTTTATCTCTGGAAAGTCGACGACGAGTTGGGAGAGCCGCTGAAGCGAATCAGCGATTGCTTTTAAATCGGATGACTTTTCTCCTCTGACGCCCTTTAGCAGTTTTATGGTCTTGATAGACTCGACCATGTTTATCGCTTCTTGCTCGTCAATGGGCACGATCCTAAATACAACATCTTTGAGCACTTCGACATAGATGCCACCAAGGCCAAACATGATCACTGGCCCAAATGTTGGGTCTTGGCTTGCGCCAAGTATAGTTTCCTTGGCGGACTTGACCATTTCCTGAACAAGCACACCCTTTATCTTGGCGTCTGACTTGTACTTTAGCGCATTCTCTGTTATTGTCCTAAATGAATTCCTCAATTCATCATCGGTCTTGATGCCTACCTTGACGCCGCCTGCGTCTGACTTGTGGATGATGTCCGGAGAAACTATCTTCATGACCAGAGGATAGCCTATTTGCCTTACAGCATTGAAACACTCTTGCTCTGTAGTGCACAGGATGCTCTTTGGAGTTGGAAAGCCATAGGCCTCAAGCACTTCATAGCCTTCCTCTTCAAGGAGGTTGCTCCTTCCATTCTTCCGAACATTCTCAAAGATTGACTTTACCTTAGATGTATCCTTGGTAAATTGCAGGGTATCTCTCTTGGTTGAAGCTTCATCAACCCATTTCTTAAAATCATACATTGCCTTGAGTGTCCTTATCGCCGGCTCTGAGTATAGATAATAGGGGATGCCCCCTTCTGACATGATCCTCCTGTTTTCTGTTCCTTCTGCAAGACCCATTAGCGATGCAAGTATTGTCTTGTTCGGGAATTGCTGCGACATCTTGACAAGGACCCTTGCAAGGTCGTCGTAGTTGAGTGTGGCTGAAGGGGTGCACATTGTCACGACAGAGCCGACGTTTGGATGCGCCAATGTCAGAACCAATACCTTTTCAAATCTTAGGTAATCGGCGTCACCAACAATATCGACAGGATTCCTTGGCGAACCGTATGCGGGTATGACCCCAGCTATCTCATCTCTTATGGATGAGATATCTGCCATCTTCAATCCGTACCTAGAGCAGGAATCAGTTGAAATAATAGCCGGGCCACCAGCATTCGATACAATAACAACATCGCCATCTGGTAGAGGTTGCTTTGAAAATGCAGTGGCGAGATCGAATAGCTCGCCCATAGTGTCAACTCTAATTACGCCACACTGAGCAAAAGCCGCCTCATAGTTTGCATCAGAACCACCCAGCGCGCCAGTATGTGAAGAGGCCGCCTTGGCGCCTTCTGCAGTCCTGCCAGCTTTGAGCACGATTATCGGTTTTTTAATCTCAGCGGTTATCTTCTTTGCAACTTCCATGAATCGCCTTGCATTTCTGATATCTTCAAGGTACATCACAATGACTCTAGTGTCTTCGTCTTCTGCCAAGAGCTCGAGGACGTCACTTTCATCCATGTCCACCTTGTTGCCTATACTGATGACTTTTGAAAAGCCGATGTTCTGAGCTTCTGCGTCCTCTACAGTTGCGGCACAGATGGCGCCACTCTGTGACACAAGTGCGATATTGCCATATTTTGGAGTGATCTTTAGAAATGTGGAATTCATTATGTTATCCTTTGAAAAGCTCATTATTCCAAGACAGTTTGGACCAATGACCTTGATACCATATTTCTTTGCAATTTCACCAACCTCTCTTTCTAGCTTAGCCCCAGCTTCGTCTACTTCCTTGAAACCTGCAGAAACAATGATTGCACCCTTAATTCCCTTCTTGCCCACCTCTTCCATGACAGAAGGCGTGAATTTGCTGGGTGCAGCCACTACTGCAAGGTCTATAGAATCTGGAATATCAAGTACATTTTTGTACGCTGTTAAGCCACCTACTGTCGGGTTTGATGGGGTAACTGGATAAATCTTGCCCTTGAAGTGCTTGGCAATATTGTAAAAGATTGTCTTGCCCACTCCTGGCTTTTCAGAAGCCCCAATTATGGCGATCGACTTGGGCGAAAAGAAGATCGAGTTTGACATAAAGTGAAAAGCATCTGAGGCTGGTTATAAATGATTCATATGGATAGCTTTTTTACTGCCAGAAGTGTAATAATGCAATACTGTCAATGGCAAACGGTATTTTAATACTGCTAGTGATTCCAGCAGTCATAGCATTTATCTTTGGAATATGGGTACTTTATAGTGTGGTAGTTGATGTCTCAAAAAGAGAAACATCGCAATTTAGTGTAGTAGGACCTGATACAATCAGAATGCGGGTTGAACCTCCAGAATAAAAGCAACCCTTAGCTTAGCGATTCATAAAATCAGAATTTAGGATGTATATGACATTAAATCAAACAATAGTCAAATATCTAAAAAAGTAACCTTTATTTTCAATTACAAAATCTCTACACAATGCATTGAGCGGGATAAACGAAATAGTAGATGCTGAAATGGAAGGTCTGATTGCAGACCTGAAGACCCTGATAAGGCAGCCAAGCATTTCTGCAAAAAAGCAGGGCCTAGTCGAGTGTGCCAACCTCGTTGCAAAAGTAATGCGCAAGGCTGGCATCAACTCTGAAGTTCTCTACCTTGACGACAAGAGTATTCCACCTATCGTTTATGGCGAATTAAAATCAAAGTCAAATCCAAACAAGACTATTTTGTTTTACAACCACTACGATGTGCAGCCGGAAGAACCACTTGAGCTATGGGAGAATGATCCATTTAGTGGAAAGGTAGAGGGTAACTATGTGTTTGGCAGAGGCTCCACTGACGATAAGGGAGAACTGATTACGCGCATCAAGGCAGTTGAATATTACTTGAAAAAGACAGGCGACGTACCTTGCAATGTCAAGTTCATGGTAGAAGGCGAGGAGGAGGTCGGAAGCGTGCATATCGATCAGTACTTCAATAGGTATAGCAATAGGCTTTCATGCGACGGTGTAATATGGGAGTTTGGGTATGTAGACGCTAAGGACAGGCCAATAATCAGCCTCGGTATGAAAGGACTGCTATATGTTGAATTGATAGCAAAGGGCCCAGTGCGTGACGCCCATTCAAGTCTTGCAGTGCTTATTGAAAATCCCGCGTGGCGTCTTATCTATGCGCTCAATACAATGCGCAATGAGGCCGGCAAGATACTAATCAAAGATTGGTACAAGGAAGTGAGGCCATTTACAGAGCAGGAACTATCACTCATCGCAAACGAGCCCTTCGACGTGGAAGAGTTCAAGAAAGAGTATGGCCTCAGCAAGTTTGTTGCCGATACAAATGGTACTGATATTAAAAAGGCGCTCGTCGGAATGCCTACCTGCAACATCGCTGGGTTTGGCTCCGGCTACCTCGGCGAAGGTGCAAAAACGATATTGCCATCTCAGGCAATGGTCAAAATGGACTTTCGGCTTGTCCCAGGCATGGTGCCGGAAAAGCAGCTTGAACGACTCAATAACCACTTGAGAGAGCATGGCTTTTCCGACATCGAGGTCAAGCTCATTCACGGCGAGGCTGCAGAAAGGACACCTATTAGCGACCCTTTTGTTAGGCACGTAGAACAAGCTGCAAAAGAGATCTTTGGTTCAGCGATAATAAGTGTCTCTTCTGCCGGCACTGGTCCGATGTACTCTTTTGCAAAAGTGCTCAAGGCGCCCTGTATCTCGATAGGTAGCACCTACATGTTTGCCCGAATCCACTCTCCAAACGAGTTTGCAAGGATTGATCTATTGAACAAAACAACTAAGTGTATTGGAAGAGTAATGGAAAGGTTTGCCCGCTAAAGGATAGCCTACTAAATTAATAATCGAGCGGGCACCTCTCTATATTCATTTGTTGAATAGTGGGCAGTATCTTGCGGGTATCTCAGCTAGATGATTATGTATCTCCAAAAGGACGCAGATCAACTAATAATGGATGGGGAGAGATTTGAACTCTCGACCACCTGTGTGTAAGACAGGTATCCTAACCAGGCTAGACTACCCATCCGGCAAATTGCTCGTCAGTTGAGCGGATCGATATTAATAGTATTTGGAGTTGTATCCTCGCCAAAATAACCAATATATACTCTGCTACAATTTCGATTTCTGAAAAATTGTCTCAAATTGAAAGCATAAAAATTCCCTGTCTTGTTTTGATAGTTGTTGTAATTTTTTGCTGCCATGACTCTTTTGCCTCCTGCTTTTCCCCGTGCGTATGCCCACGGCGGGCACCAGTTGCCAGCAACCGATTTTGAAGACAAGAATGCTAGCCTCTTTGCCAAGCTTGATCCGCCAGTAGTAACTGATTGATATCAACCAGCCTATTTCCATGAGTGCAAGGTTCTTTGACGAAAACACGAATCAAATTTTAAAGAAGTGACATAAGGATCCTTTTTTCAAAAGAATGGTACTGAAATCCCCATTATAACAGAGGGCGGCCAATTCGGCGGGCAGAGCTTCTTCTATGACCCTGAAGGCGACTTACAATCACAGGTAGTTCCTAGAGACATTGAGACGGTAGTAACTAGAGGAGAGGCAGAGCCCCAATTCGGCGACATATGGAATAGAGGAGGAGGATCCATTATGGTAGAGGGGTCCATTTCATAGAGCACGGCCTCTACAACGTGTTTATTGAGGCACACGCTGTTGGCACAACCAGAACTCAGGTAGACCCTTCGCTCAAGTATGATGTGTGGGTGACTCAAGGTCGAGAAGAGATGATCAATATCTCAAAAGACAGCGCACGGACAAGGCAGTCTTTACGAGAGAGACACCTACCGACCCCAGTAGCGAAGTCAAGATGGCTGAAGTCTCTGCCGAGTCAGAGAATTATAAGGTGGGTCTTATATGGCCTGAACAGATTCTCCCACAGCAGCCAATAACATCTGGCATACAAATAACTGACAAGTCTGATGCGCTAGTGTCTGCTGCCTCATACGAATTACTCCTTGCGGATAAGGCTGGCAATGAAGTGACACGCTCCGGAGCGGTAACGACCCCCCTGAGGGAGTATCTTCCCACTATGTGACGTTTGCATCGCCGGGGTCGTTCAACGTGCGGGTAGAAAAGATAAAGGACACAAACGAAATGGTCCAATCAGGCCTGACTGTAGTGCCTGAGTTCCCATTAGGCATAGCTTCTGTAGTGATCACACTTGCAGTAGCTGCAATTACAATAGCTGCCAAGATGCTGTAGTTCCTTCTAATGGGCAAGATGTATTAGATACATCGTCCCACTTATTTTATGTCAGATGACGAGTATCGCAAATTGTCGCAAAGTGAGATAGAGCAGGAGGTAGCCAAGCTTAATAACTGGAAAGTTGTCAATGGCAAGATAAACAAGACATTTGAATTTGACGACTTTGTACAGGCATTTGGATTTATGACAAAAGTTGCAATGAATGCAGAAAGGATGAACCACCACCCAGAATGGTTCAACGTTTACAACCGCGTTAGGATCGACCTTGTGACACATGATGTCAGTGGCATAAGCAACTACGATATTGAGCTTGCAAAGATCATCGACACTATTGCCAAAACTTGAGTGTATACTTTATGACGTAGTATCTCAACACATATTAGCATTGCATGGTTTCAGACGAAGAAGAAGAAGATAGCACAAGTACAGCAGCCTATACTGTAGCTGGATAAGAATATTCCAAGCCAAGGGTACTATTGAAATCATCAAGAAATGATGCGTACTCTGCATATCTATCTCTTTTTTCTTGTTCAGGGGTTCGTTCTTATTCTACACAACAATATAATAACATAATATGTTATCTGAACTTTTCAGAGATCATCGTTAACCATTTTATTTTTGTAGTTTAACCTAAGTAAACGCAATTAGATCCGAAAAGCCAGCAACTGCACATCAAGAGGAACATCTGTATTACATAACTTACCATCAAAATAGTTAGGAGGAATCTGTTATCTTGATTTCCAATTTGTTGCCATTCCGATCATAAGCTGCTATCGTCCTGTCTTCATAGGGATAAGCGATTATGATTGAAACCGCACCATAGAATCCTCTATTAAGGTCCTGTAGCGATGGCTTGTTTGAACCACCTGGGTGAGAGTGAGCACTCCCTACGTATGAACTGTCAAAAGGCAGGTGATAATTGGAATATCCAGAGTAATATGGTCCGCTTAAAGCAAAAGGAGGGATAACAAGACCCTCAATAATGACCTGTTCAGGAGTTGTCTTGCCCTGCAGAATCAGGATCGCTTCGTTAGGGTGAAGTGTCTTGGAATAACTGATGATGCCGTCTGCGGCACTTCTTGAAATGACAATCTGCTTTTCCATCTTCTTCTGTTTCTTTTCAAATGTCATTTAAGTCATTACCCTTTAGAGTTTTATTTTAGTATTAACAACAGAGACATTAACAACTTGGAGTCCAAGGAGAATCTATAAACATTTTGTATTGGCATGTCAACTCAAGTTATTGGAGCTCGCAAGCACATATCATGACCGTTCATATTTGCTCCAGATGAGCTGCAATATGCCTCTCTACTGCCTTTTGACAACTAAAACCGAACAAGGAGGATGGGCATGATCAATAACCCCTTTTGCAACATCTCCTTTCAGCCATCTTCCAAAACCATGGACTCTACTGTGACCTATAACAATGAGATCTGCACCCATATTCTTTGCGTAGTCTATTATTGTTTCAATAGTAGAACCTCTGTCAAATAGTATCTCCATAGTACAAATGTTCTTCTTGCTACTACATTTTTCCGCGGCCTGAGAGAACCATCCATTTACTTTTGTAGTAATTTCATCTTTGACTTCTCGTTCTGCCTGTGACAAATCGTAGACTTTATCAATGTAGGGCTCAGGCCCTACTAAATGAATAAAGATAATGTTTGCACCAAGTGATTCTGTAAGTTCGATGGCTTCATTTGAAGTATCAAGCGAATATTTCGATATGTCAAACGGCACCAAGATTTTCTTAACAACCACTGCGCTGCAACCTCGTAGCTGGGTAGAGCGTTAACATGAAGTCTCAGAACACAAATAACAATAACATGTAATAGTGTTTTCTTGCAAGCGTATTGTACTGCTATTATATTATCATATTGTACAATTGCATTATAATTGTCACCTGTTATCAATCTGACATGTTTGTCACTGTTATGCTTTGCAAGTAGGGTGAGATACACATGCTGCCCTTTTTACTTATTATTCATCTCCATCAACGGGCACTAAGGAGTTGGCAGCAGTCGAATTGACAGATGGTAGCAAGAAGTCATCGGACGGCGGCTGGGGTTGTGCAGCGTTATCTATACTAGCTATTGAGACAGTGATGGTGTAATCTTCGTTCTTTGTCAGTACTGGACCTTGAACATGATATACTCCGTCACTTGCAACTCCTTCTTGGTCTGTGAGGTCGGGCCCCCAGGTTATAAACTGTGATTGTTGTTGATCTGCTCCTCCTTCTGTTCCTGTTTGGTTTGTTGACGATGATGTTGTCTGGTTCGATAATGATGACCTATTTGA
>DAIUEZ010000024.1:0-21586 GCA_036844865.1 Nitrososphaera sp. | reverse complement strand
ATTATGGTCTTGACTGTCAAAAAGAGTTCTCTGCATTACTTGTTTGGCATTATTGGATGTAGTTAGGACCTTACGCACTCGCTCAGCCCTTGCAAGACCAAAGCCTGGTATGGTGGCAAGCTCTGCTGCAGAGGCGTTAAGTGCCCTAATCGGAGTATGGAATTTCTTGAGCATCCTCGTAGCAAGCTTTTCTCCTACTCCAGGTAAAGACGCAAGCACGGAAAGTTGCTGTATTTGAATCGGATTTTCCTTCTTAATCTTTCTCAGTAGTGGACCTGCAGCCTTGGTCTCTTGTAGGCTTCTGTTGACCAATGTGACTAGCAACTGAGCCGTCTGTTCTGCAGAAGGGGTATGAATGATAGGGATTCTGAACTCCATTGCGACTGTTATGAGCGCATCGTACGCAAGGGATATCCGTTCAGCATGGAACTTGTTAATATCGTCAGGGTCTTCCATGTCCTGCGAAGTTTCAGCAAGCTCAGCAATGTTGCCTTGCATCACCAACAGGGGCTTTTGATAGTACTTTACTAGATCAGAGCACTGTAAAAAGAGTCGACCATCGTAGATTGAGCTTATCAGGTCACGTACAGTTTTCCGCTCAATCGCTGTTTCGGATGAAACGACATAGTCACCTACCTTTAATTGTGCAAAGTCAATGACAGCACCTGCACTTTTCAGGAGCTCGGGTATGTTGCTGCTCCTTTCCCTCTCGTCTACTACAATTCTAACAGGCACATGACATACTCTGTTTTAGGCCCTCTATAACTATATTTCATTATGTATGCATTACAACAGTATGCAAGGCCGCTGTCAGGGCTTGCAACTGATTATATATCCTCACAATCTAGCTAACTCCGCAATGAATTCTCGAGTTCTCGTGCAAGTGCTCTTCCAGATAATCAAAAAGAGTGTTGAAGATTATATTGCGAAGGCCAGTTATAACCAGGACTGCTACACTACTACCCCCACGACTTTGGTCCGGCATTGCCAGTTGATCCAGCAGGTGAGGAGCCCCCAGCCTGCATGCCGCGGATCATTTCGTTTATCTTGTTTTCAACTTCCTTAAGATTTTCTTTCACCCTTGTCTCCTGCTTGCCGAGAACCATAACGCGGGTATTTGACAATTCTTTCTTTTCCTCCAGTTCCTTAAGGACATCCTCCTTCTTGGCCTTGATGAGAACAGAACCTGCGTTCTTGTAGATTGCATCATCAGGGTTGGCTTTTTTTAATTCCTGAAGAGCTCTATCTGTCTCTACCATTTCTACCTCCAGCTGTTGCTTTTGCATCATGATTGCCTGGAGGTTCTGTTGGAGCTGTTGTAATCTCGATATTTGTTCTCTTACCCATGGAGGAAGTTCCTGTTCACTCATAAACTATTGCAGAGCTATTCACATCATCTGCATATAAAATCATAGCGATAGGCACTTATAAGATGCATCTGCCAGCCTTAAGTAAGAATTCATGGTTGCGCGCATAGATGCAATATCATTAGTCTCAATTCTGAAAATAACTTCGGAGTTTTTTAGAAAGATTTTCGCTCTAGCGTCACTCGATGGCGGAAGCCTAATGTCAGGAGCAAGCGCCTGGCAGATGGCAACTGCTTTACGCTTGGATGTTGTTGATACCTTGATTCTAGCTTTGTAGCTTTTCAAGTTCAATGTCATATGCCCCTGAGGCGATCTTGCAGTTGCACTTAGGGCAATGCCATATCCCTGCTGCCAAACGGCGAAACCTGATGGAGCCACAGGACGGGCATCTTCGCTTCCTGTGAAGCGTGCGGTGAACCTTTCCATAACGTTTGCGTACTGTGGCTCCAAATTTGACTCCTAGTCCAGTTAGCGCTGTCGAGCCTTTTTTCTTAGTCATTTTTTACTAGCAACTCCTTCAACCTTGCCCGTACTTCCTTTCCTTTAATTGTTGCTACTTCTGCAGCCTTTTTGATCTGATCCGGCGTAAATGACCCTGTATGGCCTTTCTGAGTTGCACAAAAGCCCTCATCTGTAGTAGTTATCGTTATTCGCGAGTCCATGCACGCTTCTTCTTCTGCACTTGGATCAATCAATACGTAATCACTAATTCTTGCGGCCGTAATTGAAACCGGCATACTACTCACAGGCATTGGTTGTGTGTCACCACTATCTACTACTTTTTCATCGTCCATTCTGAATACGGGCAGTTTTGACGATAGCAGCGCCGCAACGGTGGCATATGATGTCGCATCAAACAGGTTACCGTCAGCATTAAGTACGCTGCAATCCACAAATATCGTATATACTATTTTGCCGGGCACAAGGACAAGCTTTTCAAGGTCGATCATCTCCGATTCCCTGACTCCTCTGTCGACTACCCTTGCCAGTTCAACTACCTCCTCGTCTGGTGGGCCGGGCTCAATGTATGGTGACGCAGTAGGCAATACTTCTGCCGAAACAATTAACGCCCCCTTGTTCTCAAGCCCTTCAAAAGGCTCACCTGTCTCTACTTTGACTCCCGCAATTACTTCGGTGTCGCCAAGCTTGACTCTTGCAGAGCCATTTGCCTTCTTAATAATGTCTGTCTCAATTACAAGTTGCCTGGTGTCGTTAAAGTCTCTGCCATCAAGCCTCTTCCCCCTTGACAAGGCATCCCACATCTGCTGCTTGCGCAGGTGCTCAACGATTATAGTTGATCTCTTTGATGAGCTCATTGTGCTTCCTCCTTTAGTTCAGTTTCATTGCCAAAGTACTTTTGCATCAATGCCTGCTTTTGGATTTCATAGACCATCTTGGCCCCTCCAATCGCCTTGTCGAGACATTCGTTAAATTGCTCTGGTGCAAGTCTGCCATCGAGTTGCAAGAGTGTCACCTGCTCTAGCCTAGGCATGTATGCAACCGGCATATCTGCCTGACCTTCCTTATCCTCTTCATCATTAATATCCAACACGATCTGGTTATTGACTTTGCCTGCAGCGCACGAAGCGACCAGATCATGCATGCTAATCCCGGCATCCGCCAATGCAACTGAAGCAGCGGTTATGCCCGCGCAGCGGGAGCCACCGTCAGATTGAAGTACCTCTACAAAAACGTCGATTGCTGCTCTGGGATAGTCTTGGAGCATCAGTGCCGGCTCTAGTGCCTCACGCATTACCTTAGAGATCTCCACCTCCCTTCTGGATGGAGCAGGATTCTTGCGAGTGTCTGTGGAAAATGGTGACATATGGTAACGGCAGCGAAGGACACACCTGTCAGGAAGTGCCATGTGCTTAGGGTGCACTTCTCTAGGGCCGTACACTGCCGCTAGTATCTTGTTCTTCCCAAATTCAATGAAAGCTGAACCGTCTGCATTTTTCACTGTGCCTACAGTTATTTTGACAGTCCGTAGTTCATCAATACCTCTTCCGTCTGTCCTCTTTCCATTTTCATCTATCAAAATTCTTGTCTGAGTCATTTTTCACCTTCAACCTCCAGTTCTTCCTCCACATCATCAATGGTAGATTCAATTTCTGCTGGTTTCTGAGAACCTGCAATCAGGGGACCTCTCTCTTGCGTTGGGGATGTGTCTGGCACATTCAAAAGTCCTTTAATCCGCTGAGTGAGATTTGATGTATGTGCTTCGTCTTCTACCATCCTGATTGCCCTAACGGCCAAGTTTACTCCTTCAGGGGACCTACCTGTCACGACTACAATTCCATTTTGGCCAATAAGCACTCGAGTCTGGGTCGCCTGCTCTATCGTTTGAATCATAGAACCACGCTTGCCTATCAGACGGGGAACTCGTGTCGCAGATATCCTGAGTAATTCTCCCCTCGGGATCTTGCCAAGGTCTCTATCCTGAACAGTAAGCATTGGGTCTCGCGTCCTATCAAATGCAATAATCCTTGCGGTTATCATGTCGCCTATTGCAAAATGCTTGGTCATATCATCCCTTGCAGGTGAAAAGTCTCTTCCAAATACATCTTGGGCAGGCAAATGAGCTGAAAAGCATGAGTTAATGTCCACTTCCCATGAGAGGGACGAGTGGTCTATGACCTTGCCGATCACAAGGTCATTTACGCGTGGGATATAAACACCTGATAGTGGTATGACTTTAACGCCATCTCGTCCGGTCTCCGCAATTCCGACTCTCGTAGCAATGAGAGCATTGCCTGACTTTATAACGTTCATGAGTGGCCTAAAATTCCCCTCAACGATCTTGTCTCCAGGGATGACGTACCTTCTCTTTACCTCGTGCATAGCTCAAAGGCTCACCACTAATGCAAAAGACCCTTTTGAACGCATATTAGCATTTTTCATTATTTTCTTTCTCTCCCTTCGCTGATAGGTTATAGCGCACTTATATTTTTAAGTATAGACCTTTCTACTCTGCCTTTACTTGAGCAGAACCCTTTGTAACAGCGCCAAGCCTGTCAAGAAATTGCCCCCTCATACTGGCGTTCATTTCAAGTACGGCCTTGAGGGACCCATCTGCAAGCCACTCCTCAGACCTAAGGTCCCCGGTAGATTTTAGTACGCTGTATGACTGCACAGCAAATTGTGGGGGGATTGTCACGGTCAGCTTGACGGTCTCTGATTTTAATGGTAGTGTCTTGCGTAGCGCATCAACTATGGTCTTGGATTGATCTTCCACTTTTTTGAATGGATCTATAGGCACCCTCACTTCTTCCATTGCCGCTTCTATCCTCACTATGGGATGTGGCAGGTGAGTTTTGGGATCAACAAAACTCCTGTTTATGAACTGCACTATCTGCCTCTTCTTCTCCTCAACCATCTTCCTACGTTGGTCGGTAGTGAGGTTAAGCTCCCCTCTTGCGAGGATCTGCTTGGCCACATCTGCTGAATCACTCGTCTTGAAGTATTTCATCATCTTTTCAGTTGATGCCCTTGAGCCCTTGTTGGCATCAGAGTAAATCTCATCTGACACAAGCACGCTTGAAACATCCGTTCTCTTACCCATCTTGTATTCGAGGGCAGGGTCAGGTTTCACGAGGAGCTCGAATTTATCACCGTCCAAAACGAGGCGAGCCACTGTGAATTTATCTGTCATTTATTAAGATAATCCATTTCCGCAATATATATGCCTGCCAGGAGACAGAATTTTTTACAAGATTAGGTAGATTTTTAAGGTTGTTTTGAAGAATTGTTTAAAGTATTGGCTTCCGCATCTGCTGAAATTATTGAAAAATCAAACGAGAGGATCGTTGTTAAATTTAGCAATATTCCAAGACAATACATCAATTCCCTAAGGAGGCTAGCTATAAGTGAAGTCTCCACGCTGGCGATAGATGATGTCGTGGTTCTTGAAAATTCGTCTGTTATGCATGATGAAGCGGTCGCCCATAGGCTTGGGCTGATACCTCTTCGCACTGATCCAGGAAGGTTCGTGATGCCTCAAGACTGTGATTGCAAGAGCACTCTTGGCTGCAGCAAATGCAGAGTTCTCTTGGTGCTTGCAGCAGAGGCAAATGAAAAGACAGTAGCTGTGACCTCAGGTGAGCTTGTGTCTGAGGATGAGATGGTCAAACCCGTCAGCAGGGACATTCCAATCGTGGTTCTTGCACCAAATCAAAAATTAAAATTTGAAGCATATGCAAGGCTCGGCATTGGCAAAGACCATGCGAAATGGCAGCCCACATCTGCTGCAGTAGTAAAAGATGGCAAGAATGAAGATGAGACGATACTAGTCCTGGAATCAAATGGCGCCCTGACGGCCGAAGAGATACTTCTGGCAGCAGGCGAGCGGCTTGTTGCAAAGGTTAAGAATTTCAAACAGTCAATATCATCGTTGAAGCTTCCAAAGAATGCCTAGATATCGGCTTCGAGAAGGCCTTTTATCATATAAGGGCTCGACTCTCCAAGACTGCTTGCAAGGCAAATATTCTAAATATATTATAAATTATATTGATTTTCTAGCATCTACAAGCTAGTTAAACTGTACGATCCACCCTTGAAATCGCAGATATAGGTTCAGATGGCACTACATTTATTTGGGGACTTTAGAATACGAAGTCATATTACAGATGTTTGCCCATACCGTGGTTGACAATACAATTTGGAGTCTTCGCAATGCCTTTAAGAGAAACAAGGCGCCAATATGGCGGGCTCTTCAAGAGGAGCTTGCAGGTCCCAGGGCCAATCGGCGAGAGATTAATGTCAGAAGGCTTGCGGAGATAACTAGAGCAGATGAGGTGGTAGTCATCCCGGGCAAGGTTCTGGGAACTGGGAGTCTTGGACACAAGTTGACGGTTTGCGCTTTTTCAATATCGGAAACAGCTGCCAGGAAAATCAAAGAGTCTGGCGGCAATGTGGTGACCTTTGATGATTTGATCAATAAGCACCCGGATGGCAAAGGGCTGAGAATAATTGGCTGAGCAAAAAGCAGGACAAAAACAGCAAGAGACTACGGTAGTGGTTGATGCAACTAGCTGCATTGCAGGTAGGATGTGCTCACATGTCTCCAAATTGCTATTGCAAGGTAAGAGAGTAGCTATCGTCAATGCTGAGAAGGCGATGCTATCAGGTAACCGCTACAAGACAATTGACTCATACAAAGAACATTTGGGCATTAATTCGGTGACAAATCCCGTTCACGGCCCTTTCCATCCGCGGAGGCCAGATACTATTTTATCCAAGATGGTAAGGGGAATGGTGCCAAAGCGTAAGTCAAGCGGGATAGGTGCATTCAAGCACCTGAGAGTATATATAGGAGTTCCTGAAGGTATGAAAGGTGCCAAGATGGAGTCATTTGAGGATTCTAAGATTACCAAGCCAGAGTCCTACTATATCTCTATTGCCGAAGTTGCCAAGCAGATAGGATGGAAGGGAGAATGATAAACAAGATAGAGCTTTATCCAGGTCAACGGAAGACAAGCAAGGCAGTCGCCACGATAGCTAAGGGGACCGGCAAAGTAAGAATGAACAACAGGCCGGCAGAGATGGTAACTCCTGAAATCGCAAGAGAGCTCCTTCTTACACCGCTTACGCTTATAGGCGAATTGCGCAACAGGGTCGATATAGATGTCCAAGTCCATGGTGGCGGCTTTATGGGACAGGCTTTTGCGGGTGCAGTTGCAATTTCACGAGCCCTCACAGGACAAGAAAAGGGTGGCAAGGACCCAAAGGAACATCCTCTCACAAAGAGCATGCGCGAAGAGATAAGGAAAAAAATAGCAGAATACGACAGACACTTGCTATCTGGAGACAGCAGGCAGACAGAATCCAAGAAATTTGGTGGGCCTAGCGCACGACGCAGAAAGCAAAAGTCATACCGTTAAAGATCTCTCTTTTTGATAGGCTTACTAAGTATAACGAATCCATCTTCACACAGGGGTCCCGCGCATCGAATATACCCTGTAAAGCTGACCAGTCTGCCTATCCGTGTACCTCCATTCCTCTGCGCTGAACTTGACCTCACTGAATTTTGACTTGATGGATGGATGTAGCATCTCATAAACATATTGTCCAATTGAGATCTTGTTAGGGCCTGTGAGTGAGGTTATCTTGGCAGCTATGTTCATGCAATATCCAAGAATGTCGATCTGGGAGGTTCGATCATGGCCATACTGCACAATGACATTCTCACCTTCATCCATTCCTATTTTGACATTTAGCTCAGGATAATCATATTGATTAAGAATTGGATTGATACCGTTCTTTACCACAGTAAGCATAGACTTGGAGCATTGCACTGCTCTATCGCATGCGAGGAGCTTGTTATAGCTAGCCGGAAAGAACGAAATAACTGCATCTCCAACATATTTGAGCACGTACCCTTTGTGGTTGTAAATAACTTGTGAAATTTCATATGTGAAAGCTCGGATTATTGTGGTCAGTTTATCAGCTGGTAAAGTCATGCTCATATTGGTCGACCCCACCAAGTCGGCATACATTATCACAAGAGGAATCTTGGTGCTGACATGGTTGAGAAGGAATTCTTGGCCAGGCTGAAGCGTTACGTCGTATTGAAAACGACGCTTGAGGGCCCTCCATAGCCTGTCTTGAGTCTGTGAGACAAGGGTTTCTGAGTCAACTATCTTAGCCTCTTCACTGCTATTGCTCTCCGTGTTCATTATCATATTAAAGAGGCCCTTGCCTGCATTGTCCTGTGAAGCCTCCTTGTTCCTCTCCTTTCCTGCAGCCAAATCTTACTTGAATTTGTCACCTGTTCCATTTAAACGTGAATATATTAGATACCGCCACACAACTTTTAGATTATGAGGACACCCATTAATGGAGATGATTACTTTTGCAAGAAGGTAAATGCAGCAGCTGAAAAGGTACAGGAGGCCTTCCTGGAAGCCATCAAGCCCGCCATTACAATGCGTCAGGCAACGGGGATGCTAAGCGACAGCACAATAACTCAGGCGGACACGTTTGACCCACAGAATGTGCATAACTTCCTCCATCAGCTTGGGAATGTGCTCGAAGGATGGACGTTTAGCGGCATCCTTAAGTCTGCTACAGAAGACGTTCACAGGCTCTATTCTACATTCACGAAAGAGGACGATTGGTTTTATATCCGTGCATATTTTGGCATACAATTTCATGTGCTACTTTATTATAGAGTTGAGAGACGTGTAGTTGATATACAAAAGGAGCTTGTAAAGATCGACCAGAGCGCTTCGTCTATCTTGAGCAAGTTGACAGATGCTGCTGATAGGGTGCTCGCTACAGAGTTAGAAAAAAGAGGTTATATCAACTTAGGATTTGACGAACTTTTTGTAAGAATGTTTGAAGATGAAAGGCTTATTGAGGAGCTCAATGAGAAGTCTGCAATTGTTGAAAGGCAGTTTCCGCAGCTCATCGAGAATCAAAGTAAGAAAAACAAGCTTCTCACAGAATTAAATGATCTAATCATGAATTTTTACCACACATTACCGGTCCTTATAGATTACAATAGACTTATGCAAGGGGAAGAAGGTATCACCAACTACTTTGATATTGAAGTCTTAAGGAACAGGAAGACCAAGAGAAGGGAAGCATTATTTGATACTTCAAAGATAAGAAAAGAGGCTGCTGACATGGTCTCGCTAGAGCTTAGCGCTGTACAAGAAGCACTCCCCAAAATTGGGTACTAGTTTATTAGTAGGGATGGACTCAAATGCAGTCACCGAAGAATTGAAACCGAAGGCTTACACGAGGATATACAAGTTACGATACAGTATGAAGCTTAAAAAAATAAAGAGGCATCACAAGAATTCTCTGCCACTATGAAAAGGCATAGATAGTTCACTCAAGATAAGCATCTTCATAATCCTAATACACTGGATATTGCTCATTATAAAGAGGATGACTATTGTTGTCTTGGGAAAAGTTATGTAGCTTGTACTTAAGCCTGCCATCAACAAGAAAATATATCGTTAGAATGTGGATTTATTAAGCTCTAGATAAATTAGGCTACATGATACGATGATGTGACTTCTTGGAGCTTTAGAACAATATCCGATGATACTCTACTGAATGTTGCACCATCTGTGCTGCGAAAGCTCAGATTTCATTTATCAGTTCAGTCAATTTCCTCTTAGGTTTTGGATGGAGCATCTTTTGCGCGTAGCCAAGGGATAAGATACATCCAGGCACAAGATCAGTTACAAGTGCCTGCATCACCTTTTGCTCGTCTATCATGCCAATCCACACCGACGTTAGTCCGAGCGCATGGGCCGCCAGCTGAGCATAAGCGGCAGCAAGCGTAGCATCTTGTACGGAGAATTTTTTGATTATATGCGGAGGAAAATTCATCTTGACCCTTGATGGATTCATACAAAATACCAGTACCACTGGCGCATTTACATACGGCTGGTTGTTCGCAGCCTCTACAAGCTTAAGCTTAACATCGGCGTTCTTTACATGGTAAATCTCAAAGCCCTGAAAGCCTCCAGCGGTTGGAGCAGTATCGGCTGCGGCAAATATCATTTCAAGCTTCCAATCCTCTACTTCCCGATCCTCAAACTTACGCTGCGATCTTCGGTTCAGCATTACATTAAACAGGTTGGTCTGCAGAATATCATCTACTTCTGAAGGCGCCTCCTCTTTTTTTGGGTAAAGCTTCGTATTTTTTTCACCGGCGTACATTCTTGATAAAATATCGCTTGGATACATCCATTTATCGGGGATGGAAGTGCAATAAAGATTTTTTCCATATTAATGTAAGACTGAAATAACCTCTGGAGTCAAGTACAGCAGTCAGCAATATGGTTAAAACGAAGAAGATGATCCTTGAGGTGCAGATAGAAATCGATATTCCAATTGACATTGTACAGGACAGTCACAGAATAAAGGCTGTAGAAGAAGGTCTTAACCGCAGCATCTCAAAGGGCCTATACGATCAAGGAGTCTCATTTGAGATAAAGAGCTGTAGTTCTAAGATCAAATAACAGAGATAGAAGAGAGTAATTTTTTACCGTTAGGTATTAGAGGAAGCAAGCTACATTTGAGTTATTAAAAACCACTACACCGGGTATCACTTCTGCTAAGAGGTATTCATGAATAGGTAATATTACACAAAGTTTAACAGCTCCTAAAAGTGAGATTATTCATAAAGATATAGAAAGCCGTCTACTTCCATTTTACTATACTGCTATATCACTACATGCCGCTCCGCCCAGCGCCGCCCAGAGCTTGAGCCAGCACAAATTATAATTAAGGCTCATCTGATGAAGCATTGCATAAATAAATGAATGACGACAGCATATGGAATCCGTCAAAAAAAAGGCATTTGCCAACCATTGAGGACATTATAAACGCACAAAGGTTGCTGGCAGGTACTGTTAGAAAGACACCACTTCAGACTTCCAGAACCTTCTCAGGTCTTGCGGGGACAAACTTGTTTCTCAAGCTGGAGTGCCTGCAAGTGACAGGCTCTTTTAAAGTCCGGGGCGCGTTTGTTAAGATCAGCAGGCTCTCTGAGAAGCAGGCAGGCCATGGAGTAATTGCAGCGTCCGCCGGCAATCATGCACAAGGAGTAGCATATGCTGCTAAGATAAAAAAAATCCCATGCACAATTGTCATGCCAGAGAACGCGTCGCCAGCCAAAGTTGCAGCGACAAGGTCTTATGGAGCTAAAGTAATTCGGCGTGGTGCAAATTATGACGATGCATGGGAGGCAACGCAAGACATTGCCAAGGCAGAGGGCAAGACTATAATTCACGCTTTTGACGATCCTGATATTATTGCAGGGCAAGGCACGATTGGACTTGAGCTTCTACAAGATCTCCCAGACGTTGACAGAATATACTTGCCTGTAGGTGGCGGAGGGCTTGCTTCTGGCGTCGCTATTGCAGTCAAGTCAAGAAAGCCAGATGTCAAGATAATCGGCGTCGAGTCAAAGGCCTTTCCTGCCATGAAAGAATCGCTTGTAAAGGGCTCACTTCAGTGTACAAAGCGTGGCTATAGTATAGCAGATGGCATTGCAGTCAAACAGCCAGGTGAACTTACGCGCGAAATACTTAGCAAGTACATAGAAGATATTGTCCTAATTGATGATGCATCGATAGTAAAGACGATGTTTCTTATGATGGAGCGCACCAAATTAGTGGCTGAACCGGCAGGTGCAGCGAGCCTAGCTTATCTTCTATCTAATGGCAGCAGCTATCCAGGGGGCAGGAGCGACAAGGTTGCCGCCATCATATCAGGAGGAAATGTCGACATGTACCTCTTGGGCCAAGTCGTGGCAAAGGGCTTGATGCAAATGGGTAGATTGCTTAAGATTTTTATTCTACTTCCAGATAAGCCTGGTGCGCTTAAAAGCGTGGTAGATGGCATCGCAGAGCTAAGCGTCAACATAGTTGAGGTGGAGCATGACAGACTGAGTGCTCATATTCCTGCGGGAACTGCTGGTGTTTACCTAAGTCTTGAGCTTGAAAATCATAAACACGCTGAGCTGTTGGTGGAATTTCTAAAACAAAAACAAATAGAGTTTAAAGTAGTTAGCTAGCTAGAGAGCTAGCTGACATAGTTATATTCTCTCAGCCCTGCTTTGTCGGCAGTATTGCCACCTACCTTTACGAGCACAAACTCTTTGTGGGCTTGGACAATCGAGTCATTAAAGTTGCGTTCATTTCTGTGGAGCCTCTCATATTCCTCCATCGTTAGCTTTTGTCTTGGGCCGATCTCCGCATCCAAGTCCATCTTGCTTACTATCTCCTTGTATTGCGACTGTACGATTCCACTAAAGACCATTGCACTACTGCCGCTTCCATAAGATCCAAAGCCAATCCTCTTTTGCTCAAGTTCTATCCCTTTTTTGAACTCAAACTCCAGCATACTTCGCAGACCCATATACATCGAAGCAGTATACAAATTGCCAATGATTGCTGATGCTTCAAGCGAGCTAGCCATCTTCTTCTCATATACTTCGTTGTAAAATGAAGTCTGCGTGAAAGCTCGCCTGAATTGTTCGTCGGCTTTCATGAACTCAGTGTCAGCAAGAATTGACTCAATTGTTCCACGGGGATCCTTTGGCTGAGGCTCTGGCATCCCGACCTCTTTGATGACATAGTTCCACCGTGGGAGATGGCGCCACTCGTGTCTTAGCAGATAGGCAAGTGCCTTTTCACCCATCTTTCTATATGGAAGGTGGACCGCGAAATAATCAATGTGATCAGTTATGGATTCGCCATCTTCGAGCTTAATAAGCCCTGTCCTAATAGCTTTTTCTTTATAGGCATCAAATGCCTTCCTCACGGATATCAGGTACAATAAATTTGAGTAACTACCATTAACAAGGGGAGTCTCTTTACCAAACGGACGATAAAAGTCGTATTCGTTCTTTATCGTTGTAGAAGGCACCTTTGGATCAAAAGCCAAAAGCCTCGGATCCTCTTTTACTAACAAAGCAACTGCTCCAGCACCTTGAGTATATTCTCCGGTAGAACCAATATCATACTTTGCTATGTCGCTCACTACGACTATGGCAGCCTTGCCATTGTTTTCGTTAGCCCTTATCCAATTTGCATTGTCATATAGTGCATAAGATCCACTTACACAGGCAAATTTACATTCAATACCGCCGGCGTGTTCAAATGAGCCCTCGCCGTATATCTGTTCTAACATTCCAATAACAAAAGAGTTCATTGCCTTTGATTCGTCCAGAGAGGATTCAGTTGCGACGTATAGCCTTCCAATGTGCTCCGGATGGAGCCGGTCCTTTTGCATCAATTTCATGCAAGCGTTTGCAGCCATGCAAGCAGAATCTTGGTTAGTGTCAGCAATAGCCATCTTCTTAATTCCTATACCATACTCTAGCTTTTGTGGATCCATACCTCTTGCTTCAGCAAAATCCTTGTAGTCAATGTAAAGCTTGGGAATATAGATAGCAAGATCGTCAATACCTACAATTGGCATTACTGTATCGCAGTAATGCGGATAGTCATTTAAAGGTATTTCTGGAAACATTATTTGATCTAGATACATCATTTAATTGAGCAAAATTCTATGAGAATGTATTTGCGTACGTTCTTCTCTATCTCTCTGACGTTGGCTTTCATAAGTTGCACTATCTGAGCGCCTGATAGCATTCATGTCGGCCCTGGCGAACTGAAACTAACAATTATACCCCTCTGCTATAAACATGTGCTAGCTGACAAATTGCTCGCTCATCTCCCTTTTCTATATCTCTACCATCATCAGGCCATTATCTCGTACTTGGATCGATCCAATTGAAGACAGCACGACTCCACCTGGGTTCTAGACACGTGGAGATATCAAGATAGAGAGGCAGGAGCCGATCGTTCAAACATTGTGTAGACAAAAGCAGCATGCGATATACGAGGTATTTTATAGAAGACGATTCAAATGAGACAATGTGACGAACTTAGTAAATGTCTGCCACGGACACGGCACGTACAGATTGGATTATGTCAATCTAACAGGCAGCAATTAGAGCGAACAGCAAATGCCTATAGTTAATGCTTAGAGGCATGCCCAATTCTCTAAGTTCGTCGACTACTAAGCTGAATAGTAACAACAGTAGTCATCACATTTAAATTCTTAATTTGCTATAGTATCTTTACATCGACCAAACCGATGGGGAACAAACGGTCTGGTTGGAGTGCAGCAGGTGAGAAACGCTGCGCTTCGCCAGACTATTATTCTTAATCAATAATTCGAATGTCCAGCTCATCATAAGTATCCTTTACTGCTAGCAAAAAGAGATCGTCTTCATATATTAAAAGCCAGTCTTTTACACCAATTACGGGCAGCTTACGCACAACTACCTCGCCTCTATCTTTTATGGTTGTCATAATGTATGCAAACCGTGGCGATCTGCCTTTGAGATTAAACAGAGTCTCCTGTAATTCAATGCCTTGCATCCCGCCTTGGATGTTTATCTTGACTGTATCACCAAATCGGTTCTCCACTTTAGCTGTAACGTAACTCTGTCCTGCTTCGAATTGCTCTATATTGAGCATTACCTTGTTAGTGGCAATAAAGGTATCAGGCATTTCTCTGTATAGTTTCTCTGAAAGGTTGTCATAAAAGGCGTTCATTTAGGGCCCAAGTCCGGCACTGTTTTTACAAACCTCCGTAATATGATGATTATTGCACTGGCAATACCTGTAACTGCAGCTGCTGTTGTAAGCGAGCCAGATGGAAATTCTGGTACAACTACAGTACCCCTTGCGATGCCATTTCTTGTCTGGTCTATTGGCTGTCCATCTCTTGCAATGGCTGTGACTTCAACTTCCACACGGTAATTCTTGTTTGCCGGAAAATCGATCGTCTGAGTGCCAGTTCCACCCTCCGCGACGAGGCCTGTCTGGCTAAAGACTTGACTGCCATTATTATCTAATACACGCAGGTTGTAATTTACATCATCTGTTATTTTTTGTCCAGAGAATCCGTCTAGGAAGATAAGAGTTAGCGTTGATTCTGTATTTGCATTCAGCTGGCTTGGAGCCCACTCAAGTACTACATTAATGTTTCCCGTATCTGTGAGTATCTCGCCCGTTGTCTGCGCCTCTTGGCCAGTGCCTGGCGCAAGTGTAAATGTCATGCCGGAACTGCCTTGAGGGATCCTGCTAGCCATGCCGACAATATCGTTCTTGTTGAGCAAGTAGTGGAGAGTAAGTGCCTGCTGCGAAGAATATGGATCAATTGCAAGCATCCTACCGGATATGGGGTTACCATTAACTGTAGCGGTAAATGAAGTAGTATCTCCTATTCCTGGAAGGGATTTTGGGATTTTCACTTCCTCGTGTACAAATATGTTTGTGCCTTCAATTCTAGATGCGTTCCAATCAAATGGCATCGACCATGTGAATTGCTGTTTGCTGCCATCAAAGTTAAAATCACGAACTCTATCATAATACGATATTATTGTAGTGTTGTAAGGCTGACCCTGATAATTGATATTTTGAGTAAAAACATCCCCTACACTAAGCCACGAATCAAACGAGGGAGCAGTCCCTGGTGCAAATATATTGCGTATACTATCAACACCAAAGATCTCCACCTTAAGATGATATATACCTCCTTCAAGGAAGAGAGGGCCTTGGATGTTCACTGTTCCACCTGGGTCTGCAACCCATGCGTTAAGGAATTGCTCCTGCGTCCCAAAAATCTTTAAGTCGCCTTCCGTGGGTTCTACTTTCAATCTGAGCAGGCCGCTTTCTGTGTGAAAGAGAGTTGGAGGCATTATAGTCTGAGCATCTTCTCCTACTCCTTTTTCTATACTAATGAAAAATGTCGAATACGGGATCGTTTGGTTGTTATTTGCATCATATAGCCTAAAGAGTATGTAGGCATCATTTCTACTTGCGTCTGTCAGGATGGGAGGATTTACCTGTACTAATAGGTTAGCGTTTCTGTTTCCAAGTGTCGCAGTGAATGTCTCCATAGTCAGGCCGTCTCCGAAAGCTATCTGATTAGGGAATGTGACTGCGATTATTGATATTAATGCGAAAGATGCAGTAAAAGCAAAATAAGAAACTTTTTGTCTGCCTGATTGCACACGAATGAATTCTTGGTGTGTATATTTAATTCTTAAGAATAAAGGACACACTGCGCATCTATGCGCATATAGACATATAGACATACAGACATACAGACTTTACTCGCCCTCCAATGATTTAATTATCTCATAAGTCTTGAGGATAAACAAGTGACAGGCCGTAGGGTAGCTGTGATAGTATCTGTAGTCGCCGCAGTAGTAGCAGCAGCAACCACTATATCTACAGTTTTCTTGCTGCTGCAAAACCAGAATCTATTGACAATTTTTGCTACAAAAAGCGGCAACAGTGACATTAGCTCTAATGGGGGAAAGCTCACAATAATTTCCTCTTCTGACAGCTCACTTACTAATCAATCTAGATATATCATTTCACCAGATCCTTTTGGGAATTTAGCAAATTATACAATTCATGATGGCAGCGGTGCCGACGAAAATAAAGCGCCAGGCATTGTTGAAATTTCGGGTTTACCACTCGGTACATATGTGATCAGGCAGATTGAAGCTTCTTCTCAATACCATATAGACAAAGTTCCCAAGACAGTTGAGATGACGAGTCTAAGCAGCGATGGTGTTGCTATGTTCAACAACAATGTCGACTCGCAAGAAGGCAGAGAGCAACAGCAACAAAACCTGCAGAATCGGACCTTCCCGATAAGAAACCTTACCTATTATGTAAAATTTGAATGCGGGACAATTTCAGGAGATGAAGGACCATTAAGGCCGGGACACTATGACACTGACATTGGAATCTTAAACAAGCAAGACTTTGCAGCAAATATCCAATGGAGCGTCACTGCAAACAACAGTAGGAATACGAATTCGATAATAAGGGTACTTGAGCCGCAGGGCTCAACCAATATAGTCTGCAAAGACCTGCAGAGTATCATTGGCAATGATCAAAGATTTGTCGAAGGATTTGTCATCATTAATCTGCCTCTTGAGCCCGGGCTTTTAACGTCGCTATCGAATGGAACACAGGTCCTTGGTCGCAATCTTGAAGACACAAACAACTTGCTTGAGGTACAAGCCTTCTATACTGCTAATGCACTTGACATGCTTCCCCATGAAGTGCTTGCGGATAAGATCACGTTTGCATTGGTAAACGATACGAGCGGTAAGATACCATTAGAAATGATCAATAAAACTCTAGATATCACAGTGTCGTCTAGCCTAAATGAAATATCTGATCCACAAACAAAAGTCAAAGACGCTCTGGCAGAAAAATATGGTTTGTCGACTCAAGAGCTTGCCAATTTGCAGATAGCAATTCAGAGTGTAAGTGGGAGTATCGGATCAATGATAGATGATCATGCAATTTCATTGTCGACTGTTATGCCCCAAGCAAGCGGATAGCAGTGGGTTTTTACATAAAAAAACAATATATACTCTCGTACCTACCTCTCTCAGATATGGCTAACTTTACTCTACCTCAATTGCCTTATTCGTACGACTCGCTAGAACCACACATTGATGCAAGAACCATGGAAATTCATCATACAAAGCATCATCAAGCCTACACTGACGGTCTGAACAAAGCACTTAGCAATCTTGGTCCGGAATGGCAGAACAAGAATGATATTGTTGAAATCTTAAAGAATATTGATTCGATCCCAGAGAACTCAAGGAGTGCTGTAAATTTCCATGGCGGGGGCTATAACAATCACGCACTGTTCTGGAACATAATGAAAAAAGGTGGTGGTGGAGAGCCTGATGCTGAACTCTCAGATGCCATCAATAAGACATTTGGCAGCTTCAACGACTTTAAGGACAAATTCTCAAAGGATACTGTAGCTATACAGGGAAGCGGTTGGGGATGGCTTGTATACAACCAGAATACAAATGGCGTCCAGTTCATAACTATGCCCAACCAGACAAGCCCTTGGACAAAGTGGAGGACGGACAAAGTCGTTCCGCTTTTAGGTCTTGACGTATGGGAGCATGCGTACTATCTAAAGTACCAAAACCGAAGGGCTGACTATGTGGCGGCTTGGTGGAACGTGGTGAACTGGGATCAAGTAAAAAGAAACTTTCAGCAGGCCCTCCAAAAATGACTCTATCTTTTCTAGATCTTCTTTTTTGCCATTGAGAAATAAGTAAGCATAGCCAAAACCGTTCCACAACATCGTTTCATGACAGTAACATATCTAGTACTATGTCTTCTCTGCCTGTGAGGCAGTACTTGTATAATGTGAGTATGTACGTCAATTACAATTTTTTGCGAGAATGCAAATAAGCCTGAGAGCACTTTGCATTAAAAATATATAGAATTGTGCGAGCAAAAGCAAGCAGGCTAGCTACCTCTTGCGCAGATCTATAAGATTTACAAAGCCATAATTCTCGCGGGTAGTTCTACTTACTGCCATATTATAGTTATATATTTTAGTAGAGTATTCGTGTAGCACTGGCATCATGCTATCTACCGATCCGTCAAGGTAAAAGCCGGGACAGTCTCCAGTAAACTGAAAGGTGGCATGTACTTCAGGCTGCCCCCTCCTATCAGCTTCAATCCACGATGCGAATGGGTAGAGCCAGCATACACCCGGCTTGTCAGGGTGGATGCCGCAATAACCCTCGTCGTCTAGGAATCTGCAGCGAAGCGGAGTACCATCATCCGCAGGCGTCTCGTCCTTTTTCCTTTTCAGCGACAGCATACTCAATGTCGTTATAACATTTCCAAATGCTTCCTCCTCTTGCCAGCTTGAGATCGTTGTCTCGTTCCTTACAAATTCGGCCTTGGAGCTATAGCCTACCTTTTTTGCTATTCTGTCAATGTCGTCTTTTGTCAAGGGTAGTCTACCCTGTCTCTCACAGCAGTTGTGGCAGTCCGGCCACAGGCACTTCCACAAGATGTAGAGGCCATCGGTTGACAGGGTTGGTATATGGAAGGTAACGTCTCCCACATTAACCGAGGTGTCAGATACTAGTTCCTTGTACTTTCCTGTCTGGAAATCATATAACTTTTGATCTATTTTCCATTTTCTCGCAAGTAGGTCAAGTGCGTCCTTAACGAGATCGTTGTCGTGCTGCTCCACTATGTTATAAGGTTATAAAACCGGGGGTTTAAACGTACTCTCAGATTGCTCAGCCATCAGCAGCCACAGGCCATAAAGGAGGAGAAGGAGCAGCAGGCGGCTGTCAGAACAAAGGGCAAGCATGCATCTTCTACTGAGAACCGCAGGATGGTCTGGGAAAATGTCGTTTGGCCCCTTGTCTTAGAGATGAACAGGTCTTACTTTACTTTAAAGGAATACCATGCAAAAAGAGACTCATTTTGCAAAAAAACCGGGGTGTCACCTTCAAAAGTAGCTGGGGGTTTTGTGTCGTTGCTGGTAAAGGGCATAATTGTAAGAAGCAAGAATATGTACTCCATACATTACCGTCTCATCCCCTACATGAGGAAAAAGGCAGAGCTTGAATATGGCCTTGTCACCAGGGAAATCTATACTAAGCGTTAAAATATCCGATCAAACAGCCGACTTGATGTAGCTCGTGTCAGCCCGGTCGAACCCGACAAAAAGATGGGTGCCGAATCTAGTGGCCAATCTCCAAGGTTGAGGGCTAGGGATTCCAGGCTCTGGATCTCACAAAGATAGAGAAAAGAAACCTGGAGACAGCAGTTCGAATCTGCTCCGGGCTACCATCTTTTTACTAGATTATTGGACCTGCTTTCACTATCTCTTTTGGCATGTTGCCAAACTTTTTAAAGTTCTTGACAAAGAGCGACGCAAGTCGCCTTGCAGAGGTATCGTACTTGTCCTTGTCAGACCAAGTGTTGCGAGGATCGAGTACTTCATCGGGCACGCCAGAACATGACGTGGGCATATCAAGGTTGAATATTTCATGATGCTTCGTAGTCACTTTTTCGATCTTTCCTTTAATTGCTGCAGTGACCATTGCCCTTGTGTATGTCAGGTTCATTCTCCTGCCTATGCCATATGGCCCACCCGTCCACCCGGTATTGATCAGGTATACTCTTGTTCCATGCTCTGTTATTTTTTTGCCAAGCATCTGAGCATATTTCGATGCATGTAGTGGCATGAATGGAGCTCCAAAGCAGTGCGAAAATGTCTCCTTTGGCTCAGTGATACCGCGTTCAGTTCCAGCAAGCTTACTAGTATAACCAGACATAAAGTGATACATTGCGCCTTGTTTTGTGAGCTTCGCTATTGGAGGCATAACTCCAAATGCATCTGCTGTAAGGAACACAATTACTTTTGGATGTCCTGCAATGCTTGGCATTACTGCTCCATCAATATAGTCAATAGGATATGCAACGCGTGTATTTTCCGTAAGACTTCCATTGTCAAAATCTGGTTCCCTTGTGCTATCATGCATTACGACATTTTCCATGACAGAGCCAAAACGGATTGCATTCCAGATTTGCGGCTCACCGTCCTTATCAAGGTTGATGCATTTGGCATAACAGCCGCCTTCAAAGTTGAAAATGCCATCATTGGACCATCCGTGCTCGTCGTCGCCTACTAACCTCCTATCTGAATCAGCCGAAAGCGTGGTCTTGCCAGTTCCAGATAGCCCAAAGAACAAGGCGGTGTCGCCCCTCTTTCCCACATTAGCGGAGCAGTGCATTGGAAATATACCTTTCTTTGGCAGGATAAAGTTCATAATAGAAAACATAGCCTTTTTGATCTCGCCAGCATACGAAGTCGATCCTATCAAGACCAGCTTTTTCTTAAAGTTTATAATGATAAAGGTCTCAGTTCTCGTCCCCATTTCTTTAGGCTTAGCTGCAAAGTCGTCACATGAAAGTAAAGTGAACTCGGGGGCATGAATCTGTAATTCCTCCTGGCTGGGCCTAATGAATAGCTGTCGTGCAAAGAGACTATGCCAAGCCCTGTTATTGATTATTCTTATCGGCAGCCGGCTTTCCGGATCCGCTCCCACAAAGCCATCAAAGATAAACAATTCCTTATCCTCAATGTGTTTCTTCATCATGCGAAATATCTTTTCGAAATTTCCCTCAGAAATTGGGTGGTTGATTTTGCCCCAGTCGATCATACCATGTGTTTCTTCATCATCAACTATGTACCTGTCGTCAGGTGACCTGCCAGTGAATTTGCCAGTTTTAACAGAAAGGGCACCAGTCGACGAAAGCATGCCTTCCTTTCTTTTAATTATGACCTCAACCAGCGACGGAACTGACAGGTTGTAGTAGGCTTTGCCTAACGTTATATCCATCTCTGCAAGCTGTATCATAGACTTTGTAGTTATAATCTTTGGGTTAACTTCCTAAAACAAATATACAATTTGACATTATATGCAAGTGAAGATACTCTTGCGCAATGAGCATAGAATTGAGCTTAACTTTTTTTCTTTCTTTCTTCCTTTCTATATTCAATTCTCCCGCATTCATTGCTTGCAGACTCTTTCTTTCGAATACCACTTTGTGCCGTAGATGAAAGCTACCACTGCTAATGTTATTAATGTACTATTATTATCTATGACTACTATTGCCGCTGCTGTTGTTGTTTTAGTGCATTTTTAATTCTGTCAGCTCTTTTGGCTAATATGTCAAGAAATTCTTCAAACTCCTTCTTAGTGGCATTACGCTTTAGCGTACGCCTTGTCTGGTAGTGGAAGGAGTTGTAAATCCGACCTATGGCGATACCAAACATAAAATCGTCAACGCTGGTTACAGCGATGCTGT
>DAIUEZ010000023.1:0-21683 GCA_036844865.1 Nitrososphaera sp. | reverse complement strand
GAGAATCTGGAGCGGGTAAGGTCCTTTTTTAGTATCGAAGGTGTCATGGACCAGGTTGTCACTCATAATAAAGCAGTTATCGAATTCAGAGATTCTTCTTGGTGGAAGGAGTCGGCTTTAAAAGAGATTGAAAGAGAGGGTATTGCATTTTGCTCTGTCGATGCTCCAAGCTTACCAAATGAAATTATCACAATAAATAATGCAATATATCTAAGACTCCATGGTAGCAAGACTTGGTACAATTATCTCTATCCCGAAGAGAGGTTAAAGGAAATAGTATCAGATATGATAGCAATGGATGCACAGAAAAAGGCAATATATCTTAATAATGATCATGGTATGTTAACCAATGGATTGTTTTTAATGAAAAGTTTTTTCTAAAATAACGAAGAGACTTTCCTATGTCCATGGCAGATCAGAAGAATCCAATTTTGGCGGCAGAAGATACGAGATAGGGACGTGGACTAAGGCAGTAAGGATCACATATATACTTCTGACGTGAACATGTGTCTTAGAAGAGAATTTCTAGGCAAAAGCTAAGAGCTATTAAAAAGTACTATGGACTACTACTATAGCATGCGTCCAAATATTAACATTTATTGCCAGAAACTCTTTTGTGAAGACATATTTCTCGTCTCAATTATCCCAGATTTTCTTTATGAATACTAGCATTTCGGAAATGATGTCTTGACTGTAATCAACTGTAGTTATCGACCAATTCTAGTATCGAATAATGCATGAGGTGCGTGTATATATATATTTCTTTACTTTCTGACTAGCCTCTTTACATCGTCGATAATTTTCATAACTTCATTTGTAGGCGTCTCTTTGTCCATTGTTACATAGTAAAAATACTCCTCACTCGAGAGTGTCAGTATCTTGACCTTTTCATTCTCAGTCAAGGTATAATCTTCTCGGCCTATTGATTTTTCAAAGTTCTTCCGAAGCTGATTTCTTGTCGCTTCAATAAAGTGTTCGTTTCTTGCTTCATCCGGATTTAGTAGTGGCACTACGCCTTTGCGTAGGCCGCCTGCCAGAGTGCGGCCAAACTTGTTTATTATTCCTGCATAGCGTATGCGCGGCGAGACTGCAAGAATGTTTCTGCATTCTTGTTTATACAGTGGGGTATCTGGGTCTACTTGTGGTCTGTTCATCATGATATTTTCAGTGGAGAGTTATATATGAGCTACTTGGCCGGCAGAAGGTAAAGATAGAAAGAGATTTGCGTAATGCTACTTCGATCCACGTTTTTGCTGCTTATTGGCGTGAGTGGCCAAAAAACTGAGACTTTAGATATAATTAAAAGGTGCGGGAAAGAAAAACAAACAGACACACAAGCATAGAAAGAAAGAAAGATAAGTTTACCTTATTTTATTATTCTTGAATTTTACAGAAAGTAATTAATACAATCCAATTGAAGTGAAATAATACCATTAAAAGGAAGAAAATTGTTAAAAGACACTAAGAAGTCAGTGTCAGTTAAGCCAATAGTTGAAGCTAGGAATATCAGTATTATTTTTAATTGCGAGATCTAGTGTGATGATAGAGTTTCCATAAATGATCCCATTAGGCCATTTGATAGCTTAGAAATTAGGAGCATCGTTAAGCTGAACGTCGCTGCCCTTACTCACGTGTAAAATTTTTCCCCACTCCTTCTCATTTAGCATTGTGTCACAGGAAGCTCCTTGCTCTCTAACAATTCTAATGGTTCGAACATTTATTTCGTTATGATTACCTAAAGAACTGCTTGGTTTTTCAGACAATGTCGGGCACTGTAAAAATTCTGTCAACTCATCGTCGTGCAGTTTGATAAAAAGTCTTCTTCCTGTTGTACTATGCAGAAGCGATCTTTGCAATTGACAGTAAAAAATGCAGCTAATTCTGTTTATATCAAAGTATTACACCAGTATCGTTTTTTAATGCATTAATCGTCAAGATCTGTTGATTATGCATGGTGTTTGTCCAAATGTCAGGTTGGTATTATCTCCAGCTTCTGCAAGAGGGACTAACGCATAGTCTTTAGAATTATGACGGTGTCTGTGTCAGATACCCCTTCTATCTTACGTATATCGTCAATACACTTGTTGATATCAGCTATCGCTGGCGCTGCAACGATAGCCGCTATATCATATTGGCCAGTTATTTCGTATACTACTTTGACGCCGTTTAGATTCATCAACTGGTTAGACACAGCCGAAGTGTCTGCCGTTGAAGCTACAGAGATTAGCGTTATTGCGCTTGTCTTGTCACTTTCCCCAAGTTCAATGGTAAAGCGTTTAATGATCGTCCTATCAACAAGGTTCTTGACTCTTCGCCGAACGGCCGATTCAGAAAGTCCGATCTCATTAGCAATGTCAACAAATGCTCTGCGAGAATCTGCCTGCAAAATGCGTATTATCTTTTCATCAGTTTCATCTACCTTATCTGACATTTCTCCTCTTTTCCTCATTGGTCAATATAATGTCTATTATATCAACTACGCGGGAAACCGTCGTTTCATCCATTACAAGTGGCGGAAGTAGTCGTAGAATATTTCTTCCTGAGTAAAGGATGAGCACTCCATGCCGAATTCCGTCAAGGAGTATATCTTTGACGTCGAAGCGGAGTTCGACTCCGAGCATCATACCAATACCCCTGACCTGTCGAATTACCTTGTGCTTCTCGTGCAGCCGGTTGAGTCCCTCCTTAAATTGCGTACCTATCTTTGCAGCATTATCAACCAGTTTATCATCGATCAAAGCTTCTATTGTGGCGGTGCCAGCGGCGCATGCTATCGGGCTTCCCCCAAAGGTAGAAGAATGCTCGCCAACCTTCATTGTATCTATTATCTCCCCCTTGGCAAGAACAAGCCCCATAGGTACTCCTCCGGCTATGCCCTTTGCAAGGCACATGATGTCTGGAGTCGTATTCCAGTTTTGACCTGCCCACATTTTTCCGGTTCTCCCAAGCCCTGACTGTATCTCATCAAATATGAGGACAAGGTTGCGCCGATTACAGATCTCTCTGATTTTTGGCAGAAGGTCATCTGGAGGAACGATAATACCAGTCTCGCCCTGAATTGGCTCAACAATTACACTTCCAATTGTATCGTCAATTACTTCTTCGAGCATGGACGGATCACTGTATGGAACAAACTTGACACCATCCAATAGCGGCATGAACGACTTTCTGTATTTTTCACTGTATGTTACAGAAAGCGCACCAAACGTCTTCCCATGATATCCGCCATTCATTGCTATCACACCATGTCTGCCGCTGTACTTGCGTGCAAATTTCAGTGCGGCTTCTACGGACTCGGCACCGCTGTTTGCAAAGAATATCTTGTTCAAGGTGGGCGGAGCCACTGATGCTATCTTTTCCATGAATATTAATCGAGTATCATTGTATGTAGACATGTGGGCTGTGATGAGTATTTCTGCCTGCCTCTTGAGAGCATTTACCACTCTGTCATTGCAGTGCCCAACCAGGGCGACTCCATAACCACCCATGCAATCGATGTATTCCTTGCCTGCGGTATCCCACACCCTTGTACCCTTGCCCTTTGCAATATTTACTGGAAACCTCTGATAAAGAGCTCCTAGGTACCGGTCTTCGTCATTCAATTTGGGACAATCACCGTACAATTTCTATGCGCTATTGCTGTAGACAATGGGTTTTCAACCTGGCCAGAAGCAATGATTGCCTCTTTGACTCCCATTTCAAGTGCCTCTATACATGCAAGGACTTTCTTGTCCATTCCGGATCCTATCTTTGGTAACGCCCCTTTTGCCTGATCCAGGGTCATTGAATTGACAATTTTTTGATTTAGTATTAGACCATTTACATCTGTGACAAAGATAACGCTGTCTGCCTTAACGCCTCCTGCCACATATGCTGCGGCCCTGTCGCCATCCACATTGAGAAAATCAAATTCTTCGCTTAATGCAATCGGCGAAATCACAGGCACATAGCCATTGCTAACAAGGTCACTTACTAGGACCCCATCAACTGATGTTATCTTGCCAGTATATCCGCCGTCTATTATCATCTTTCTTCCCTTTTCATTTATGATGATAAGCTTCTTCTTTCGCTCTGCCTTCAATATGCCTCCGTCTATTCCCGCAACTCCCACAGCATTGATATGCTGGCGTAACAGCATCTGAACTATTGCTTTGTTCAACTTTCCAGACATGACCATTGTATAGATCTCGGCAGTCTCTTTGTCTGTGTAACGGCTACGCACACCGCCGGGTGAGACGATGAACTTTTGCTCTTTGCCAAGCTTAGTTGCAATGGCAGTGACTTCCTTGCCTCCACCATGCACAAAAACAAGTTTGTACTTGCCAGCTATTGACTTTATGTCTGCAAGAGCTGAAGAATGAAGCCCGTCTACTACGCTTCCGCCTATCTTTATGACTATCATACTGGTGTCAAGGGGGTATACATAAGTCCTTCATTTTCGCCATATCCAAACATCACATTCATATTCTGTATCGCAGAGCCAGCAGCGCCCTTCATCAAGTTGTCAGAAGCAGAAAGTGCAACTATTCTCTGGTTGTACTCATCTATGTCAAATCCCACGTCGCAAAAGTTCGAGCCGACTACAAATTTTGGATCTGGAAACTTGTAGAGGCCCTTTTTATCACGAATCAACCTGACAAAGGGTTCGCCTTTGTACGCGTTACGGTACATTTTCCATAGCTCTAGCTCCTCCACGGGTCTTTTCAGGAATGTATGATTAGTAGTGAGGATGCCTCTAACAATGTTGACTGCATGTGGACTCATGCTGACCTTAATCTGTCTCTTTGCGATGAGTGAGAGCTCCTGTTCGATCTCGCCAGTATGTCTGTGTTTTGCAGGCTTGTAGGGTCTCACTACGCCATAACGCATCGCATGGTGCGTCCCTGCACTTGCCTTCTGGCCGGCTCCAGAGGATCCTATCTTGCTGTCGACTACGACATGCTCAGTATCTATGAGGTCATTTTCAATCAGTGGTGTGAGGGCAAGAAGTGAGGTCACTGCCATACAGCCAGGACAAGAGACCAGCTGTGCATTTTTAATCTCTTTGCGGTGGAGCTCCGGAACCCCGTAGACGGACTTGCTGAGCATCTCAGGGAAAGGATGCTCCCAACCATACCACCTTACGTAGTCTTTGGGATTTTTGAGCCTAAAGTCTGCAGACAGGTCTATTATCTTCATTCCTCTGTCGTATAGGTCCTTAACTATTTTGTTTGCCTTGCCATGTGGCACTGATGTAAATACAAGGTCGCAATTGTCCGTTAACTTTTCCATATCCATTGGAGAGAATGTAATATCTACAAAACCCTTCAAGCTAGGATGAACACGGTGCACGTACTCGCCTGCCTTCTGCCTTGATGTCACCATACTCAATTCTATCTTTGGGTGGGCGACTAAGAGCCGCAGCAATTCTCCTCCTACGTATCCAGAAGCGCCAACCACTCCAACTTTCATTTCTGAAATTCTCCTTGGCTAAAATGCATTTCTTTTAATTTTCCCTTTAAAAATCCTCATTTATATTTTTTGGTCAGGCATAACCATAAATGGGTCAATAGTGACCAAAAACAGGTCATTACTTCCTCGCTAGCTTGACGGCATAGTCGATCATTGCGTTTGGAATATCCGCCTTCGATACACTGGCAGCACCTCGAAACTCTACTGTGTTATTAACTTCATGAACGACCAGTCCCCGATTCTTGTCTTCCATCATGTCCACCCCCAAGATACCACCTCCTACTGCTTTTGCAGCTCTGAGTGCTAGATCTTCTATCTCCTTGGTTATGGGTGCAGGCTCGACGTTGCCTCCCCGTGCAACATTTGTTCGCCACTCAGATTGTGAAGAATAGCGATAGATTGCAGTGACGGCTTGGTCGTCGATTACTATGCATCGAATGTCGCGAGACGGCCTATCAACCATCTCTTGAATATAATATATGCGTGAAAGTGGACTATTATCCTCTTCCCTCATTTCAACTATCATGCTCGCAGTCTCTAGGTCTCGCAGAGGATATATTCCTCTTCCCCAAGAGCCCACTATCGGTTTGAGGACAACTGGAAATCCGGTCTTCTTGATGTTTTCTAATCCAGATTCTGCACTAAATGCAAACTGCGTCTTTGGAGAGGGGATCTTGTTTTCTGCAAGCTTAATCGATGTGATAAGCTTGTTTCCGCAGGTCTGTCCCACTTCAAATCTGTTTATTACTTTGAACCCAAGAAATTCAAGGCAGGCAGTAAGGTACAGGCCTCGGTAATAGCTTACGCTTCTCTGCAGTATTATATCGCCTAGTAGGAAATCCTTCGGTTTGCTATCTGTACCAACAGTAAGTGTCTTTGCATCGACTATCTTTGATTTGATACCCTTACTCTGGGCTTTTTCATAGAGCATCTTCTCCTCGAATCGAACTTTGTCGCATATGATGTCCACCTCGACCATTATTGTCCCCAGTCTTCGCCTACTCTTTCAGCGGGCTTAAGCTCCAGGTTCTCCGCCCCCTTTGAGGTGATTTCATACTCCCCGCCGCAATCAGGGCAAGTTATGATCTCCCCAACCACCGCATCTTCCGGAACACTGATCTCAGCTCCACATTCTTGGCATTCAACTTTTGATTTCAATTTCTACCTCCTTTTTTTTGTCCATTAGATATGTCTGCAGTCACGGAATTAGCGATGACTGACTGCAGCCCCCAGAGCTCCACAAACCCCTTTGCAAGACTCTGGTCAAATGTCGAACCTGCTTCATAGGTTGCCAGATTGTCTTTATATAAAGAATATTTTGATTCCCTACCAACTACTCTAAGCGATCCTTTTTGCATCTTTAGCCGAACTTTTCCTGAAACACGATTTTGTGTCGCATCTATAAACCTATCCAAGTCTGCGCGCAGCGGATCCTGCCACAAGCCGGAATATGCTAGCCACCTCCACTGATTATCAACTATCTGCTTGAATGCAAGCTCATGCTTTGTAAGTACCATTTTTTCTAGGTCCTTGTGCGCTTCAATTATTGCTATGGCAGCTGGGGCTTCGTACACTTCTCGTGATTTAATCCCCACTACGCGGTCTTCAATGTGGTCAACTATGCCGACGCCATGTCCACCAGCCTTATCGCTAATGTATTGAATGAGATCAGTGAGAGGCATACTTGTGCCATCTGCCGCTATGGGTATGCCCTGATCGAATTCTATTTCCATATAGCCGGCCTTGTCATTCTCAAAATTAATAAATTCAAAAGCCTCTTCAGGTGGTTCAAAGTCAGCTTCCTCTATTTTGCCTCCCTCTAAAGCTCTGCCCCAGAGATTGATATCAATGCTATATTTCTTTGCCTCTGAGCTTATTGGTATATTCTGTTCTTTTGCAAAAGTTATTTCAAGGTCGCGGGTCAGGTTGAGGTCGCGTATTGGAGCAATGATTTTAAGATTTGGGCTAAGGGCATGCATTGTAACATCGAACCTAATCTGGTCATTGCCTTTACCTGTACAGCCATGAGCTATTGCAGTTGCACCCTCCTTCTTTGCAACTTCGACGGCTTTTGCAGCAATCAGTGGACGAGCTAGTGCGGTTGCAAGCGGGTACTTGCCTTGATATAGTCCATTAGCCTTGATGCTTGGCGCTATGTAATCGCGGGCAAACTCTTTGCGGGCATCAATATAAACATGTTTTATTGCGCCTATTGCTTGCGCCTTCTTTTCAATTTCCTTAAAGTCGTCATGCTGTCCACAGTCTACAGTCACTGTTATCACATCTAGCTTGTGCAGTGTCTGAAGGTATCTTATGCAAACAGAAGTATCCAAGCCTCCTGAGTAAGCCAATACAACTTTGCCATTATTTACCAATTACATCCGTGTGCGTTTCTAGCATTACATTTATATTTTTTGGTCAAGAACGACCTAGATTACGGCGACATTGACCCATACTGGCCAATATCAAAAATCGATAACAGAGGCCGTTAGAGAGACAGTTGGTGGCGACCTCTCATTTCAAGACTCCCTCCAGCGTGATTACTGTAACATCAGTGCGCTTGCCCGTTTAATTAAACCGCAAATAGACCATATGCTTGGCAAGGATAGTAGTATAGAAAGCATCATCACCGCTCTAAAGCGATCAAAGTATGATTATAATATACAGGAAAAGCCCATTGTATCAATATTGGCGGCTAGTACGATAACTGTCAATACAGACGTAGCAAAGGTCTCAGCAAAGAAGAGCAAAAAAACAATTGAAAAAGTTGCTAAAGCAATGGTACAAAGCGCTGGCAACTTTATTAGCATGTCAGAAAGCATAATGTCAATTACCCTTATCTTTGACGATCTTTTGCTTCAAGATGTCAGAGATATGTTTGCCTCTGACGATATCCTCGAAATTGAAACCGGTCTTGCAGCTATCATTGTGCATAGCCCAGAAGATATTATCAAGACGCCAGGGTGTGCAATTGCTTTCTATAACCAGCTTGCTAGGAGGCATATTAACATTGAGGACACTGTGAGTTGTTATACTGACACTATAGTACTTGTAAAGATGGAGCAGGTCGGAAAAGCATTCAATGCACTTACTGATCTGATATCCAATTCAAGGAAGACCGCCAAAAAAAAGCGCCGGTAAAAAGGGTTTTATTTTGCATTCTGCCAGATATTCTATGTACCAGCGTTATACACTTGAGGAGATCAAGCGCAAGATTATGGAGGTTTTGCAAAGCGCCGGAGGCACAGGACTATCAGGAGTAGAACTCGCAGACAGGGTTGGCATCAACAGGATGACAATCACCAAATATCTAGATGTCATGCATGCAATGGGTCTTCTCAAAAAGAAAAAGATAGGCAATGTGAACATATGGTTTGTACAGATTGGAGCTGGCGATATCGAATTTCCAATTAATTATATCCAAGTTCAGCAAAAGCTAATAAGCTCGATTCTGGCAGGTGACGAGGATCATGCCCGGAGAATCTTGCTGACCGTCATGAATTCTGATGTCGATCAAGTAAGAGTGATGACAGATGTCGTACTGCCTGCAGTTAACACCATAGGGGAATTGTATAGTAGAGGCAGATTGAATAAAACAGAACGGACTTTTTTGTTGAATTTGATGATGGAGCTCATTGATTTAGTCAAGTTCAATGTCCGGGCTACAGAGCAAAAGCCAAATGCCCATGCCATATGCGTGGCTGGCTCTGAAGATAGAGTGTCTATAGCTAAAGGTGCAGCTGTTGCATTATTAGCTCGGGGCTGGAATTCCTCTTATATTGGCAATGTTGGCGAACAGATTGACCCTTTCTTTGACATCGACTTTCAGCGTTATTTGTTACGTATGTGGGGAGAGAAGCACGGCTTGATGCTTATATGTATATTTTCGTCTGGTGAAGGCTCACTTCGATTCCTATCTTCTACTGCTAATGGCATGAAGGGAAGGATTAAGGGAGAGCTTCGCATTACAGCAATTACAACACAAGAGCTGCAGCCTGTTGCAGAAGAGAGTTCTGACTATGTAGCTAAGGATCTGCTAGCTCTTGTAGAGTGGGCTGAACGAGAATTCAATTACCGAAAGGAAGTCTAGACCTGCTGGAGCGGGATAGGTGTTATTGGTGTTATTGGCGGAGCTTCAGGAACTATTAACTGTATTAGGAGGCTAATTACTAATCCAATTACTACAAATACTATGATTGCAAGAATAGCTATGCCAATCGCTCTGAGCCATCCAGTATCAAATCCCTTTTTGAATACTCCTATCCAGGCAATGAAGGCCACAATGAAACCTATTATAGTGGGCACAGTCGGATCCCCAACTATTGCTGTAAGTAAAGTAGCAGAGATAAAAAACACTATAGCGTATATTATGGGACCAAGGGCTGTCACCAACATTGCCCGACTGAACTTAACTCTTCCAAGTGTTAAGATCTTAGCTGCTATCCATACGGGTATTGAAACGATTATCCACAGCACGAGTAAACCAATTATCACCGATGCTGCGATTACTGCTATTTCTGTCCCACCTTGGAGCAAGAATTGCTGAAGCAACGCTGGTACTGGAATGATTCAAGATTTAAGAGCTGCCAATGATATAGATTTTCCGCGAGTGATGTAGATAGGATATAGCTGTAACATCTTTTATTTGCCCTAGATACTATTGGAAAATAAGATAGCAAAATACCTGCTGCTGCTCTCAGCGGAGGTGGAGGTTTTTTAAATCTTGTCGTGTATTGATATTGTGTGCCTTCAAGTGAAATATTGAGGTGCAAAGAATGTGGTCAATCATTTGACACAGTTGAATCGCTTAGGGAGCACATGAACTCGGAAAAAGATGAGATCCAAAACCGCGTCAAAGGATTGTCTGACGGCTAGAAAAATAAATGCACATTGGGACTTTCTGTATAGCAGCATATATTCGCTTCTTCTACTGCTCTACCATGACGGAGGGATATTATTTTCTCCTTGACATCTGTCAAATGATATCTCGCTATAAAACAGATGGCGATTGTAAGAATATTTTATACAGCTTGTAAGGAAGAGTTCCAAACTAAGCTGATGCCATCAATTCTGTGCTTCTACCATTTTCTTTACAAAGTCAAGTCCATATTTTATTGCATGCACATAATTCTTATCAGCAATGTTGGGTTCAAAGCTGATAAAGCCGTCATAATCAATCCCATTGAGACTTTTTACAATTGTAGAAAAATCGATATGAGCAAATCCTGGCATTTTTCTATTGTTATCTGCGAAGTGCATGTGGCGCAGAAACTTGCGGGAGCTTTGTATCGCTTCATTAAACAAGTCTTCTTCAATGTTCATATGAAAGGTATCAAGTAGTACTCCTAGCGAGTCTACCTGTTGTGTTATTGCAATTGCATCTTTTGCAGTAGCACAATATGGAGTACTGTAGCGGTTGAGAGGCTCAAGCACTAGCTGTATGCCGTAGTCTACTGCTCTTTTGCATAGGCCCTTCATTATTGGTACTGCTTTTGCTGCAAAAAGCTCCTTTTCATTTGCAGAAATTATGCTGTGTGTCCTGTCAACCCCCTTTATATCATCGGCAAAGAGACAAACGTTCATCTCATGACCTCCCAGAGTATTGCATAACTTAAGACAATCAATAACATATTGTTCCGAGGCTTCTACTAGTGAAGGATTACTGCTTAGAAGTCTGCGCTTCCAACCATTGCTACTGATAGAGCCCCACATGCCAGTTACGCCACAAACAGCTAAGCTGTAGGATTCTAGTAGGTCTAGCAACTTCTTTGTATCAACTTCAGTGGGTTCTCCGAACATTTCAATTGCATCGTAACCCTGTTTTGTTAGCACAGCCAATGTATCCTCAATTGGCTCTATTTTTCTAAATGAAGCAAGCGTGATTGCGTATTTCATTGCGCATCAAGAAGGCATTTTGGAATGTTCACAGATTTTGCTGTCCCTGATTCGGCTATTATGCCATGCCTTTTACTAGAAGCATATAATGCAAGTCCTTCGCCTGTTTGTAGGTCAGGTGGCCTCCCATGTGATCCTTTGATCAAACTGGCGTCAAGTGGTATAGACTTTGTCTTGTGATCAATAAACAACTCTACAGGATCATACCCTGGCTTTCTGTGAATATCCACTTTGCGAGCAAAATCTGGTGCCCTGCTTTCGTCATGCCACCAGTAATAGCTGAACCACCGGTCTCTTGTAGAGATAGCGATAAGCTCGCCGCTTCGCTCATGATCTATTGCTAGCTCTTTCTTACCACTGCTATCCAAAATCGTCTCCACTCCCTTAGTGTTCTCTAATACCTTTCTGGTCTCTCTTTCGTAACCATTTTTGACATAAATATGAGCCACCTGGTGGTCAACCATCGCAAATGCCTTGCTATATTCTAAATCAAGATATTCCTTTTCCTGAATAGTACGGATAGAAAGCAGATCAGCGTCCCGAAGCACAAGGTTGAGCGGTACTGCACCATTGACATTATTAAATGCATATTCAGACAGTATAATAAACTGCGTTTCCTCTCGTATTCCAAGATCGATTACCTTCTGTACGAGTCGCCCAACTAATTCATCAGCCTTTTTTAGATCATCTCTCACCTGGACTGCTCCCTTACCAAAGCGCTGCGCAGAATAATCTGCATGTGGAATGTATACAAAAAGAAAATTAGGCCTCTCGCTTTCCAGAGTATATTCGGCAGCATTTGTGATCCATTCGCTTGACTTGGGTGATGCAAGCGGTCCCCAATAGCTTGCAAGGTTGAATTCACCTAACTTCTCCTTCAATTTTTCGTAGTAGCCGACTGGCTTTGAATAGCACCACATCACCATTTTATCATCTAGGTGTATTGGCCGCGGAGTTACCACAATATCTGAATTAGCATACATCGTGTTTTGCCAAAATAGCACAGCAGTTTTGTTTCCGTTATTTTTCCTGACTGTGTCCCATATTCTTTGACTTTGCACAAGTGAGCTGGATTGCTCCCAGAATGATACATTGTATGTGTTCCTATCATACAATCCATTCGATATTATACCGTGCTCTCTTGGATACTTGCCAGATAAGAGGCTAGCCTGAACAGTTGATGTAACAGCAGGAAATGTAGGCTCAAGTTTTGCTATCTCCCCATTTTCAGCAATTTTTGCAACATTTGGCAATAAGCCAGAGTCTAACTGCTTCTCTTCTAGTCCTACGACATCAACTAATATAGAATACTTCATTTGCCACCTTGCTCTTCGTTGATACTCTTGTATTCTTTAAATGGGTTAGCTTTAGATAAAGGAATACTTAGACTATCAATAAAATTGTTTTTCAAAGCCCATTTGTGAGAATGCTTCGAAGAAAATTGCTTCTTCTTTCCTATGGAACGCTACAACATAGAAAAGAAGGAGGTGTTGACAATATGTTATCAAAAAGTGGTGTCATCTCATGCAATGTACCCAAACTAGACAACAAATAGCTTCCAACAAAAAGAGCAAACTTATGAAACTAATCATTATGCTGTTGTTACTTATCTTCAAGCTATATCATAGGGCACAGAAAAAGATTCCGCAAGAAATAAAAAATTTGCTATCATGTGTGCGCTTCGATGCGATCAAGGGTAAGAAATCTAGAGTTCTCTAAGAACCTACTTCTGGTCGGGATGGTAGCAATGTTGTCTTTTTTGTGGCTAACCATGCTCCCGCAGAAAGCCGTTGCAGTCCCAGACAAATTCGGAATAGAACAACTTTATCCTACAGCAGATAATGGTCCTGTCTGGTTTCTAAACAATCAAGAGCCACAAGATGACGAAAATTTTTTGATGACTTCACACGAACACATAGACTTGGAAGAGAAAGATCAAGTAGATCCTGGTGCATTTGAATTGGATGCAGAAACAGGCTCGGAAAGACACGGGGTAAGAATTCATGCTGATTCTCCAAACGGCCATTGGAAGAATGTAGAAATGACAGGTTACTTTAAGCTAGAGCAAGGAGATGACCAATTCACTTTAATAGCGAGGCAGGGTCCAACCTACAACGATGATGGTGGATGTGGTGCTTATGGTTACTATGGGATGATTAGCGCAGAAGGCGATGCCTTTTTCAAGAAAAAGTTATTCCATCATGGTGGGTATTCAGACAGGACTGCGGTAAAAGAAAACGTGATAGACAATCTCGACGGTAGATGGGTAGGCCTCAAGTTGGTAGTGTATGACCTAAACAAAGACGATGTCAAATTAGAGCTATGGGTTGATAACGGAGATGAGCAAAACCAATGGAAGAAAGCTACAGAGTATATAGACAATGGTGACTGGGAGGTTTCAGGTAGCGATTGTGATAGATCCGATGACGACATAATAGAGGAAGGTACTCGCGGAGGCTTTAGAGTGGATAATTCAGAATTTGAATTTAAGGATTTATCTATAAGAGAGATACAACCAGGCCAAGGACAGGGGTCAACAGCAACACCCGGAGAAGTTTCTAAATGCCTATTCGTATATGTATGTAATGTATAAGGAGAAGAGCTAACAGCAGAAAAAAAGAAGAAGTATTTCTCTTCTTACTCTTTTTATTATGAGGCATTTATGACTCCTATCATTCTTTAAGGCCGCTCTGATAGCTTGCTTAAAACGGGATGTAATAGGTTAGTAATAGGCAGCAAGACTATAAATTTTGTAATGTATGTTCCAGATGCGATATATTGCTTAATCCTCCTCCTCCTTCTTCTGTTTTTACAATTTTTTATCCAGCAATATTACGAGTTTCTAGTGAAGCTACATGGTTGTTTGATATATTTTTAGATACTGACCTAATATCTGTAACTCTATGCGTGTCTTAATTTTATTGTCAATTTGTCATTCCCTCTAGGGAACTCTCTTAAGGGGTATTGTAAAAGTAATAATGGTAGTTAGATGATAAATGATTATACTTCTTCATATCTAGAATATGCTGGAAGCAACAAATGGTGGTTAAGAGAGGTAAAAGGAGCCCGAGTCTTTGATAAATTTGTATTTAGTCTGTTGAAGAGTACTTACTTGGGAACACGATTTTTTCTAAGATTGATCCTAGGTAGAAAAATAAGGGATAGGATATTCCTAAAACGAAATATCAATTTCAAAGATTTTCTGTATTCCTCAACTAAGATTCTTGGAGTAGACAAGACTTTGCTTTTGGAGATACATGTCCCTAGTCATGATTATCGCATACATTGTCCGCTCAATAAGGAGGACTTCATAGTTATGACCAAACATGAAGAGGAAATAATAGGACTCTTTCGCCCAAGAGAAGGCGATACGGTTGTAGATATTGGTGCACATATGGGTCGATATACGATAACAAGTTCAAAATCTGTTGGAGCGTCCGGAAGGGTAATTGCTGTTGAAGCCCATCCTTATAATTTTAGAATATTGCAGCATAATATAAGATTAAACGAACTCAAAAACGTAAATGCATTGAATTGGGCGGTGTACTCTAAGAAAGCTAGACTAAAACTATACCTACCAGATGAAGATCTAGGCTATACTATGCATCATAGTCTTATGACAAATTACCTTGCTTCAAAATATAGCAGAGAGATCGAACGCAGGTATATTGAGGTAGAAGCGGACACGCTAGATAATTTGTTGAAGACTAGAGGAATAAATGATGTGAACTGGATTAAAATTGATGTAGAAGGAGCAGAATATGAGGTACTTAGAGGAGCCAAAGATATATTGTCTACGAACAGACGTATCTCGATTCTTGTAGAGGTACATGGCAAAGACACTTATGGTCCTACGATAGAATTGCTCAGGTCGAACAACTTCAACATAGAATTTGAGAAAACATATGATAACGGAGAAAAACATGTGCTTGCAAGAAAATCACGATATTGAGAGGCATAATTGAAGTGAAATGAATTATGCTCTATTTGGAAATAGCTCAATTCTTGATTCTAATATAGAGTACGTTCTGAATGTCAAGTACATATACATATACATACTTCTTTTAGTGAGCGTTTTGTCGCTTTTTAACTAACTAACTCTGTTGACGACTAATAGTACCATATGGCTTAATAGTTGTCAAAATCTTATTGCGAATTATTGATTCTGCGTCAGATTCATAATCAAACGATATGATTAAAACAGATTGGCCATCTTGCCCTACAGGAATCGTTGCTCGCTTTAATTTTTCATAGGTTGCGACTACATAGAGAGTCTTGCCCAGTTTTTCTTCTAGGACTCGTCTGCTTTCCATTCTCCAAACTGAATGTTTGATAGATAATGACGTTTCCTCCTGAGTCAATAGGGGTACCAAATTGGTTCGGTACTTCATGGCTAATACGGCTCCGCTTAAGGTTGCAATGCCTACAAATCTAATAGATTCATCCAGGCTCAATATTAACTGACAAAATTCTTCAAAGATTGTAGGGGGAGTATCCGACGAAGATGCCATTAGCGCATAGAGCCTCTAACACCCTGTAGATGGAGTTAATATTTTTGTTTTACTGTCAGTGCCATCATTAAAATTTTATAATGAGAGAAATATTCTAAAATAAATGCTGAGACCTTTTGGTTCCTTTTAATTTTTTCAATGTATTTGATAGAATCATGATGATAGCCAGGGTCCATCGTGTTTTTTACATCGATCTTTTGCTGTAGTTTTTTTGTAATGTCAGATTAAGTCGAGTGCTTTGTGCAGAAGAGGTACAGTGCTCCGATTTCAGAGATCAAAGATAGTTCATTCAGAAAGACGTGATATACAGAGTGCGATGTCTAGTTCCTGCTTACGCTATTCCCTTTAACCAATTTTTGAACGGATAGATGATAGATACATATCAAGAATTACTGGATTGCTTCTTCTATAATTCTAATGGCAAAGCCATTAGTCATAGTTGTATATGATGCCGTCATGGGAATCTAAAAACTATAGCAAGTAACAGAAGCTTGACTTAAAAAAATGAGGTGAGCGATTATCTATTTGTTAGTCAATCAAATTAGTATACACAGTTGGCGCATACTCCTTGTGATTTTTCATGTGCTATCTGCTGCTGTTCCATCATATGTAAATTATTAAAATAGTTTTGATTTTCTAAATTACTAAGATAATCTTGGACTATATGGCCATCAATTTTGTGCCATATTATTATTCCATCCACCATTCTTGTTGCAATCGAAAGCGTGGCCATTACTAACCTATCGGAGGGAGGATCGTAACCTTGTCTTGTATAATTGTACGTTATTGTAGGATAGACTATGTAGCGGGTAGGTTTGCCCTGGAATATTAAGTCATATACATGCAGACTTGCTTCAAGGTTGGAAACATTGTAATAGCTTGCACTTACTAAAATCACTCCATCCACATACTGGCGATATTCAGAGGCTACTACATCAATTTGTAGACCTTCAAAATAGATTACAGGGCAAAATTTCACATCACTTCTCTTTGCTTTTAGAGCATCAGTAAGGTTGGAATCTAACATGAAATCGATGTTACTCCAAAACTTTGTATCATTTCTTGTACTGATCCAATTAAAGTCATCTATAGTAAAGCCACTAAATGAAGAAGGATGTCTAGTTTTAAGATCATTGAAGTAATTTATCCATCCCTTCCAGTCATAGCTGCTCCTGGGACCGCCTTCTGATGGAGGTAAAAGAATGATAACTATTTTCAATTCTGTATTGTCTGCAGCATCAAGGAGTCTTTCTGTTGATTGTACTTCCTCAAGGTCCCAGAAGTTGTCCATAATAAAATAATATTCTCCAAATCCCTGCCCAAGAAATTTTGATATGGCAAGTCTTTGGTCGATTCCATTCATATATTCCAAACGAAGTGTATCTGGAATATATGCTCCCATAATTTTTGTTTCATTATCTACAGAGCGTAAGTACTGTTCTGTTGTAGAACGAGGAATTGTTCCGTCTCTTGTCTCTAAGTTAGAGTTAGGATCTGCCATAATTAGCTGACCAAACGACATTACAGGATTTAAGGGAAATAAAAAAATTAGAAGGCCTATAATACTTACAAAGCGAGACTTTATTCTGGCATTCATTTCTATTCAGTAAGGAAATTCATTCTTCATTGTGGTCAAAGCTTTCTAACGGTGTGCTTTTAGAAGTTGATAAAGCAGTATCATCAATATCTTTGTTTCTTTCACCGTCGACAATAAGTCCCTGCATTTAGAGTAAACCGAGTACCTGTAGAATTTATTTGAATGTGAAATCATAGCTCGAGAGATACCGTCCTGAGTTACGTTTAAAGTTTTGCACTCACATATGTACGAGTTTTTATTATGATATTTCCTCATACGCTTACCAAAATTATCGACATAAAATCCACAGTTCTATTATAGTCTCTTTTCGGATGCCAAATCTGCGATCAACTGTGGACTATAGCTACGTACTGGTGAAAGATAGGCACTAGATATAAAATATCATCTCGGGAGAATAATTGAATTATTAAGTATAACTAAAATGCCATCTTGACATAACAGAGCTGGCTTAGAGGACAGAATACGAGTTTGATCTATAGATGCCGATATTAGGTTGACAGAAATTGAGCCAATTCTAAATAAACTACGTTCACTTACGCTCATAAAAGAGATTTCTCTAAACCAAAGAGAAATATCCTGATGAGAAGCTAGGACAAGCTTTTCAGTCACTATTCTATATACTCACTTGCAACCAATTTTCCATTACATATTGCGCATTTCGTAAAAGATATTGGATACCGTCTGTCGCATTTGTCAACTGGGGGTTAGTTGCTGCGACTACAAATTACAAGGTCACCAAGTCAATATTGGGTGTATATTCATACACGAAGAGGCTTAGAGCCGGCCTTGTTCTATACCCTTCATAGTTTGTACTTTCATATGTCGATAGTTAATCCTACTGTGAAGAAATTAAGGGTTGGACTGTTCATATTACTTTTAATACAATAATTACTATCATATGGTGTTGATTTGCAAAAGTGGACGATAATACAAGACGGTTTATGATTGAAACATTGATGTGGATCGGCATCTACTTTGGGATAGCATTTATCGTTTCAAGACTATTGCCATTTCCTTATTCTCTCATAGTGATAGTCTTTGCTGTAATAGGGCTTGGACTTTTCAGGAGAAGAAGACAACTTCGAAAGGCAAGTCGAGGTTCCTTTCGTGGTTCTTCGTACTTTAGTGACATGTTTGGCTCTCAAAGGGGCATAAATTACTATTGTATAAACTGCGGAACAAAGCATAATCAGACCTCATGCCCAAATTGCGGATCAAAACTGAAGAAAGCAGGATTCTAAGAAGAGGGCAGTATTTGCAGGATGCATTATCTAAAGGCTATTAAAACTTGTATCCATTAGGTTGTATCGATGTAGCCATCTACAAAACGCAAGCACCCGTAAACGGATGGAAATATACAGAGAGTTTGCAAAGGTAAAGTAATGGAACTAACATCCTTGCAGCCCTAATTCTAACGCTTAGAACAGTTGGAGCGTGTTTATTTAATGGAGAAATGAGCTGTCACATTGCATCAGGAGAAAAGCAATATTGGTTCTAAAGAAGAAAAAATATATACTAATGCTGAAAATTTTTTGCAACCTTGTAGTAAGATCAATAGGACCTCAAACCAAGAGACTACACTGTGACAGCCCAAAAGCCCAACTATATGCTCTATAGATTTCATATAGTCTTCTCTTAACTTTTTAGTGGTGTATATGTCATTGATAAAAATTCATATTGTCATATTGTATTAATTTGTACATGCAAATCAAAGGGATGTACGCAAGTTCGCGATTTGACAAACGGAGACCCCTGAGTCAATGGTAGAAGTTGGCACTATAATCACGATTGCTTTTGCAGTGATTATCATTGGAATCATAGGATTTGTTGTATACAAACGAAAATTTAGAGGACGTGCCTTCAGACGAGGTCCTGGACGATATCAAAAGATGACCCGTGAAGGAGAGCCGCTTGAAGACTATAGTGGAGGACGATCAGGATTAATCTCTAGATCTTCAATGAGAATCATAATACCGGTTATCATAGGTTTCATTATGCTTATAGTAGTACTAGCTTCCAGCATCAAGATTGTAGAAGCTGGTCACAGAGGAGTTCTGCTAAACTTTGGGGCTGTTGATACCTCTGCATCTCTGAGTGAAGGCATTCACTTTGTAGTGCCGTTTAGAGACGACGTAGTCCAGCTCGAGGTTAGAACACAAAAAACAGTTGAAAACGCAGCTTCTGCGTCGAGGGACCTGCAGGATGTGAGCACGCAGGTCGCACTTAACTATCATGTAGACCCGAATAATGCTCAAGTCCTGTTCCAGCAGCTTGGCTTTGATTACGCTAGCAGAGTCATCGCCCCTGCGATACAGGAATCCGTAAAGCAAGTAACAGCTAGATTTAACGCAGAGAATCTGATTACAAATAGAGAGACTGTAAAGAGTGAAATTGAAAACCAGATAAAGCAAAGGTTAGCTTCTTACAACGTTGATGTAGAGACAATATCGATCACAGAATTCCAGTTCTCAGAGCAGTTTAGAAGAGCAGTTGAATCAAAAGTAGAAGCCGAACAGAGAGCGCTTCAGGCTAACAACGACCTTAGGAGAATCGAGATAGAGGCACAGCAAGCAAAAGCAAGGGCGGTCGGAGAGCAGCAAGCCAATATCGCTCAGGCAGAAGGAGTAAAGCAAGCCGCTATACTACAGGCAGAAGGAGAAGCGCAGGCGATACAAATAGTTGAGGCGCAGTTGAGGGAAAATCCGCGGTATCTAGAATGGCTCAAGACTCAAAGGTGGGATGGCGTATTGCCTCTAGTTACAGGCGGTGGAGGAGCAACGCCATTCATAGAGATCCCCACAGCAAGGGAAGGCACTACTCAAGGAGCTGGAACGGCAGAACAGGGTTCTAATAGCACCTCTACTTCAACACCAACAACTACTACAGCGGCAGCAGGGAATTCAACACAAGCATCTCAGTAAAACGACAGCAGACTAGGGCAAAGCAAGACCAGCCTTATTTTTTATTCCCTTCTCTACTGCAATGGACTGCTTGAATGCCCTATCACTTTTTCATCTTTTGTAATCAGGCAGCATGAACATTTCTCCTCAAAACACATTATTGCATCCTGGTGTTTGCAGACAGGACATACACAAGCCTGTTTTGGTGAAATATTTTTTCGTTGCGCACTAAAATACTTAGCATCCATGTACAGCCAAAGTGTAACAAGCGGCAATCCAATGCCTAGAAGGATAGCGAGTGTCCGAATATTGACTCGTAGGAGGAGTAGCGAAATAGCAAATAGTCCAGTAGCGATTGCCAGCATAAAAAGCCAGCGATGAGTAAAATCCATTGGGTTATAGCCTCCGTGTCATTTAACTGATGATGATAATAATAATATATTTTCACCAAGTCTCCTTCCCTGCATCGATTTGCAGCACCCCATTCCATTGCCCATAGCTCACAGTCAGCGCAGATCTTCCAAGTCGGTTTCATCTCTAAAGTGTTCAGGGTTTAATCTAAATCCCTTGGTTTTTTCGTGAGGAATATCGCTCAACTTTAGATGAAAATCTACGTTAGCCATCTTCTTTAGTTGCTTGTTCATCCAAAGTGCGAAGCGTTCTTCCATGCTCGAGGCCTCTTGCTTCTCAATCTCTGGATATATGTCACGCAATTTGTCTACTAATATTTCATCCATCTCAAGAAGAAAGAAATCCCATCCTAAGGCCTTCTTGCCGTCAGAATAGCATTTGCTTTTGCTTTTGCTCCGCGTTGCAGACTCTAGTGTAGTTATGAACTGCATTATTTTGGGCCTCTGCTTATCAAAGTCTATGCATGAGCCTGACAGAACAAACATTGCGGTAATAGAAGGGGCTATAGCTGCGGTTGGTACTCTGTCTTCCAAATCCGCTTCTCCAGTATCAATGGATTTAGAGGATGGAATCACCGATGATTTTGCTTCCTCAGGCTCTATGCTTGAGGGGTTCTCAGCTGATACAGCAGCATCTGCTATCTTTCTGATTGTGACGGTGTCGTCAATAGTGACACCTATTATCTTCCTCAAAGCAGGGTCAATCCTTGTGATGCCTTGATCTTCATCTGAGGGCAAGAGCCGATAACATCTTGCATCCGTCCCATCTTTCTTGCCGATAATTTCGACCATATCCCCATTGGCAACGCCTATTATATCCATAGATTGACCATCTATCCGGACCACTCCACGGCCTATATCACGTGCGTAAGCGGTAAGCACCCTTAGCGAGACCACATGAAGCTTCATTACCAAGTAG
>DAIUEZ010000022.1:21274-21972 GCA_036844865.1 Nitrososphaera sp. | reverse complement strand
AATTTCTATATGATCCTCTAGCACTTTTACCGCCTCCTCAAACTCCAAAGTCATGTTCACGTTCTTCTTCCACTCCCCAATAACTTTTGGATGTACTAGTTCTAGGGTGATGTAAGCGTTTCGCTGCTAATATGGGCGGAAATAGCAGAGTCTGGCATATGGAGTTTGGTCCTTGCACATACGCTATTGAGATAAGCATAAAGGTCCTCTGAGGTAATGGTATCAAATGGCTTTTCATTGTTCAGAAATCTGGACAGATATATGTCAAAGCTATCAGATAGACACACTTTGTTTTAATGGCAACAATTTCTTGCCAGCTGTAAGAAAGGATAAAGTCAGCGACTAACTCTTTTTATCCTTCTCAGTCGAAAACTCTAAGAAGTAATTTGTACACTTTTTGAAGACTTGTACTGCCGTTGTTATCTTTTGGTTGATAATGAGGTCTATAGAAAATTCCTGTGTTTCAACGACGTTTTCTTCCCATGTTATCTATATATGAAGTGCTTCCAGAATTCTGGAAGCCTTGCCAACTGGATAAACGATTCATTCTTTCGTTTAATCTAATGATTAGAATGATAGCTGTTCCATTTATCCAACGCACTAGTATTATACTAGTACATATTAATGAATCAGTAATACAAGTCCTATCCTAATATTAACTCAAATGAAATTTTCACGATGATAACACGATAGAAAGG
>DAIUEZ010000022.1:8525-21264 GCA_036844865.1 Nitrososphaera sp. | reverse complement strand
CTTATGAAGTTTGCCGATAATTGGTATCTGGTGGCCGCAGTTCTTGCAACAATTGTTAGCGTCAAGGTTCCACGTATCAATGCTAAAGCCGTAGCGCCCTATTACTACACTGTTGCACTCTGGGCAGTATGTATCTTCCAAAGGATGACCTGGAACATTTCCAAGGTATGCGTAGGTCAAGCCCTCTTGCTTTGCTACCTCATAGTGTTTTTCAAGTGTTTCAACAGGTGTATTGTCAAATTGCAGCATTTTGTAGTCAGGGTGGAATCGCAGAAAATGTATTGGTGTATCAGGCCCTAGCTCATCGTGCACGAACCTGCAAAGCTTTCTTGCTGCTTCCAAGTCATCGCCCACCTGTGGTACTATAAGATCTGTGATCTCTACGTGGATCTTTGTCTTGTCTCGAATTTCTTTGAGCGTTTGGAAGATTGGGTCAGCGCTTGGTATGCCTATGTAACGCCTGACAAACTCCTGCTTGCCGCTTCCCTTAAAGTCAACTGTGATGCAGTCAAGGAACTGACTCATCATATTGACAGATTCAGGAGTATCATAGCCATTTGAGACAAAGATATTGAATATTCCGCGCTTGTGAGCTTCTATACCACAGTCTCTTGCAAACTCTATGAAAATTGAAGGTTCATTGTAGGTATAAGCAATGCCATGAGCGCCATAGTAGGCAGCATTTTCCACAACTTGCTCCGGTGTAGTTTCAATACCTTCTACCTTGCGCCTCTGGGAAATATCGTAATTTTGGCAATATTGACAAAGCCAGTTGCAACCTGTGGTAGAAATTGAAAATATCTCTGTGCCAGGTCTGTAATGGGTCACTGGCTTTTTCTCTATTGGGTCTATCTGGCCTGAGATTACTCTTCCATAGACAAACAATCGCAACTTGTCATTTACAACTCCCCGGATACCGCAGAGGCCGATCTTACCTTCTGGTATCTCGCAGAGTCTTGCACATGCAGTACACTTTATCCTACCATTTGGCAATCTTGTATATAGCTCGGCATCTTTGCCAGGTAAACTCGTCTGCATTCTAAGAATGTTAGCGCATTTTAATCTTATAAACCATCGTGAATGCCGCCACTACCGTCGCTTTTAATAATAATAATAATGGTATACCTAGACTGCTTATCCTCATGGGGTAGCAACGCGCATCAATTCGATATCGTTTGACCTGCCCTTGATTTCATTTGGCTGTGTGTATACATGTTTTCCCCATGATACTTTGATATCTGTGTAAAGTTTGTGGGTGCCAGAATTGAGGTCGCTGCCTTTAAGTTCAATAACCCTGTTGACATCAAATAACAAGGACTTTGCTTCTTCCTCAGTTATTGGGTAGAAGGGTGTGTCATCCTTTACTATCGAAACCCATATCCTGTATGGTATCTTGGGACTGCGTGTCCAAAATAGAGCGGCCTTTCTAACAAGCTTGAACAACACGATTCTTCTTCTGCCGGATTTAAGATCAATTTCAATCTTCATAAGGAAGCCCTTGTCATGTTTATTGTAAGCTCGCTCCCAGTTCTTCTGAGAAAAAGCCTCCCTTATGGATCCTTGTATTCTGAAGCTTAGACTGAGAGTAAGTGGTTGATCAGGCCTGACGCTTTCCTGTGACTTAGTAAGGATGGCGTTGTCAATAAAACTGTCTGCCATTTGGCACAAAGGTATCATTTATATCTTCAATAAGTAGTTGTTGTCTGTATAACGCATATGTTTGTAGAAGTTGCAGACGTCCGAGATAACGAAATTGAGCTAAAAATACGTGAAGAAGATATCTCGATTTTGTATATCCTTCAACATGAATTACTAAAGGAAAAGAGCATTGACTTTGCGGGTGTGATCCAAAAGCACCCGCTTACAAAGGAGTACCAGTTGAGAGTAGCGACAAAGAGAAAAGACCCCCTGGAAGTCATACAGGATGCGTCAATGTCTGCACAGGAATACTCCAAAGAGCTTCTCAGCATAGTCAAATCTGTAGTCAAAAAGTAGCGAGGTTTACATGCTTTGCGTTTTTGTCCAAAATGCGAGACACGCTTGAGACCTGCACCTGGAGAAGAAGAAGGCATGGTCTGCCCAAAATGCGGCTTTAAAACTAAAAGAATTGAGGAAGTGGTTAGGAAAGAATTTAACACTAAGGCAACTCAGGATGTTCCTCTCAAGGTCATGGATGGTGACAGCGTTGAGGCACTTCCAACCACCAGTATTGATTGCCCACAATGCAAGAATGGAACTGCCTTTTGGTGGATGCTTCAGACTAGATCTGCTGATGAAGCGACTACACAATTTTATCGATGTACAAAATGCAACCACACTTGGCGCAACTACGCCTAGCCCCAATACCATTTTAAAAAATCGGGTGCATAAATGGAGTAGTCGTAATATTTTATACAGGACTATATAACTTAAACAGTTCAATGTAACATAGAGCAATGTTTAAAATCCAAATAGCGCTGCCAAATAGATGAATTTGGTTTTTGTAGCTAGAAGCAAGTCATCAGAGGAATGGAAGGCTGTCACCTCCGCAATCTCGACCCTTGTAGATGAGGCGACTTTTGAAGCTGCTGCAGAAGGAATTTCTTTTAGAGGCATGGACCCCTCGCACATTGCGCTTATAGATATTCATTGGCCCAACCACGCATTTGAAAAGTATGAATGCGATAGCCTGGTAAAATTCGGAATTAGAGTCGACGAATTTTCAAAACTGATAAAAAGAGCTGACAAGAAGGACGCGGTTGAAATTAGCATTGGCGACGATAGCATGCTGCATCTAAAAATGTCAAATAGTTACAAGCGGGAATATAAGAGCCGGCTGATAGAGAGCTCTGTAAGCTCTACTCCACTGCCAAAGCTGAACTTTAATTCCAAAGCTGTATTCACAGCTATAGCGTTTGACAAAGTATTATCTGATGTTCAGGTAGTATCGGAATACATCTCTATTGAATCAAAATCAGGTAAGATAACGTTCTCTGGGAGGGGAGACTCCGGCGAAGCTGATATTACTCTTGAGGCGGGCAATGAAGGACTTGAAGAAATTGAGGCCAAGGAGGAAAGCAAGGCTACATACAGTATTGACTATTTATCTAAGATAACCAAGGCGGTAGTGTGGATGGGTGGCTCGGTGACAGCCGAGTATTCAAGTAAAATGCCACTCAGACTAGAGTTCAAGATAGCAAATGTAGGGAGGATCCATTTCTATTTAGCACCTAGAGTTCAGGATTAGAACACATATGCGCTTGGTAATGAAGTTTGGGGGAACTGCTGTAGACTCCTCTGACAAAATAAGACACATTGCACAGTTGGTACAATCCCATAAGAAAGGCAATGAAATAGTGTGCGTGGTTTCTGCGGTCCGAGGCATGACTGATGGCTTACTCTCGATATCAAACAGCGTCAAGCGAGGAGATAAGACCTCGATAAATGAGTTTGTGAAAAAGTGTACCAATACTCACATGCAGATTGCAGAGGGTGCAATTTCAGACAAAAAGTTGAAAAGCGAGGCCTTAGCCACGGTCAAGAAGGTAATCAATGAGCTGGAAGATGTACTCGGTGGCATTGTGCTATTAGGAGAAGTCACCACAAAATCGCTTGACTACCTAATGTCCTTTGGCGAGCGCCTCTCAACGCCTATAGTGTCCTTTGCACTAGAAGACCTTGGCATTAAGTCAGAACACCTTACAGGTAAGGAGGTAGGCATACTCACCGATAGCAACTTTGGCGAGGCTCGGCCTCTGATGGACACAACAAAGCTCAAGGTGAGCCATAAGCTTGAGCCCATGCTCAAGCAGGGTATTGTGCCTGTTGTAACTGGATTTATTGGCGCCGACCAATATGGCAACGTCACGACTATTGGACGGGGCGGGTCTGACTATACTGCTACGATAATAGCTGTAAGTGTAGGTGCTGAAGAAGTGTGGTTGTGGAGCGATGTTGACGGACTAATGACAGCAGACCCCAAGCTGGTCATGAGTGCTAAAGTGCTCAAGGAAGTATCATTTGCTGAAGCGATGGAGATGGCGCTCTTTGGAGCAAAATACATGCATCCCCGCGCTCTTGAGCCAGTCATTGATACCAAGATTCCAATAAGAATCCGCAATACCTTTAATGTTAAGCATACTGGCACTATCATTACACAAAACCCAAGCAGGGAATCGCAGAAAATAGTAAAGTCTGTAAGCGTGATACGTCATACTGCTCTGATTGATGTAAGCGGCGGTAGTATGGTTGGCGCGCCAGGCACCGCAGCCAAGATCTTTGATACCCTTGCCAAGAACCGAATAAACATTATGATGATATCTCAGAGCCCCTCAGAATCAAGTATTTCAATGCTTGTCAGAAAGACTGACCTTGACAAGGCTATTACTACTTTGGAGCTGAGCCTACTTGGAAAAGTCATAAAGCAGATAAATGTCAACGATGATGTTGCTGTCATTGCAGTAGTAGGATCGGGCATGCGAGGGATTAAGGGAGTAGCAGCCAAAGTATTTGGTGCTGTGGCAAAACGTGGCATCAACGTCATAATGATAACACAAGGATCCTCTGAGCTCAACTTGGCCTTTGTTGTCAACGACAGCGACTGTGAGCAGGCTGCGCAAGCTTTGCATGAGGAGTTTGAGCTCGCTAAAGACGCTGGAAAAGGATAAATTGGATTTCTCTCGACTCTGATATGCAAGAATATGGGGAGCTCCAAGAAGGGCAAGCTGTATGTTGTTGGTGTAGGGCCTGGTAGCCATGACCATATGACATATAGAGCAAAGCAGGTCATTGAGGAAAGTGAAGTCATTATTGGCTATGATACATACGTTAATCTCGTTGAAGATCTGATAGCAGATAAGGAGGTCTACCGCTACGCTATGACTCAAGAAGTGGATCGAGCAAATCAAGCAATCGACCTTGCAGAAAAGGGCAGAATCGTTTCAGTTGTTTCTTCTGGCGATCCAGGCATTTACGGCATGGTTGGACTCATATATGAAATCTTGGCTCAAAAGGGTTGGAATAGGCATGAAAACAGCATCTATGTCGAGTGTGTTCCAGGCGTATCTTCGCTCAATTCATGCGCTGCCCTTGTAGGCTCCCCTCTCATGACTGACTTTGCAGTTGTCAGCATGAGCGACTTGCTAGTTCCCTGGGATATTATAGTCAAGCGCGTCGAAGCTGCAGCCATGGGCGACTATGTAACTGTCATATACAATCCTGCGAGTAAAAAGAGGGTTCATCAGCTGCGAGACACAAGAGACATATTTTTAAAATACAGAAAGCCAGATACCCCAATCGCAATAGTCAAGGGTGCGTATCGAGAAAGCCAGGAGCTGGTTGTGACTACTTTGGAGAAGATGCTTGAGCATCAGGACATGTTGGGCATGATAACTACTGTCATCGTGGGCAACTCGTCAACATTTAACTATGAAGGGATGATGATAAATCCGCGTGGATACGCTTCAAAGTATGAGTTGATCAAGCGCTAAGCAGTAATAATAGTCGCTGCTGCAGCTGACCAAACAGTAATAATAATAGTAGTTATTCTAAACTTAGAATTATTGCCTCTAATTCTAGCTCCTCCTGCCCTGTGTTTACAGTCAAAAGATTGATAATCAAAAGGAAAAAAGGGAAGGCAGCGTTTAGATGACTTGCCACGGTCTCGTTGCGAACGTAACTCCAAGGCCAACGCCGATAATTATGCACTGATAGACAATGCTTGAATATGGAATTGGCTTCAATATTGTTTCTCCTGTGACGCTTACCGTCTGGCCTCTTCCAAGACCTGGTCCTACGTGCTCTACGTTTAGCTGTGTGTGCACATGATACGTTCCTGGTTCAAGTGCCCTTACTGTGATTGAGTAAGGAATTGTCGCTCCTGGAGCTATATCGAATATGTTACCGGGTGGGTCACGGGCCAAGAACTCCCATCTGTTACCTGCGTTAGACGATTCGCTAAACAGCGATAGCCATGCCCTTAGCGGCCTGTTGACCAAGCTTGTCAGCTGGCCAGTTACAGTCAACTCATCACCTGTGTTCAAAGTCTGATCCGAAAATTGTTCATTATCAATTCTTACGAATCTGCTTTGAAGTTGGGCTTGTACGCCGTGTGCACTTGCTGGGGGTAGAATATATGAGATCAAAGAGACAGCGATGATAGTTGCAAGAGCCATCGTAGCAACTAACGTCTTGCTTTCCATCATATCTTTATTCTTAAGTAGACCAGAAAGAACAAAGATATATATTTTGCTACGACACGTCAATCGCCGAATCTTCTAGTTTTACCAATGCTAATTAGTAACAGATGTAAAGCTAATTAGTACTAGCAGTTGACTACAAAAGAGGAGGAAGAAGAAGAAGAAGATGCAGCTTCAGACAAGCTGGCTCTCAATAATATAGAAGAGATAGGACCGGCCACAGAGAAGCGCCTTAGGCAGGCTGGTTTCAGGTCAATTCGAGATCTTCTCGTAAGAGGTCCTGTGGACATCTCAGAATCTACAGGAATGGAGATGGATCAATCAGTTGAGATCTGCAATAAGGCTAGAGTGACGCTTGAAGACTTGGGAATAATCGACAAAAGCTTTGTCACTGCAACGAGCCTCTATAACAAGCGAAAGGATCGAATATCAACAGGCTCCAAAAGCTTTGATGACTTGTTGGGCGGTGGTATCGAAACAAAGGCTGTGACAGAGGTCTATGGAGAATTTGGAACTGGCAAAACTCAGCTTTGCCACACATTATGCCTGATGGTGCAGCAACCCGCATCTGAAGGGGGACTTGCCGCAAAGGCGATCTATATCGATACCGAAAATACATTTCGTCCAGAAAGGATAGTTTCTATTGCGCAAGCGCGAGGGTTTGATTCACAAAAGGCTCTTGAAAATATAATTGTCGCCAAGGCATACAACAGTGCCCATCAGGAGCTTATCACTGATGAAGCTGGTTCTGTAATTGAAGACAACAATGCCAGGCTGATAATTGTTGACTCTGCAGTTGCACACTATCGTGCAGAATTCATTGGCAGGGCAACACTGTCTGAGCGACAACAGCGCCTCAACAGGTTCATGCACATATTGGTTAGAATAGCAGAGACATACGAGGTAGCTGTAGTCGTTACAAACCAGATTCAGGCATCACCGGACGCTTACTTTGGAGACACAGTCAGGCCTGTAGGAGGCCATGTGCTAGCTCATACCAGCACATACAGGATATACCTGAAGCGCTCTGGCAAGAATCGCATTGCAAGGATGGTTGACAGCCCCTATCATGCGGAGCGAGAAATTCTATTTACCTTATCAGATAGCGGTATTTCAGATGTCAGCGAAGCTAGATAATATTAAATTAAGGGCTATGTCACTGAACTCCCATGCCACATTCGCATGGTAGTAGGGTAAAGGCCCGCTCAATCCTAACTAAGTCCAATGTGGTTAGGGGCGTCTCATACCTACTTTACGATTACAAGGTTGGAGACAAGGTTGTTGTCGATGTTGATCCAAGGGAGCATAGTACAACACCTAACCGGAGATTCCATGGTAAGATAGGCGTCATTGAAGAAGTCGGAAGGCGCACACTAAAAGTCTCGGTCATGATTGGGGACAAGAAAAAGATACTGCAGACTAGGTTTAATCATATCAAGCTGCTTGCAGGTCCTCAGGTGACGTCACCATCAGCACCATCATCATCATCATCAAAAACAACAACACTATCAGCAGAAGAAGGTGTTGGAAACAAATGACAGAGATAATCAAGAAAGAAATAGTTACTCTGCCCCAGGTAAAGGAAATTCTCGAATCCGTCAAGCCCGATGATATGGATCAGATCCAAAGGTGGACCGCAGATTATGTTAAGAAGTTTGCGAAGGTTGAATCGCAAAAGGCCCAAACGATGACACGTCAGCTAATAGAGCAGTGCGACCTAACAGAGGAAGAAGCGGTTGAAATAGTCAACATCATGCCAACCTCACTTGAAGAGCTGAGAGCATTTACCTTTGGATGGAAGAAGTTAATTCTTACTGACACGCTTGGAAAGATGCTAAATATTCTAAAAGCAGAAGATACTCAAAGTTAAATATTCACTCTCCCGTAATAGGGCTTGAACATTGTCAGGACAACAACCACCACCATCTACGGAGGGTGCCACTGCCGCTGGGCACTTTAGTCAAGGAGAGCACGGCCAACCGAGGAAATATGAAGAGTACGCGTATGTTCTTGACTTTACACCAAGAGGCAAGTCCATAACAGTTAGAGGCAGAGAAGGTGTCATTATTCAGGCTCTAGGAGAAGAACGGCTGACTCTGCTAGAGCTTTTGGGAATCCCAAACACTACTGTAGAGATAGGCGAGCGGCTTTACATAGGGCGGGAAGGCCGCGAGAAGGTGTCAAGCGTACTTGGTAGGCTAGAATACAACGCTATTTCACAGGCTGCAAAGAATGAGCTAGCAAATATAATCGAAAAAGTAGTGGTCGCCAATGAAAAGCGCTTTGTAAATTACATCAACAATGCACAGCCGATAACACCTAGGATACACGCTCTAGAGCTCATTCCTGGTATAGGTAAGACCTATATGATGACGATAATTAAGGAAAGGGACAAGAAAAAGTTTGAAAATTTTTCAGATCTTCAGACTAGAGTAGGGCTAAGGGATCCTGCCAAACTCATATCCAAGAGAATAATTGAAGAAATAATAGGGCAGGCAAGAATGAATCTTTTCGTAAGGAAGTAAATGCCAAGAAACAGTATTACGAGAGCACTTGGTCAACATATGCTTGTTGACAGGCGAATCCTGGACAAGATAGTCTCTGCTGCCCACATTGGTAAAGAGGAAATTGTTCTTGAGGTAGGGACCGGTGAAGGAATTCTCACAGCAGAACTATGCAAATATGCTAAACAAGTAATTTCATATGAAATAGACATCAAACTATATAGAAAGGCCCAGGAGCAACTCTCTTCCCAGTTTGAGAATTTGGAGCTAATAAATGCCGACCTTTTCAAAACCAATGACTCACATTTCTTTGATGTCTTTGTTTCAAACCTTCCATATTCACGGAGTAGAGATGCCATTGAATGGTTATCCACACAAGAGTTTGACAGGGCAATACTGATGGTGCAGGAAGAGTTTGCAGATAAGCTCGCCGCAAGGCCAGGTAGCAAGAATTATAGGGCAATATCTGCACTTGCAGCTCATTGCTTTGCTATCGAAAAATTGTTCAAAGTTAGAAGGGAATCATTTGAGCCCCAACCTAAAGTACAATCTTTAATCATTAGGATTATTCCTGTCAAACTTGTTACAAGGGAGATGATAAGAAATATCAACCTTCTCTTCTCAAGGCGTAACAAGAAGGCGTCATCTGTTGCTGCCGAGCTAGGCACTATTGTTGATGCGAACTATGGAAACAAAAAGATAGATCAGCTTGAACCAAGGCATCTTATACGAATGGCAGAGTTGATATCATCACCAAATGTATGCCCCATCTGACGATACATTTCTCCTTGCCGATTGCATCAGACAATATAACGGCAGGCGGGCTCTTGAGATAGGAGTAGGATCAGGATTATTGTTAGATATACTTGAAAAGAACTTTGCCTATGTTGCTGGCTCCGATATTGATCTACAGGCATTGCAACATTGCAAGCAGCAGCAGAATACGACAGCGGCATCAGCGAATATCTTACTTGTGTGCTGCGACGCCGGATCAGCATTTGGCGTAGGCAAGTTTGACCTTATAGTAAGCAACCCGCCATACCTTCCTAACAACGACAACGACAATAACAACAATTTGGATCTTACTGTGAATGGAGGTCCTACGGGGATAGAAGCAACGATCTATTTTATTAATTCAGCCCTGCCCCTTCTTGCAGTAGACGGCAAGCTGCTGGTTGTCATTTCATCATTTGCCAATTCTTCGGCTCTTGATAAGCTGGTTTTGGAGAAAAATATGCACAAGAAGATACTAAAGGAAAGAAAACTATTCTATGAGACGCTCTCTGTTGTAGAGCTGGGTCTTTGAGCACCTTTTTCATTTCTTTTGTAGCAGGTTGCTGGCCTGAAGAGCTATTTGATCTGCCATCTGAGATGTAGTCGTGGTTCCGCCCAAGTCGTATGTTACATATTTGCCCTCATTGATTACATGTTCAGTGGCCTGAAATATTGCCTTAGAGATTTGCTTCTCTCCAAGGTATTCTATCATCCAAGCACCTGAAAGGATGGTAGCAACAGGATTGACCTTATTCTGACCTGCATATTTGGGCGCGCTGCCGTGCGCCGGCTCAAACATAGCATAATTATCACCATAGTTGCCAGAGTAGACGTTGCCAATGGATCCGACATGACCTGAAGCGCATTCCGATATGATGTCCATGAAAAGGTTAGTGCTGAGGAGTACGCTCTTGTTGAACCTTTCAGGGTTTTTGACTAGCTGCTGTGTCATATTATCTATGTAATACTCCTCAACGCGTATGTCCTCGAACTGCTTTTGCGTCTTTTCTACAGCAGCCCAGAAAATGCCGTCCGTCTCTTTGAGTATGTTGCGCTTGGTTATTGCATATATGGATTCAAATCCTCTATCCCTGGCAACCTTGAAGCCTGCAGTGACAATTCGCTCACAACCTTTCTTTGTAGTTTTCCGTATGGCTATTGCAGAATCGTCGCTTATCTTAAATTCGATCCCAGCATACAATCCTTCTGTGGCTTCACGTACACATACAAAGTCAAGCTGTCTTTCCTGATTCTTGTAGGTCTTGATCGGCCTAATATTGGCATACAGCTCGAATTTCTGGCGGATACTTACTGCGACGCTACGGGGTGCGTTTGGCATTGGTATCGTAGTAGTCGGCCCCTTGAAGCAAGCATCAGACTCTTCGAGTAGCTTCCATACATCTGGAGAAATATATGAATTGCCTCCATTCTTTTGCCACCAGTCTGAGCCAGCATCGCAGAGGAGTAGTTCAACCTCTGAATTACAAGTCTTCAGAACCTTGATCATTGCATCAACGAGCTCTGGCCCAGTGCCATCACCTCTAATTATCGCTGCAGTTTTTTTGCTAGCCAAACAAAGAGGTGGCCCCTTTTTTCGGTATTTATTCTTATTTACTTGTCAGATCTATACGAGCAACCATCTTGTTGTCTTGAGGGAACGGGGGCGTATCAGAGGGCCTGACTACTTTGGTAAACTCGCCTGCTTCTGAAAAATATGAATACTCTACATTGTAATTGGTAAGGTTCAGCGTGTGCACTATATCTCTGCCAGTAGAGTTATCCACTACATTAATTGCATTACTCATATTGTAAATGGTCATAAAGTCACCAAGTGTGAACCTGATAGGTCTGATGTATTCGATATGCACTACGTTGCCTACTTCGTCGGTGTGAATGGGGTGAATACATTCTTGGCCATTCTGGGTTTGCCTGCCAACGTTATCCGGCAACATCATCTGTTTGCCGTCAACAATTACCTCGATTCGTGGATAAAGCTGGAATGATTCAACGTTGTGAGCCTTAAGGCACACTTGTGTAGGGGCAGGGGGCGGCGCAAAGTTAGGTATGACTACAAGTGAGATAAGTGTCATTGCTCCCATGGCAATAGGAGCTATCAGAAGCTCCTTCTTTCCCAGTTTTTTCCTTGGCTTTTCCTCTTTTATCCTGCGTTTTGGCAACTGACGATGACTCTACGAAAACAAGCTAGAGAGTGCATTAATAATAATATTACTTTGTCTGTATATGTTATATATATGGCATCAAGGTCGCAGATTGATATAACACTAATTGCAAATAGTCCAGCTATCAGACATACACATTGGCGGACTTTTCGTCCAGACTGTCTTTGACAAAGTAGTTGAAGAGGTCAATAAGCTCAAGCCAGATGCTATAATCGTGACTGGCGACTTGACAGATGATGGGTTGATGATTCAATTCGAAAAGGCAAAGAAGGAGCTTGAGCGCTTTGTCTGCCCAAATGTGATCGTGATTGCTGGTAACCATGATTATCGCCATACTGGATATCTACTGTTCAAGAAGTTTTTTCCAACAAAGCAGATCCATGAATTTGACGATGCCGTTATCTTCACGGTGGGTACAGCTAGGCCGGATAGAGACGAAGGAGAGGTAGGCTACCGTCAGAACCTCTGGACGGAAAAGACACTCAGTAAATATCCAGAGATCAAGCCCAAAATAGTAGCGATGCACCATCATCTGATAGGGATACCTGATACTGGCACTGACAAGATCATCATTCTTGATGCTGGTGATACACTTCGCACATTTCTGCAATCAGGAGTTGACCTAGTGCTTTGCGGTCACAAGCACAGGCCTTGGATGTGGAATCTTGGACGGCTGGCGATAGCGTATGCTGGCACTACATCTTCAATCAGATTTCGAGGATTCTTTGAAAACTGTTATAACATAATTGAAGTCGGAAAGGAGAAAAAACCCCGAGTTGACATAAAAATAGTGGGCAAGAAGCGCTTCCCACTATCAGAGCTTGTCGAGGGCTATCGACCATTCTCATAGAGCGGGTACACAGACATATACTCTCTTGTTACTGAATTTCTCATGAAACTTCATCGATTTTCTTGCTGATAAGAATTAATTAAAGAAGGATACCATAGGTAGATGGCAGCGGTGAAGATTCAGAGTTAAGCTGAGGTCGTGAAGAGAAGGTATTTGACTGAGCTGCCGCCCTGTCTTAAGCGATTATCATTAATGATTAGCATTGATGCTTATTTTTGTAGTATAATAAATTTTCTACCAAACTATCCCAAACAC
>DAIUEZ010000022.1:0-8515 GCA_036844865.1 Nitrososphaera sp. | reverse complement strand
GATGATAAATTGTTTATTTTTTCTGCTAAATCTTGCAGATCTTGCATTTAGTGCTTGTCAAAAAAGATATCTTTTGCATTATTCTTTATTATTTATTCAACTGCAGATTAAAATATGAGACCTGGGGCTAGAGTATTATGGCTCAGATGCCAGCACTGATACCAAAAGAAGTCGAAATCCAGAGACTAAAGAAGATCTACATCATGGTGATCATGCTGGGTTCAATCGCAGCCTCAGTAGAAGTCGACAACTTCGTCGATGGCTCGCTGCACCAGACGGCAATCAGAGATAGCGCATTCACGCCTGCTCACTGGTGGCTATATAGCCACTTCGTAGCACTTCCGCTAGGTTGGGGCTTTGTCGCAGTCTACGACAGAAGAGTACCAATCCTAAGAGGTCCAGGCAATTCAATGAACACCGGTTTGAAGCTGACAATCATTGGCTATTTGGCCACAATGTTCACAATCGGTATCAATGAACTGTGGCACTTCTGGTTCGTCGAAGAAATCTTCGCAGTTCCAAACCACTGGATGTTTAACATGGGTGTCGTCGTGGCATTCATGGGTGCTCTGGCTTATGTAGTCAGAGTTTACGCCAGAATGGTCGAACTGGGTGCAGAAACACCAGCTAAGAACCCATACGTGGCTGAAATGTACAAGCTAGCTCTTGAAGGAAAGCTGTACAGTAGGTCCATCCCATAAACTTAGGATTTCGACAATGTCTGGGCAACCAGACGCCCGCTTTTTCTATTTTTTGCTTTCTAAGAGATGTTCAGGTGCTATTCAATACCTTATCTTGAGTTCAAGTTCATCATCTTTCAATGAATGTGTAGAGCAATTTATCTTGAGTAAAAATATACAATATGCCAATCTTTGCTTTTGGTAAACAATATATACGCTGGTTCTTTGCATAGTGCTGATGCCTGTTGTTGACCCTGTCTGCGGAATTGAAATGCATCAGGAATTTGCAATTAGCCATGAGCATCATGGCAAGATTTACTACTTTTGTTGCGAGGGCTGCAAGAGGATCTTTACAAAAAAGCCCCGCAAGTATTCAAAGTGAAAGTGGCACAACAGGAAAAGCACCACATTTTCTGCAAAATCTAGCATCAGGTGCAATACATCCCCGACAATCTGAGCAACGTGATCTACAACTATGATCTACTTCTCCTTCCTCTTCTTCTTTTGGTGGAGGAAAATAGCTTCTGAAAATGGCATAGTAGTGTAGATGTTCCTTACTTCTTATTCTGACACCCTCTTGCTCCTGGGCGATTCTTTTCTTGTTTGCAAAAGTCAAGTCGTCGATCATTTCTTCAATATGCTGCTCGTAATGATCAGTGGCAGCTCCTTGTTCCTGTGCAAGCTTGGGTCTCCACACCAAGGAGCCCAGTGTTGGTTCAAAGCATCTTCTCAGAATGAACTTGCCCCACTTTTTACCATCATGTTCGCCCACTTTCTCATTTACACTAATCAATTTTGCAAATGACGCAAACTTCTCATCAAGGAAAGGAGTTTTTACTTCAATACCGATATATTCACCTAATTTTATTGAAGAAAAATGCATGATCTGCCATAGCCGTTGCAGCTCTGAATCAAATCTCTGCATATCAGAATGATAGCGAGAAAAGTAATTGTAGCCGGCGAACAGCTCGTCGCCTCCATCGCCAGTCATTACATTAGAATAGCCATCGCTTTTTGCCCATTCGAGACCGGCAAGTGCCACAGCAGAATTCCTAATCTCTATCGGATCAAAAGTCCTAAAAATTCGTATAACCTGCTCAACTAGCTCTGCCATTCTATTTTGTCCAAAAACAACTTCAACATGGTGTTTGCTGTATCTTTCTGCAACCTGCCTTGCATATACAAGATCAGGGGCCGCTCTTCCAAATCCTGCTGCAAGTGAGTATTGTGGTCGTAGTATACTTGCTAAAATACTGCTATCAAGACCTCCGGAGAGCAGCAGCACTTCGGCATGGTTTCTCTCCACACTTTCAGTCAGCAGCTTAGTAAGCTGTTCGCAATCTTGCAATACAAGACAAAATCCTGGTTTTGTTCTTATTATTATTGTCGTTGTTCTTCTTCTTTGTTGGCAACTTCTGATTGTGATGGCGGTGCTTCACAGAACTCTGTCAGGACACCGTGAAGTGATTTAGGATGTATGAATGTGATCTTGCGGCCGTACGAACCTGTGCGCAATCCGCCAAGCATTTTCATACCATTCTCCGATGCTCTAGCAACATCCTTTTCAATGTTGTCAGCAGTGATTGCTATGTGGTGTATACCTTCACCACGTTCTTGTAGGAACTTTGAAATTGGACTGTCGGGAGCCATTGGCTCCATTAATTCTATTCTAGTATCTTCGAGCATTAGCATTGCGACTCTGACTTTTTCATTGGGGACTTCCTCTATTTTCAGCTCGTCAACACTGAATATTTTTTGATAGTCGGTTAGGGCTTGTTGTACATTGTTAACTGCAATAGCTATATGGTCAACTCTCATTTGATAGCAAAAAGAGCCTCTGACAGTATATTTAATCTAATCCCGTAGGTCAAGTAACCTCCATATCAGAATTACGTGGTAACCTAGCTGTGGTTTTGTTTTTTAAGCGAGGATTCCTAAGAAAGCAAGGTTGGATTTTACTAGGAGAAAAATTAATTTATGTTAGCATAGTAAAACCTGTACTTTACCAAATAGAGCCCTCTGAAAGTAGTATAATCTATAAATCATAAATTTTGCAGGAGATTATTTTTGATTCTTGTAGTAAAATGTGGGCTTCTTAAGCCGTTCGAGAGCTTCTGCCCAATCAATTGAATTACTGGAGCTATACCATTCCACAAACGCATATATTTCCAACTCTTAGCGGCAGGAAAGTCGCAACCCATAAGTATTCTTCTTGTTTTTCAGAGTCTAATCTTTCATTTTCCTGCATTAAATTGCCTTTGCGGAATTCAGTTAAATAGGTTAGTTCTAGAGACTTTCTGTTCGGCTATGCATATCTAGGTTTAGCATACCTAATATACGTCAACTGCGAAAACGAAACATAAACTGCTCCTTTACCATTTAGAACTGCAGCTGGCACCACCACCATCATCATCACGGCTTTTGCACATACTCATTTTTCTCTATAGTTGTTCTTACACGCTAGAAAGAGATCTTAGGTTCATATCTTCCGAACACAGTTCGTAAAGTGCTGCTAATTTCGCCAAGGGTTGTGTAGCTCTTAACTGCGTTGATGATATGGGGCATTAGGTTATTGTCATCCTTTTCAGCTGCATTTTGCAGTTGTGATAGCGCTTGGTCAACCTTTGACTTGTCACGATTGCTCTTCAATTCCTTGACATTTGCTAATTGCTTTTGCTCAAGTAATGGATCTATCCTGTTGATCGTTGGCTCAACATCGTGCTCGTCTTGATACTTGTTGACGCCCACGATAATGCGCTTGTTCTCGTCAATTTCTTTCTTTAATTGATATGCATTGTTCCTGATCTCTTCTTGGAAGAAGCCCTTCTCTACTGCCACTAGTGCGCCGCCCATGGTTTCTATCTTTTTGAGATACTCGTTAACCTCTTCCTCGATCTTGGCTGTAAGGTATTCAATGTAGTATGAGCCACCCATTGGATCCACAGTCTTGCTAACTCCTGTCTCTGTAGCAATTATCTGCTGAGTTCTGAGTGCGATCTTGACTGATTCTTCAGTTGGAAGTGCAAGCGCTTCATCACGTGAGTTGGTATGCAATGATTGGCATCCTCCAAGTACTGCAGCAAGTGCCTCCGTCGCGACCCTGACAATGTTATTGTCAACTTGCTGTGCAGTCAGTGATTCGCCAGATGTCTGAACGTGGAAGCGGAGATGTTGCGATTTAGGATTTGTCGCATGAAACTTCTCTTTCATTATTTTGGCGTAGATCCGTCGAGCAGCTCTGAACTTGGCAATTTCCTCACAGAATTCCATAGTGCAGCAAAAAAAGAATGAAAGTCGAGGAGCAAAGTCATCAACGTTCAGTCCTCTGCTTGTACAAGTATTGATGTATTCAATTGCGTTTGCAAAGGTGAAGGCCAACTCTTGCACAGCGTTACAGCCGGCTTCTCTCATATGATATCCAGAAATGCTGATAGGGTACCATTGTGGAACTTTTTTGGAGCAGTATTCGATCATATCACCTATCAGGCGCATCGATGGCTTGGGGGGATAAATGTAGGTATTTCGTGCAATGTATTCCTTCAGGATATCGTTCTGGGTCGTGCCACGCAACTTGTCTGGCGACACTCCTTGCTTCTCGGCAACAGTGATGTAAAGTGACAAAAGCGTAGATGCAGTTGAATTGATAGTCATCGAAGTGCTGACCTTGTCAAGTGGTATGCTATCAAAACAGGTCATCATATCTTTTATCGAGCTGATGGCTACACCCGTCCTTCCAATCTCCCCCTCTGCCTGCGGATCATCTGAATCCCTACCAGTTTGGGTAGGCAAGTCAAATGCAAGTGAGAGGCCCGTCTGGCCATGGTCTAGCAAAAACTTGAAGCGCTTGTTTGTCTCTTCTGCACTACCAAAGCCGCTATACTGGCGCATGGTCCAGAGTCGCTCACGGTACATCTCTGGATACAGACCCCGGGTATATGGATACCTCCCAGGCTCTTCTTCTTCATCAAGGCTACCATAATTTTTTAAATCATTACTTTTAAAAACTCTCTTCACTGGTATGTTTGAATCGGTCTTGAAAGTCTCGCTCGCCACCTTCTTATCACCTAAGTAGAGTCCCGGCCAATTCTTCAGCAGCTACATAGGGGTCGATCTCTTTTCTAGCCAGCCTGTCGATGAAGTCTGAATATTTTCTTTCCTTCGCAAGGATAGAGGAAACCTTTTTCTCCAAGATACTTAAAACCATGTCTGTTAACTCATCCTCCAGCATCTTTCTCTCGCGTTCTTTATAATTAATGCTTTTTTCCTTTAGTAACTTATCAATATTCTTGGCTAGTTCGTTCACACCCGTTCCAGTCTTAGCAGATGTCTTAAGAACGGATGGTTTTCTATTAGTATCGCCTATTAGGTCAACTACCGTTTGATATAGGCTAGTGGCACCTTCCAGATCTGCCTTATTTACAACGTAAATGTCACCTATTTCGGTGAGCCCAGCTTTTACGGCTTGCACGTTGTCTCCTGTGTGCGGCGTGAATAGAACTACTGTAAGATCGACAACTTTAGAAATTTCAACTTCAAGTTGGCCTGCACCGACGCTTTCAATAAGTACAATATTGTAGCCGGCGACATCTAGTATTCTAATCGCATTTCTGAGCGATTTGGAAACACCTCCCATAGCTCCCCTTGACGCCATACTTCGCATGAAGACTTTGCCAAGGTTGGCCTGCATTCTTACTCTGTCTCCTAGTATAGCACCACCAGTTATGGGGCTTGTGGGATCGACTGCAAGCACGGCAACCTTGTAGCCAAGCGCCTCGCATTCAGGTATTAGCTTGCCAACAAGAGAGCTTTTGCCGGCCCCGCCAGGACCTGTAAAACCCACTGTCCTTATATTACCTGTCTTGCTGAAAATCTGCTTTATGATTTCCCGAGACTCAGGTTCGTCGTTGTCGATAATTGATATTGCCCTTGCAAGGGCCCGTCGCTCGCCTGCAAGCAAACCCTTTACTATAGGAAGCACACCAGCATGTTATAGTGTGTATATATAATATTAAGTTCTTTAGGATCGAATTAGGTTGCAAGTTATAATTCCTTTTTTCTCTCCAACATACAGGTTCTTGAGTAGCAGGGCTGACTAGACCACTAGTATACGTCTTTTTTCATGTCTTCAATATCATGAGGGGATTGGCGTCCAGAATCATGCTTAGCGATAGGTCGCAACTATACAAGTAAGGATCTAATATTCCACTAAATCACTAGCACGATAGATGATAATGAATATAGCCGATATATCCAACTCTAGTGGATTTCATTCACAGAGAGGAAAAGACTATTCAGTGTCAACTGTTAATTACTCTAATTTTTATTGTTCTCTTAGAGATTCAGAGATAATGCTAGCAAGCTTGTGATTACCTTCTCTTTGATACCTCTCGACTTCATTGACTAGTTGTTCCCTAAGCTGCCTGTAAAGGTCGACTTGCTCTCTAACAGCCCTTGCCCTAAGCTCCTCGACTTCTGACGACGAAGATGATGATGGTGTTGATGAAGATTGTGACGAGGACATGCAAGATCCATGCTTGCTTTTTGTATTTATAAATTCATTGTTTTGCATGATAAGAGCTGTCACGGCAATATCGCAGAGGGAGAGATGAGCTCGTGACAACTGTAACATCCTGTTTTCCTACTCTTGCAAAATATAAGAGACAGGACGGGCAGGCTGCCATTTGTGTAAACGCTTATTCAAAGAAGCAATCGATTGATATGGACATATGTCATGACATTGGGGAGTTGACAATATAGCTTCGGTTTCTGGAGCTTGAGTAGATGAAATATAAGGTATCTCCCGAGAAGAAGGAAATAGACACGCGAAAAAGATGAAAGGCCAAATTTCATCGTGGGTTTAGGTGTTGAAAAACATCCTCGTCATCATCATTCTTGTTCTACCATTTGTGCTGGAATTGAATAAAATATTTTAAGCAGAAAGGCCAATTTCCTGATAATAATAATGTCGGCTCAGCAACAGCAGCAAAAAAGACCAATACGAGTTCTCGTATGCAAGCTTGGACTAGATGGACACGACCGGGGCGCTCTAGTAATATGCAGGGCTTTTCGTGATGCCGGCATGGAGGTCATCTATTCCGGGTTGTTCTGTACACCAGAGCAGATTGCCAATATGGCCATCGATGAAGACGTCGATGTGGTAGCAATGAGTCTGCTAAATGGTGCTCACTTGACTCTGTTTCCAAAGGTGGCAAGACTTCTTAAAGATAAGGGTGCAGGAGACATTCTAGTCGTTGGAGGCGGCATAATACCCGAAAGCGATAGAAAAGAGCTGGAAAAGCAGGGAGTCACCGGCAATTTTGGCCCAGGTACGCCGCTGCCAGTCATTATTAACCATATCAGGGAAAGGGTTAAAGAAGTGTAGGAACGTGTCTCTGATCTATATTTTCTCTATATTTTCTCTCTTTTTTCTACACCTTTTTTAATTGTTTATACTGTTTGATCAAACGATGATAATTAACTATAGTATTATTGGTGCAACTGCTTTCTCGTGGTAGTATACGGATAAGCTATAGGTCGTGGAGTATCGTAGTCTTTCCTGTGCATTTTGATCTAGTGCCTGAAATTCTTCTGTTGTTTCTTATCATAATAAAGATGTGGATGATTCCCAGGCTATGGACATCCCCCGTGACATACCTCTTATCTCACTCTAGTGTGAGGAACCAGAGCCATAGGGTAATAACATTTTTAGACTCAAAATAATAGTAGGTGCGGTGCGGTGTAGTGTATCTGGCTGCAACTGCCTAAACGACATAGGTCATGCCTACTACAAGTTTTTGTTTTCTTCCTTTATTATTGATATAAGTACAAGAAAAAAGAAAAAGAAGCAGGCTGGTTGGGCAAAGAGTTTAGGTCAACTATCCTAATGTCTCAGGGTATGGCGCGCTTATTGGTTATGGAAGCTCAGATGCAGTTGTTTTATTATTATTCATCAGGGATTCATCCTGCATAAGAGCAGAAAGAACAGTTGAATTGCTAATTACAATTCCGCTTTTCCATCTCCACAATGTTACATGGCTCTCACCAGTTGATGACATATCGCCAATTCCTGCTGCTATCATACCATTTAATACTGCAAGCATACCAGTTGAGTTAGTTGAAAGACTGCTGTTACAATGCCTTTAGCTTCACCAGGGACAGCAGGATTGAACTGTACAATTTCATAAACTGTGGCAGTTGCAGTCTCACCATCTTCTGTCCTAATAGTCTCCTTTGCATAACCAGATGATGTCGTAAACGATATAATGCCTGTACCGTTACTGGCGGTATTGATAGCCTGTGTCCTGTTTGGGAGAGTCAGCATGCCATTTCCAGAAAATGCTAAGGTAGCACGCGTCTGATTTATTGGAGTTATATTTGGTTCTGGTGAGCGTTCCTCGTAGATCGGTTGAGGTGAAAGCTCTATTCCAGAGGATGATGAAATTGCAGTTGCTGTTGTGGTAGTATTACTCGCTGTTTCTGTTGTTGTTGTTGCTTCTACTGGAGTAGAAGTCGTGCTTGATGATGCAAAAATTATTGCCAGTGTGAAAAACATTTTAAAAATTCCTTTAAGAAAAATAGCCAATGGTTGGCACTAGGTGGATGCACCACATAACGCTATTTAATATGATAATCCTACTTCAGTAGCGCAAAAGACATGACAATTAGAAACAGAATCCAAATAATCAGTCAGATTCTAGAGACTGCAAATGGCGGCGTAACCAATAAGATGAAGATAATGTATAAGGCAAACCTTAGCTATTCACAATTGAAAAACTATCTGATGACTATAAGTGATAAAGACCTGCTAAGTTATGATTTAGATACTCATACATTTA
>DAIUEZ010000021.1:6829-22387 GCA_036844865.1 Nitrososphaera sp. | reverse complement strand
TTAGTTACTTAGACACGTACAAATCTCTACTTATCTTCTTGTTATGTATGTTGTGCTGTGTATCATGTGCGATTGCACATGAGGAATTTAAGATCCAATAAGACTGCAAAAAATATTAACATAAGAAACTGATTATCCTATAGGAACTAGTTCATATACTAGTAGTTTATTCTTGAAGGATTAATACAAATAGAGTGTCTTCTTCAATTAGAATTGGCACGCAAGAGGAGCAGTAAATCAATAAGGAACAAAGGACAGAAGAAAACAAGAAGAGCGAAGAACAGTCGCAGGGGAGCTGCTAAACGATTAACACTTGAAGAGAAACTGGCCCAATATCTCAATGAGGCACTATCTTTTGAAAATGCAGCAGTATCAAGGCTGCAATCAAGAATAAAAGAAATACAGTTAGAGGATGCAAAGCAGCAACTCCAACAACATTTAGAGGTGACAAAAGAGCAGCAAAACAGGCTAAAGCAACTAATCACAAATCTCGGGACAAGACCAACCAACGATTCTGGACAATTACCTATTCTTGTACCTCCAAGAACTATTGCTAATACATTAAAAAAATCAATGACTTCTGCGGAACAGCAAATCAAGTCAGCAAAGGAAGACCTAGTAATAGAGAATGCAGAAGTTACAATGTATGATACATTGCTTCAAGTAGCACAATTAATGAATGCTGGAGATGCTGTGCCTGTATTAACCCAAAACTTAGCAGAGGAAAGAGCTATGGCTGACTGGATAAGGGCTAATACACCTGCTATGATAACTCAACTCTATCCAGAAATACAGTCTTCTATTGTTCTACCTGAGGGAGAAGAAGGACGAGAGATGGTCACGGAAGGAGCTGTTACAGGTACCTCTGCGACAGAAGGAAATGAGGCTATGGGCACTACTGCAACTGAGGCTTAGTCTACATTTCATTATACTCCCTCTATTATTAGAGCAACCCAATATATTTGCACGAAACCATCATTTAGTATATTATTTTCTCAAAAGAATCTGTTACAGAATCGTGGATCTGATACTTATCACAAAGAAGGACATTACTGTAGTCGGTCTGAAGCAAGAATAACTCTCTTAATTACTATAATTCCGATGTAGTACGGAATATTGTACACTGCAGCAAGCGCTGCAACTTGCGAGCCAAAGAACTGAAATGCAAACACCGCAACAAGTACATTATTGACATAACTTGTGGCGATAAGGCCTGCCCTTTTCTCTTGGGGACTACCTGCTGTTACTGCATATCCTACCAGACAGTAGGCAGCATAGCACAGGAATGCTGTTGCCACAGTTTGGAGCAGGAACATTTGTTCTGAATAAAAAGATCCTGCGAACTTGGCAAACATACCCCAGTTTATGAGTATAATGAAAATGAGGGATAGAGGGAACGAATTCTTATCTAAAAATTTTGAACCTGCCGGGAAATACTTCTTGGTAAACCAGCCAGCTGTCAGCGGCGTGAACAGTGCAATAGAAAGCAAGAACATCATATGCAGCAAAGATATTTCAAACTGCGAGTGAACGAATGCATAGACAATAGTCGGCAGCACAAATGGGACTGCAATTGATGTGATAATTATCAGGCCTATTACAAGGGGAAGCTGGCCGCCTATTAGATTTACAACAAATGGCGCGCCAAGGCCTGTAGAGATGCCCGAAAGGAGCAGGATTGATAGAGCGAAAGGCTCGTAAGCAACATATGCAAGAGTATACATCCCTATAGGCAATGCAACTAGCTTGATAATTGACAGAATGACAAGCTGTCTTGGTTTTTTAAACACCGCGACAAGGTCCGATGGGTTAAGTCTTAACAAGTTTAGAAACAATAGGGCACCAAGCCACACAAGGATATATGGCTCCATCATACTGCCAGCTGCAGGTAACAGAACGCCTGCAGACATAGATGAAGCTATGGCTGCAATTAGAAAGATGTCATCATGGAGCAAGCGCTTTCAGCTGTTGTATCATTTCCTGTACGTAGTCAAATCCCTGCTGCCAAAATTCTTCTCTTGAAATGTCAATGCCTGCTTCCATCAGGAGCTCCTCTGGCTTCCTTGATCCGCCTGCAGACAATATCTTGAAATACTTGGGAACAAAAGATGATCTGCCTTCAAGCTTGTACTGCCTGTAAAGAGAAAGAACAAGCAAATTACCAAACGAATAAGCGTAGGTGTAAAAAGGTGTGTGGTAAAAATGAGGGATATATGTCCATTCCCATTCGAAATCAGGAGATATTGTTATTGAGTTGCCAAATTGCTCCTTGAGGTTGTCCATGTATATTTTTGCGACCGCATCAATGGTAGCATTATTTTTGCCTATCGCTTCGTGTGCGTTAATTTCAAAAAGCGTAAAATATGCTTGACGAATTATTGTCGCATACAGGTTATCTATTTGCTCTGCTAGTAAAATTCTGCGCTCCTTTTTTGACATCTTTTCTGCTAGCTTTTCATTAAGCAGCATCTCGGCAAACACAGAGGCAGTTTCTGCAAGCGGGAGTGGTGCATGGAAGACCATTAGTGGCATATCTGAGGCAAGCATGCTGTGTATTGCATGGCCAAACTCGTGGGCAAGGGTCGATACGTCTCTTGAAAGTCCATCAAAATTTAGGAGCACGTAGGGTGTCCGCTTGGGGGTCACAGCATAACAAAATGCGCCACCGCGCTTTGCTTTCCTTATTTCAGAATCAACATGGTGCTCCACAAATACTCGCTCGGCCAGCCTGCAGAAATGGGGGTCAAAGTCCTCAAAGCTATCGAGTACGGTCTCGACTGCTTTGCCATAGGTGAACTTCTTGTTATCCGATGATTTACTTGATATAGGAGCATAGAGGTGATATCTATGCAGTTTTTTAGTTCCTAGCATCTTGGCTTTTTCTACAAAATAATCGTGAAATAGGGATACATTGTTTCTACATGCTGCCAGTAATGCCTCAACTGTTGCATCGTTAAGATTGTTGGCTATATTACGTACAGAGATTGGAGATCTATATCCCCGCATAGCAATTGCCTCGTCTCGCCATTGCATGACGATGTTCTGGTAAATCTCGCCCAGCACGCCGCTGTTCTTTTTATAGACCTGCAATAACGATTTATAGGCGGCTTCTCTTCTATTGCCATACGGGCTTCTGACTAGCGACACTAGCTTTTCCTTGTTGTCAAATTTTTTCTCTATTGCTTTTCTGCCATGCCAAAGCTTCACCGTAAATTCAAAACCACTTGTCATCTTATCATAAATCTTAATAAGTGCCCGGATGCCCGTAACTTCAAGAGTGCTGATTATCTTTTCTTCCGGCTCACTGAGCGAATACTTGGCGACCAATCGCTTATGACGGAGATGTTCTTGATATGCAGTTGGAATAGTGTTTATTAGCCTGTTTGCATTTTGGTCGTCGATCTGTTTTTTGAACCACAAATCAAAAAATAACATTCTGTTGCTGATTTCTGATGCCAATTTCTCCATCTTGATGACTAATGCAGACGCCTCGTTTGAAGATGTGTCGGCGTAGTAACTCATGTATGCATGGCCGCTTGCAATTGACACTTTTTCAGAGATGCTTTCAAGCATGTGAATGAGGCGTTCAAACTCTTCTGACGAAATATCAGGGCGCAGGAACTGTCGGTTCCCTTCAAATTGTACAACCTGCTCTTCAATTGATCTCAAAAATCGGGAAAACTCTTCACTAGAAGGATCTTTGACGAGATCACTTATGTCCCACCGACCTACCTTCATATTGGCATAGCTACTAGTCATTATGAGTTACAGACACTTACGATCTTGCCGTCACATAAGTATCTTGTTGAGCCTAAGGTAAAAAATTGCAGCCAAAAACAGCTATATGGGCTCATGCTGTGAGTGAAGCTTACTTTGCATTCTTGGAGCAGATTTGGACGAGAAGCTGAATATGTAGTAGCTCTTTACTTAAAGTCTTTGGGGTGGAATGTCGCTCTGTCAAGAGGAAGCAGAGGGCCAGCCGACATTATCGCTACATGCAGCAATGCATATTGGTTCATTCAAGTAAAATCAAGCGCTGGCGTGCCTCGGATCAGAGGTTATGAAATAAAAAGGCTCAAGGAGATAGCTGCATGTAAGGGGGGTCTGCCTGTAGTTTGTACCTTACAGCCCTTCTACAATGGATTTAGTACCGGTAACTATTCGATACTATTCTATATGCTTGACAACTGGCAGGCTCTTGATCCTGTAAGTGCATTGGAGAGTTTGCCTTAATAGCAGAAGAGGGACCGGGAACAAGGAATATTGTAGATGTTGTAGATGCAGGAACAATAGAGGTAATGGAGTAAGCAAATTGCGAGAACCGAGGACGATGATGAAGGGGATCTACTACAATACGTATAATATGCCGTATAGAAATATAACATATACTACCAATAGAGATAGTTTATAGCTAAATCATAAAAGCAGCAGCATCGTTTGCAGCTGTGCTGTAACTTATGGTTCTAAAAGAACTGGAAAACTGTTAATGCTTCCTATTCGTGCAGACGCAACCATCGCAAAAGCTAATCTTGCCATGTTACTCTAGTGTTTGCGGTTACAAATGTAAACTGTGTTGCCTGTTCTACTATGTGGCATCAAAGGAATTGATATTAATCCTTAAGAGCTTTTAGCTTTAAAGAATATAAGTGCTTAATAGTTCAAGCACAACCAATATACTAATTGTTTTCTTCTGAATTTACAAAAACTGAATATGATGTGACATCAAACATCTCTTCGCCATTCTTAACCCGCGCAAACAGAGTATAGGTGCCATCATTGTCTACTGCATTTGCGAGGTCGAATACTACATTAACAGAGTCCCTCTGCACAGTCCATCTATCAGCTTCGATCAAATTGTAGCCCTGCAGGGATTCATAGTAATAGCCTGGCGGTAGCGGCTTAACTACTACTGCCACAAGCTCGCCTGCAGAATAGGACAGTAAGTCCTTGTTCCGCTCATATGCTGCATGACTAGGCATTTCATCATAATATACAGCAATATGGTCAAGCTGTCCATCCGAAAGTATGCCTGAGATCTCAATCTGGCTATCCTCTACGTCTACATTCAGGCCATAGTTGTTCTCGAAATTCTGGACTAATGCAAGGTAGTATTGGTCATATACTATGCCTATGCTTACATGAGTATGATGTGGATCTAGTATGTTGCTCCTGTGACCGTCATTACAGCACTCTTTGTCATTGTATATCATCTCATCTTGCAGCTGGTCAATAGTGGATAGTGGTTCTATCTTTTCACATTTCACCAGAATATTCGTAACACATTGCTCATACTGCTCTGGAGTAAAGCCAGCAATGGCAACATTTTGTTGCACGCTGCCTTCCCCATCATATTGGGTGTAAGTCATATAGGGCTTTTCCCCATTTGTTGTCCAGTGAGATATCTGTCTAGTTCTGAAAACATCCTCTGCATGTATCTGTGCGGCCTGGTTGGAGCTCAGCTTAACTGGAAGCAAGCCTAAGTCGCTCCTATCTTCGTTTATCCTGTCAAGTACATGCCGCACAAGCTCTTCACGAGGTACAGTCCTGGGTTGCTCGGTCGACGGCTGCAGGATTGTAATCGCAGGGTTATCTTTATGCTGGATTACATAGTCGGCAAGAGTAGGAAGAAGCAAGATTATGCCTGCAAGAGCAATTATGGCAACCACTATGCCTGTAGCTACTTTGCGAGTAGTGACACTTTTCTTCTTAGGAGGTGTTATCTCCGCAGAAACTAGGCTGTTAAGGACGCCACACCGTGGGCAGGTCGATACCCATGAGATGTACCTGTTGCCACATATTATGCAGTCTATATACGAATCTCTCGTCTGCTAATTACCATCTTAATTTGCGTCGAATACTATGTAAATATTTTGCACAAGTCATCCTGCAGATACAAAATTAAATATCGACAGTTGCATTAAAAGAGCTCCCCAAACTCCTCAATGATTTTTCTGGCAGTTAAATAATATTACAATAGCAGGAGCTGCTATTCTACACGATGTCTCGATACCATAACTGGCATCAAAACGACATAGTGCAGACGGTAATATAATGGATGAAGATATATTGTGTATGAATGGTGGAACCAGATGTATCCCGCCTACTTATTTTTTAAATAGGAGGAAGTGATCGTTATAGCCTAGATATTTCAGACTTTGGGTTATAGATAAGTGCTAGGACCTGTTCGCGGACCTCTTTCTTTTCTATTACTCCGCGATGTGCTATAGTTGTAATTGAACTGTCGTTACGGACGCCGCGCATTTTCATGCAAAGGTGTTCGCCCTCTGCTATGACAAGTGCACCCTTTACTTCCATCCGTACAAGCTCATCGGCTATTTGCTTTGTAAGCCGCTCTTGTATCTGAAGCCGACGAGAATACTTTTCAACCAGCCTTACCAGTTTCGATACACCAAATACCCTGCCGGATGGAATATACGCGACATGTATCTTTCCAAAGAATGGCAACATGTGATGTTCGCACATACTGTAGAACTGTATATCTTTTGCAATGACAACCTCTGTCTCTTCTGAAAAGCTCACATCCAATTGGGCATCCATCCTATAACCTCCAAATATCTCTTCATACATGTCGGCTATCCTGTTTGGAGTGCCTGCGAGACCTTCCCTGTCAGGGTTCTCACCAAGCTCTATCAATAACTGTCTGACAAGTTTGGCAATCTTTTTTTTGTTAATATTTTTCTTGTCTGCTGTCATTTTTTCTTTTTACCTGGCTCCTATAATCTTGTGTAGCTGTGGTACAATGCGCACTCGATCAAACAGAGGATAAACGGCATCGTAAAAGCCAAAAAGCACATCCAATGTTGGCTCGTCAACTCTATAACTTGGCTGTATTATAAATCCTGCTAGCTCGGATGGCTTGACAATTCTAAAGACTTCACCTACTATTTCTTTGAATTCTTTAAGGCTTGACGAATTTGTTACTACTACTTTGATATAGGTAGTTTTGCAGCTGTTGACTGCCTGCCTTAGGCACTCAAGTTCATTCTTTAGCAGGCTGCTGTACTGCTTTTCATTTACTATCTCGGAATCTCTTAGCTTGAGCTCAACCTTACATATGTCAATGTAAGGTAAGACCTTGGAAAACCTCAAAGCGTCATAGCAAGACGACTCCAGATATGCCCTCAAGCCTTTTTGCCTGACGAATTTTGCTAGTTCTAGGACTGCTTCGTGCTGGACCAGCGGCTCACCACCAGTGAAATTAACCTTGTACGTGTTTGGCTGAAGACTCTTTGAAATAATCTCTTTTACCTCATCAATAGAATAATTAATTCCACTGTCCATCGGGAGTGCATTGGGTGTGTCGCACCAGTGGCACTTAAATGGACAGCCTGCAAGCCTCACAAACATCGTCTTGGTGCCAAAAAGTATGCCCTCTCCTTCAATGCTTGTGAATATTTCACTTATCTTTGTTGTTATTGTGCCCGGCCCAGTTTTCTGTTGCATACTGTGTCTTGTCCTCTATTTGAGCATTGGTAAATGCATTTTTCCTATTTATACACGATTCGCACCCGCCGCAATGCAAATAATCTTTATCCACTCTAACGCCATCAGAGTAGCAGCTCCATGTGTGGAATACCTTGTCGCCCAAAATCTTGTAGCCTGTCCTAGCCAAAGTAGATTTATCAAGTCCTATGAGGGCCGGTGACAGTATCATTATTTTCTGCCGCAAACCAGACAGGATGCTGTCTGACTCAGCTGTGTTAAGAGCTTCCGTCATTGCGCTGACAAAGGCCGGTCTGCAGTCAGGATAATGTAGAATATCATCAGTGTGTGCGCCATAGGCAACAACCTTAGCATTGATGCTTAAAGCCCATGCAGCAGCTATTGTCAGAAATACTGCGTTGCGAATGGGAACGACTAAGCTCTGTGAAAATCCCTGTAAGAGCTCTTGTCCGCTATCTGTCAAGGCATTGCTCTTGTTATAGAGCGATTTCATAAAGCCCATGTCTGCTACCTTGTGGTCTTTTGCATTTAGAACCTTGGCAAAGTAGCGCGAACGCTCAATTTCACGTTCTGCTCGCTGGCCGTACGCAAATGTCAATAAATACAAATCATAGCCATCATTTTCTGAAAGAGAAGCAGCATAGCATACTGAGTCAAGCCCTCCACTTACAATGCACACTGCACTAGGCCGGGAATTAATAGTGGTAGTAGGCAACGCGATCAGATTTGAGCTTGCGACTATTAAACAATGGCAGTATATCTTTCAATGATCGTCCTGTGCTGAGGGTACATCTTAATAAGCTCATTCCTTTCAGCAAGCTCCCAGTCATTATAATCAAAGCCAGGTGATACGGTGCAACCAAGCAGACAGTATGATTTCTTATCGTTGAGTGAAGCAGCGAACCACGTATTTGCCTTTATAACAACTTGAGGTGCTTCACCCCTGCTCTTTCCCATTTTGATCCTGGACAATTTTCGATTATGGATTGCATACAGCGTTAGTGAACCTCCTGTGTAGTGGTGCCACAATTCATCAGATTTAACTCTGTGAAGAGCTGAAAATTGGTCGCCAACTAGCATGTAGTAAATCGCTGTTGAAATGTATCGGGGCTTGTCATATCCTACAACGTTTACTACTGTGTCTGCAGTGTATGTTTGTTTGAAGTAGCCTCCTTCCGGGTGCTTCTTAAGCTTCAGCCTCTTGATCAGGTTGACTGCATCCTTATTCAATATACTAATTATTATGATGTTTGCATTTTATTAGATTTCGAAAGAAGACATTAATGGCCGGATGAGCCAAAGTGTAGCTGCTACCACATGATAATAGGCTTGATTGGCAAGGCCAATGTGGGTAAATCCACTTTCTTTAATGCAGCCACAGACCTTGCTGCTACTGTAGCAAACTATCCATTCACAACGATCGAGCCTAATGTAGGTGTAGCTTATGCTCGAACAAAATGTGTCTGCCGAGAGTTTGGTGTACAGGATAACCCAGTCCACTCAGTATGCATAGACGGCAACAGGTTCATCCCTGTTAAGCTGGTAGATGTAGCAGGCCTTGTGCCAGGGGCACATGCAGGCAAGGGACTTGGCAACAAGTTCCTTGATGATGCAAGGCAGGCCGACGCTCTCATACATATCATAGATGCTTCTGGTTCAACAGACAACAACGGCAGACCGGTTCCAGCTGGAACCAGTGATCCAATATTTGATATCCAGTTTATAGAAGAGGAACTTGATCTATGGCTGGAATCGATCATTGGAAGAGACTGGGGCAAGACTGCAAGGGAAGCCGAGAGTCAAGGTCAAAAGCTGGAACATCTTCTTGCGAAGCGCTTATCGGGTCTTGCAATAAACGAGCAGACAATCACAAATGCAGTCCAAGCATCAGGCTTAGCTTCAAAAAAGCTTGTGGCATGGACTGAAAATGACATACTCCAATTTTGCAAAGTGCTACGCACAAGAGCAAAGCCATTTGTGATAGCAGCCAACAAGGCTGACTTGCCAGCGGCAGATAATAATATCGAGAAGATGAAAGCTGATGGCCTCGAGCCGGTTCCCTGTGCCTCAGAAGCCGAAGCGCTATTGAGAAAGGCGTCCAAAAAAGGCATTCTACATTACCTGCCTGGCGATGCTTCATTTGATGTCAAGCCCGAGGTGGTGTTAAGTGCCCCGCAACTAAAGGCGCTTGACATCGTAAAGACGTTTATGCAAAAATATGGTTCTACGGGAGTTCAAGAAGCTATCAACATTGCATGTTTTAAGCTGCTCCGCATGGTGGCGGTATATCCTGTGGAAGACGAGTTTAAACTCACAGACAAGAAGGGGAATATTCTGCCTGATGTCTGGCTTCTGCCTGAAGGCTCAACGGCCAAGAATCTCGCTGAAGCAATACACTCCGATTTAGCAAAGGGTTTTCTATATGCAGTTGACGCAAGGACAAAACAGAGGATCGCTGCCACCCATCAACTGAAAAATGGTGACGTGATTAAGATAGCGTCAGCTACAAGCAGGGGATGACATAATAACAATGCTGTGCCTTGGAATTGAAAGTACTGCGCATACATTTGGTTGCTCCGTAGTTGACTCAAGAGGTAAGATGCTCTCTGATATACGCAGTATCTACAAGGCACCGGAGGGGAGCGGTATACACCCACGCGAAGCGTCGCGGCACCACGTTGAAGTGTCGCCAGATATTCTGAGAAATGCTCTAAAGTCAGCTAATGTCACAATGAAGGATATAGACATTATCGGGTACTCCGCCGGACCGGGTCTTGGGCCGTGTTTGCGCGTTGGTGCGGTGATCTCAAGGACAGTTGCAGGATTTTACAAGAAGCCGCTTGTACCTGTAAACCATGCCCTCGGTCATATTGAGCTTGGAACGATGCTTACAGGCGCTTCTGACCCGCTTGTGCTGCTAGTGTCAGGTGGCCATACGATGATACTTGCATTTTCCCATAGCCACTGGCGAGTCTTTGGCGAGACACTTGACATCACAGTCGGACAATTGCTCGACCAATTCGGTAGGGCTCTTGGCTTTGCCTCCCCTTGTGGCAATAAGATCGAACAATTGGCAAGCCAGTCGGCTGGAAATTACATACAGCTACCGTACATCGTTAAAGGAAATGATGTCTCATTCTCAGGCCTGCTGACCGCAGCAGTCAAGCTTGTTTCATGCAATGCTCCGTTGACAGAGACATGCTACTCGCTGCAGGAAACAGCATTTGCAATGTTGGCAGAGGCTGTCGAGCGGGCTCTTTCCTTCACCACCAAGAAAGAAATGATGATTGTGGGTGGGGTAGCAGCAAATAAGAGGCTTGCTCAGATGCTTGATAGCGTATGCAACAGACAAGATGCCAAATTATTTGTCTGCCCAATCAAGTACTCCGGCGACAACGGTGCTCAGATTGCATGGACTGCATTGCAGGAGTACCTAGCTACAAAAATGAATGTTCGAGTAGAAGAGTCAACCGTGCAGCAGTCGTGGCGACTTGACGTTGTACATGTCAGCTGGCGCCGCTCGTAATCTGCTTTATCTGGCGCTCCCACTTGCCATTATTAAACACGCCGAACTTGTAGATCTGGTCTCCTGCTACATTTACCACCAGCTTTTTCACAAGGAATCCTTCAGATCTGACAGAAGATATTTTATTAAGCGGTATGTCAAGAACAACTTCAGTCTCTTTTTTTGAAAGAGTTGCTATTCTGCCTTGCGTCCTTTGAAATACCAACCTATGGTCAGTCAGCACGAGTATGCCGCTTTTCAGCCTGTCTTCGGAGCAGTCTTCATCAATGAGTATTTTTTCGCCCGGTGCTGGTTCAAAACTCACCACATTTTTATCTTGAAAGCAGAGCATATATTACTATTGCAGCCATTGCTGATAAAAAGGGGAGCAGAAGCCGACATCTACATTGTAGAGTGGAACAGCAAGAAGGCGATTTCCAAAGTGCGCTCACCCAAGCCCTATCGCCATCCAGAGCTAGACTCTGCAATCAGAAAGCATAGGACCATACATGAAGCAACTATCATGTCTGCCGCAAAGTCCTCAGGCGTCATGACTCCATTTGTACATTTCGTTGACCCTTGCAAGGCTGAAATAATAATGGAGTTTATTGAAGGACAGAATACCCGAGACATGCTAACATCAGACATATGCTACCAGATAGGTCGTTGTGCCGCACTGCTACACACAAGCAAAATTATCCACGGAGACTTGACGACTTCAAATTTTGTGATGAACAAAAGGCTTGTTCTCCTAGACTTTGGTCTTTCGTACTATTCAGAGCGCATTGAAGACCTGGCAACTGATATTAGACTTATAAAAGAAGTATTTAGCAGTGCACACATAGCAGTTAGAAAAGCCTTTCCCCGCTTTGTAGAAGGTTATGCTAGTGTTGTAGGCAGAAAAAGGATGGATAAAATTCTAGTAAATGTCAGGAAGATAGAGCAGCGCGGAAGATATGCAAGGATGACTTAGATTATGGAAAACATAACCTTTGCAAGCGCAAACCAAAATAAGTTCTTTGAAGTCCAATCAATACTTTCGGCCCGAAACATCTCCGTCGACTTTTCGCAAATCCACCTTGTTGAAGTCCAATCAGACATTCTTGAGGAGATAGTAACGGAAAAGGTAAAAACTGCATTTGCAAAAATAGGAAGGCAGGTCATAGTCGAAGACGATGGCCTCTTTATCAATAGCCTTGGTGGCTTTCCAGGCCCATATTCGTCATTCGTATATAGAACCATCGGAAATGACGGTATACTAAAATTGCTTACTGGATCCGCCAAGCGGTCAGCGTACTTCTGCTCACTGATTGCTTTCTATAATGGAATAACGTTGTCAATATCCAATGGAAGAGTTGACGGCAGGATATCTGACAGGGTAACTGAGGGCGGTTGGGGCTACGATCCTATATTTATCCCCGATGGCACCGACCTCACATTTGCGGAGCTAAAGAAAAGCAAGAATGAATATTCTCATCGAAAAAGAGCACTTGAAAAATTTGCCCTGTGGTATCTAAAGCTTTGACACTTAAAGCATGTATTCCTTAATCCATCTGTCCACATAGCGCACCTCATTCTGTAGTACCACTATCCTTGAAACCTCACTTTCATCCATTACCTTGAATGAAGGCATCTTTGCACACAGCTCTGCTGCAAAGTTCCTTATTTCATGCATTTCCATCATATGGTCTCGCTGTAGTCTCTGTGTCGACATGCCAATATGCATATAAGATTTCAGCTCAATAAAGTGGGGGTTACCTTGCATCATCATATTTGCAAATTCTCTAACAAAGTTGTAGCTCTCGTTGTATCCCTTTATCAGAGTCATCCGAAGCACAGTTCTGGTATTGAGGGTTGCAAGTAATTTAAGGCTCTCCCACCAGCGCTCCCATGCATTGCGATGACGTGGACGGTTTATCTGATAGAACATTTTTTTGTTTGAAGCGTTAGTCGATAAGTAAATCTGAGTGGGCAGTGCATCTTCTACAGCTAACCTCTTTAGCATATCCGGCTCCTGCCCATTTGTCACCAGAAAAATCGACTTAGTCGCCTTGAGCGTTCTTAAGTATTTTATCAGCTGCGGCAGCTTAGGGTACATAGTGGGTTCACCTGATAATGAAATTGCATAATGGGCTGGCAGCAGCGATTCATCAAGCTTTTTCTTATTATTCTTAGGGTCGCCATAAAAGCCATTTATTAGCTTTTTACGCTCAGCCATCAATTGTTCAACGATAACATCCGGCTCGTCGACCAGCTCTTCTGGCATCTGCAGTGTATCGTAAAACTCTGTTGGGCGCCAGCAGTAAATGCATCTGTTTTCGCAGTTCATTGCGGTTGGGGTCATCTCCATGCATTGGTGAGTAGAGATGCCATAGAACTTGTGTTTATAGCAGTTGCCCTCTTCTGCAAACGACTTTTTTGTCCAGTGGCATAGCTCCACTGAAGAGTGGTTATAGACTCCGTATTTAGCCTTCTGCAATCTTGCTTTTAGCTGTGGTGTGATCTGGATCAAGTTGTTGTGTATTGAGTGTGAAACGTGTTCGTCTGAGCAACTCATGCTGGCTCTGGTAATGGCTTACAGATCAGATTTAAATTTTTCACTGTGCCGACTGGTAGCCGTGGCTGTAGATACAGATAGAATAATGAAAGTAGGGCTTGAGCTTGCCGGCTGGAAGAAAATACCATCAGACAGCGGCGTGCACGTAAAAGGTAAAAACATAAACAAAGTGCTGGTCGGAATAGACATAGGAACCGCAGAGCTGATGCTTGCAAAGCAGCTTGAGTGTGATGCAGTCATTGCTCACCATCCCATTGGTGCTACCGCAGTGAATTTTTACAAGGTGTTTGATAGGCACATAGACTACATGGTAGGGCATGGTGTCCCAAAAAAAATCGCAAGAGAGGCCGTTGAGAAGCTCAAGGAGCGAATTGAGACACGTAACCATGCTAATATTTATAGTAATGTTGTTGGAGCTGCCAAGGCGCTTGCCATGCCGCTTGTCAATATCCACCAGCCATGTGATGAATACATGCGGCAGGTTATATTGCACGCCATCAAGGCCGGCGGAACAGACTATGTATCAGATATTGTGAAATCCATTAGTAAGATCCCCGAATTCCGCCATGCCGCAACCCAAGTACAAGTAAGAGTTGGGAATCAAAACAACAAAGCGGGTCATTGGGCTTTGGTGGTGGCCGCAGGCACCAATGGTGGTTTTAGCATTGCTAAGGCATACTTTCAGCATGGTGTTTCTACAGTCATTTATCTGCATATAGATTACGGCGAACTGATGAAAATGAGGGAAGAAAAGCTAGAGGGCAATCTTGTAGTAATGGGACACTTGGCGGGTGACTCAATAGGCCTCAATGGCCTTGCAGAGCACCTTGAGAACCTAGGTATTGAAACTGTCAGAGTCGGTATCCTTCCAAACAGATAATGATGGTCGAACGATTATATACTGTAGTTGTTGCAAATTTGCTGGCTCGTTGGCCTTCGTAGTATAGCCTGGTTAGTATAGGCGGCTGTGGTCGGATTTTCAACTTCTGGCAGAGACCGCTTGAGGAGGGTTCAAATCCCTCCGAAGGCCCCATCTTGCGATGACGACGATGACATCTTTCGATAAGGCTTTTCAAGTAATAAAAAGAAGGAGGAAGAGCTTTACATCCTTTGGCCGATATTGAACCTGCGGTGACTTGCAGTTGCTATGATGATTCCAACAATTGCTGCAGCCAGCACGATTATAGCTATTGTGCTAAATTCTGGAATTACGGAAGTACCTATCACATCTATTGATCCAGCGCCTGCTGGGAAGCCAATTAACAGGGTTCTAGTATCTTGTGCTGGCTCAATTTCTCCAGGTTGCTCATACTCTGCGTTATCAATAAATGCTGCAAAATCTGCGTCTGACCCTTCGACTGTTTTAGAGTCAATTACCTCTCTTGGTAGTCTGAGAGCAAGCGTTCCATTACTCATTGAGTTAATTGTAACTCCAAGCGTTTGGTTCTCGCTATTAATTGTCATATTCTCTACAGAGCCACCAGTGATCATGTACTGTATGGGATGTGTTTGGCCCCCTACTGCAAGATCGAACGTTGTCCATTCTCCTCCTGTTGCGTTAATAGCAGGAGCTTCTGCCTCCTCAGTCGTAGCACCACCTGTTGCGTTAGTCGTAGCATAGATAGTTTCAATCGGTACAACTAATGCAAGTGATGCCAATAATATTCCTATTAGTGTATATGTTTTATAGTCCATTCTCCTTCATGCACTCCATCACGCTATAATTGCGTTACTATTTATCCTTTTTGTGCGGAAACTCTAACACTAAGTTCATTTTCAAACAAGCTCAATAATGTATTACCTCAATTTTTTCAAAAGGAAACTAATCTGCCTACAAGTGCGAATACTTATATATGCTCACTCTTCATTAGGTTTGACTTTGATGTTTTTTTTAACAGAAAATCTATTCCTCTATTTGGAGGCATGTTCTATTGTCTGAAAAAAAGGTAGTCAAGATAACGAACCATATTTACCAGCCAAAGCACGAAATTCTGCCCAAAGATCAGGCAGAAGAAATTCTAAAAAAGTATAA
>DAIUEZ010000021.1:0-6729 GCA_036844865.1 Nitrososphaera sp. | reverse complement strand
GGCGAAATTGAAATAGAAACCGCAGAATATCCTTACAAGATCAAACTGGGGAAGATCAAACTTCAGCAGCCTAGAATAATGGAGCTTGACGGCTCGATAACACATGTTGCCCCAATGGAAGCAAGGCTTCGTAACTTGACCTATGCGTCACCTGTGATGCTGGAGTGTAGCGTAGTCGAAGACGGCAAGATTCTGGAATCGCGCTTTATCCACATAGGTGATATGCCCGTGATGGTTAAGTCCAATACATGCATTCTGCATAACCTGCCGGAGTCCAAGCTTGTGGAATTTGGCGAAGACGCCAGGGACCCTGGGGGGTACTTCATCATTAACGGCTCAGAACGGGTTATCGTAGGACTTGAAGATCTTTCATATAACAAAATAATTGTCGATGCCGAAGAAACTACAGGCACCCTGCTGTACAAGGCGAAAGTCTATTCCTCAATTGTAGGCTATAGAGCAAAACTAGAACTGATAATGCGCCCAGATGGTTCAATAGTAACCAAGATCCCCGGCTCGCCTGTAGATATTCCACTTATCACACTGATAAGGGCTCTTGGTCTCGAATCTGACAAGGATATCGCTGACTCAGTTTCACTCAATGAGATCATACAAGATGAGCTTGAGCCTTCATTTGAAAAGTCAGGTGATGTCAACAGAAGCAGAGATGCCATAGTATATATCAGCAAGAGGATTGCACCTGGCATGCTTGAAGAGTTCCAAATCAAGCGAGCCGAAACATTGCTTGATTGGGGTCTATTGCCACACATCGGCAAAAACCCTGACAACAGGCACGAAAAGGCCCTGTTCTTGGGTGAGGCAGCCTGCAAGCTTATTGAGCTCAAGCTTGGCTGGATAGGTACTGATGATAAAGACCATTATGGCAACAAGGTGATCAAGTTTGCTGGCCAGATGCTTGCCGACCTATTCCGGACTGCATTTCGCAATTTGATACGTGATATGAAGTACCAGCTGGAGCGGTCAGGCCAAAAGCGCGGCATCAACGCTGTCGCTGCAGCTGTCAGACCTGGCATTGTATCAGACAAGCTGAACAATGCGATTGCAACAGGCAACTGGGGCAGGGGCAGAGTAGGCGTCACACAGCTGCTTGATAGGACAAACTATATGTCGACTATTTCGCATTTGCGCAGGATCCAGTCGCCTCTTAGTAGGAGTCAACCTAATTTTGAGGCACGAGACCTGCATGCGACGCATTTTGGCAGAATATGCCCGGCAGAAACTCCTGAGGGCTCCAACTGCGGCCTTGTCAAGAATCTTGCACTGTCAGCTATAATTTCGGTCAACATACAGAGCGCCGAAATTACAGAAAAGCTGTATGAGTTGGGAATACAGAGCGTAGATGATGTCGACCAAGCTCTAAGGAAGTCGGGTACTAGAGTATTCGTCGATGGCAGGCTTATCGGCTACATTGAGAGGGGAGAACACCTTGCTGACACACTTAGATCTATGAGGAGATCAGGCAAGATCCACCCCCATGTCGGCATCTACCTTTACAGTTCTCAAAACCCTAATGCTACAAAGCGTCTTTACATTAGTTGCAACGCTGGCAGGGTACTGAGATCCCTTGTAGTCATTAGAGACGGCCGGCCACTTGTAACATACGAGGTAATTGAAAAGATATCGAAAAAGTTCCTTTCGTGGAATGACCTGATCTATATGGGTATGATCGAGCTGGTGGACGCAAATGAGGAGGAGAACTGCTATGTCGCAATCGATCCAAAGAAAATAGAGCCACTTCATACTCATCTAGAGATATTCCCATCTGCCATTTTGGGTGTGGGAGCTTCGATCATTCCATATCCAGAGCACAATCAGTCACCAAGAAACACCTATGAAAGTGCGATGGCAAAGCAAAGTCTTGGCTTTTCTACGCCATTGATGAATGCAAGCACGTACGTCAGGCAACACTTTATGCTCTACCCACAAACCCCAGTGGTGAGCACAAAGGCGATTAATTTACTTGGTCTTGAAGACCGCCCCACAGGACAGAATTGTATAGTCGCTGTGCTACCATTTGAAGGCTATAACATAGAAGACGCCGTGGTATTCAACAAAGCATCAGTAGATAGAGGGCTTGGCAGGACATTCTTTTATAGGATTTATGAGGCAGAAGCAAAGCAATATCCTGGAGGGATGAAGGATAATTTTGAAGTACCTCCGCCGGATGCCAACATTCGGGGCTACAGAGGCGAGAAGGCCTACCGTCTGCTTGAGCAGGACGGCGCGATAATGCATGAGGCAGTCGTTAATGGAGGGGACATCTTAATCGGTAGAACATCGCCGCCAAGGTTTATGGAAGAATACAAGGAGTTTGAGGTTAAGGGTCCATATAGGCGAGACACTTCAGTCGGCGTCAGACCATCAGAGAACGGTGTGGTCGATACGGTCATTGTAACTCAGTCAGTTGAAGGCGGCAAGATGTACAAAATTAGAGTTCGCGACATGCGTATCCCCGAGATTGGGGATAAGTTCGCTTCACGGCATGGCCAGAAGGGAGTTGTCGGCATGCTGGTCAACCAAGAAGACCTGCCATATACTGAGGATGGTATTATGCCAGACATAATGATCAACCCGCACGCATTTCCCTCAAGGATGACGGTCGGCCAGTTCATGGAATCACTTGGCGGCAAAGCCGCCTCGCTCCGTGGCAAAATAGCTGACGGCTCAGCTTTTCTTGGAGAAAAGCTAGACGACATTAAGAGTGCAATGGAGCATTATGGCTTCAAGTATACAGGCAAGGAAGTAATGTACGACGGCAGGACTGGACGAAGATTTCCAGCAGATGTCTATATCGGCGTAGTTTATTACCAAAAATTGCATCACATGGTTGCCGACAAGATCCACAGCCGCGCCAGAGGTCAGGTTCAGATGTTGACAAAGCAGCCAACTGAGGGCAGGGCGCGGGGCGGCGGATTGAGATTTGGAGAAATGGAACGAGACTGCCTTATCGCATACGGCGCATCAATGATGCTTAAGGACAGGCTGCTAGAAGAATCGGACAAAGCTGAAGTAAATGTTTGTGAGCGTTGTGGCTTATTGGCATATTATGACGTCAAACAGCGCCGATACATCTGTCGTGTGTGTGGGGAAAAAGCCAAGATATCATCTGTAGTGATTGCGTATGCATTCAAGCTGCTGTTGCAGGAAATGATGAGTCTCAATGTCGCGCCGAGGCTACTTGTAAAGGAGAAGGTGTAGAAATAGGATGATGGAAGAATCTGCAAAAACTCTGGGTGGAATAAAGTTTAGTGTGTGGTCACCAACTGAAGTGCGCAAGTTCTCAGTAGCTGAGATTACTGCACCTGAAACATATGACGAAGATGGAATGCCCGTGCAAGGCGGCTTAATGGACAACAGGTTGGGGACATTAGAGCCTGGCCAAAAATGTGCCACTTGTGGAAATACTTCTGCGAAATGTCCTGGGCATTTTGGACACATCGAGCTAGCAGAGCCAGTGCTACACATTGCTTTTGTAGATGATATTCATAAGCTGCTCTTGATAACATGCCGATCATGCAACAGGATCAAGCTTGATGTAGAAGAGCTCGCCCACTACAAATCGATCCGTGACACAAAGGCTGCATATGCAGTAATTACACTTGAAAATATCAAAGACGATATTATTGAGCACGCCAAGAAGGTCAAGGCTTGCCCGCACTGCGGCAAAGAACAGTATGACTTGATATTTACGAAACCGACGATATTTGTAGAGCGTACTGATGCTGGCGAAAATAGACTGCTTCCAATCACTATCCGAGAAAGGCTGAGCCATATACCTAACGATGACCTGACGCTGCTTGGCTATGATCCCAAGACAGCAAGACCAGAGTGGTTTGTACTACAAGTTCTGCCAGTACCACCGGTGACTGTCAGACCCTCTATTATTCTGGAGACAGGCATTAGGTCAGAGGATGACCTAACTCACAAGCTTGTCGATATCATCAGAGTCAACCAGCGCCTCAAGGAAAGCAAAGAAGCAGGAACTCCTCCACTTATTGTGCAGGATTTAGTCGATCTACTACAGTATCATGTTACGACATATTTTGACAACGAAGTTTCTGGCATTCCACAGGCCCATCACAGGTCGGGCCGGCCACTTAAGACTCTTACCCAGAGGTTAAAGGGCAAGGAAGGAAGATTCAGAGGCTCACTTTCGGGCAAGCGTGTAGACTTTTCCAGCAGAACTGTGATTTCGCCTGATCCTAACCTTGCAATATCCGATGTCGGCGTACCGGTAGATGTTGCAAAGAAGCTCACTATACCAGAAACAGTTTCGCAATGGAACTTGGAGCGGCTCAAAGAGTTAGTGATGAACGGGCCTAATACATATCCTGGAGCAAACTATATCATTAGGCCGGACGGAGTCAAGATTAGACTAGATTATGTTACCGACAGGAAAGCGATAGCTGATTCACTTGCCCTTGGCTACATTGTAGAGCGCCATCTGGCAGACAGCGACATTGTCATTTTCAATAGGCAGCCTTCACTTCACAGAATGTCAATTATGGCCCATAGTGTTAAGGTGCTGCCCTATCGCACATTCAGGCTGCATCCTGCAGTCTGTCCGCCATACAATGCTGACTTTGACGGAGATGAAATGAACCTTCATGTACCCCAGAGCGAAGAAGCAAGGGCTGAAGCAACGCTTCTTATGAAAGTGCAAGATCAATTGATCTCACCAAGGTATGGTGGCCCTATCATAGGTGGCATTAGAGACTTTATTACAGGTGCATTCATCCTTACTAGTGACAGCTCGACTCTGACAAGAGATGAATTTGCAAATTTGGCTATGTTAGGTGGCTACCATGGAGCACTACCCGAGCCGCTGATAACCACAGAAGACGGCCAAAAGAAGTATTCCGGCAGGCAGCTGTTCTCCCTCTTTCTGCCAAAGGACTTTAACTTTATCATTACCTCAAAATGGAATAAGGCTGCAAAGGGAGAAGGCAAAGATGTAGTCATAAAGAACGGTGAGCTTATAAGCGGCGTCATAGACAAGGCATCGATTGGTGCAGAAGAGCCGGACAGCGTACTTCACAGGATCGCCAAGGACTATGGCACAGACGCGGCAAGAAAGTTCCTTGACTCAATACTTACCATGCTAAAGACATACATCACCCATAGAGGATTTAGCTATGGATACTCTGACCTGTGGCTGCCGCCGGAGAGCAGACAAGGCATCGCTGACATCATCCAAAGGACCTATGAAAAGGTCTATGAGTTGATACAACAGTATAATGATGGTACGCTCCCGCTAACAAGGGGCCTGTCTGGAGAAGAAGCGCTAGAGTTGTATGTTGTAAATGAACTATCCCGAGCCCGTGATCGCGCTGGCAGGACAGCCGACAGGGCATTCCCCAACGAGAACTCCGGCGTAATTATGGCATCTACGGGTGCAAGAGGCTCGACACTCAACATCGGCCAAATGACTGCAGCATTAGGACAGCAATCGATAAGAGGCAAGAGAATCCAGAAGGGCTATCACAACAGAGCGCTTTCACATTTTAAGCCAAATGAAACCAACCCTGACGCAAAGGGCTTTGTCAAGTCAAACTATCGCGATGGTCTGTCTCCACTTGAGTTCTTCTTCCATGCAATGGGTGGAAGGGAAGGCCTTGTAGACACTGCGGTGAGAACCCAGCAGTCTGGCTACATGCAGAGGAGATTGATCAATGCACTTGAGCACCTAAAGATTGAATATGATCATACGGTACGCGACCCCCATGGCAATATTGTGCAGTATCTATATGGTGAGGATGGCATTGACCCTGCTAAGAGCGACCATGGCGAGGCTGTTAACATCTCAAGGCTAATTGAATCTGAATCAATTGTTGATGAAGGACGCAAGGCTATCGAAGATGTCACGAAGGATATAATTTCAAAATATGCCGGAAGCCTCAACCCTAGAATGAAGACTAATTTGGAAAAAGCGCTCCTTGAAAACAGACTCAGCAAAGATGGTGTTGAAAAAGTAATGAAGAAGGTGCTTGATCTTATTGATAGGGCGCTTGCAGAGCCAGGGGAGGCGGTCGGTGTAGTGACAGCACAGTCTATAGGTGAGCCTGGAACCCAAATGACGCTCAGAACATTTCACTTTGCCGGCGTTAAAGAAAGAAACGTGACGCTTGGCCTTCCAAGGCTAATCGAGCTTGTAGATGCAAGAAAGAAGCCAGTAACGCCTACGATGGATATTTACCTTGACGAGAACCATAGGATATCGAGGGAGAAGGCCCTTGAAGTGGCAAGAGAAATACTCTTCACTCAGATAGGCGATCTTGTTAACAGGACCGAGACTGACTATAGCGGCATATTGACATTCCATCTCTCTGAAGCAAAGCTGGCAGAACGAGGTTGTACTTTTGCAGATGTACAAGAAGTACTTGAGACCTCTAAGAAGAAGTACGGCATCAAGCCAAATGAAAACAAGCTGTTAATCAAACTAACGGTTCCAGATGAGCCTGATGCGCAGACGCTACTCACACTCAAGAGCAAGTTACTCAACACGCGTGTAAAGGGTGTATCCGATATTGAGCGTGTAACAATAGTAAAGCAGGATGAAGAGTGGGTCATACAGACCGCTGGATCTAACCTTGCAAAGGTGATGGCAGTAGATGGTGTGGATACTACCAGAACTACCACGAATAATGTTTACGAGATCTGGCAGATGCTTGGCATTGAAGCCGCAAGAACTGCTCTTGTCAAAGAGAT
>DAIUEZ010000020.1:0-22468 GCA_036844865.1 Nitrososphaera sp. | reverse complement strand
TCTTGATAAACGAGCTTGCTGCTTCAAATGTCGTTAAAACAGGTATGCCCATTTCTACTGCTTTTCTTCTTATCTGGTACTCGTCATAGAGCATACCAACATACTTTTCAATCGTAGACGTAGCTGGAATATTTATGATAAAGTTGATCTTGCGTTCGTACAGTAGGTCAGCGATATTGGGCTTCCGATCTGGTTCGCTTATTTTGTAGACCAGCTGTATGCCCTTAAAATTATTATTTTCTATGAATTCTGCTGTGTGCTCTGTAGCCATAATTCGGTAGTTCATGGACGTAATCAGCGATATTATAGGCAGCAGTTTCTCCTTATTCTTCTGTCCTCCGACAGTTATTAGTGCAGATCCTGACAGTGGCAGAGAATAGCCCGCCGCCATGTATGCCTTGGACAATGCATCATAGAAACTATTGCCAAAGCATGCAACTTCACCAGTTGACTGCATTTCTACTCCGAGCACAACATCTGAACCTTCAAGCTGCATGAATGAGAACTGAGGTACTTTGATACCAAAGCCTGTAGTCTTGAGCCACAGGTCTCTAGCACTAGGCGGAAGACGTTTCCCAATCATTGCCTTTGCAGCAAGGTTGATAATATTGTGGCCTACGAATTTGGACACAAAAGGCATTGAGCGTGATGCCCTAACATTTGCCTCTATCACCAGTACTTCCTCATCCTTAATCAGATATTGAATGTTAAAGGGGCCTTTGACATTGAGGGCCTTGCCTATCCTGACACTGTAGTCTGTGATGGTATCGATTGTCTTTCTGTCGAGTCTCCAAGGAGGTATACTCATCATCGCGTCACCAGAGTGGACACCTGCATTGTCGATGTGTTCAATAATAGAGCCGATGATAACTTCGTTGCTGTCTGATACTGCATCTACTTCGACCTCTGCAGCCTCTTGTAGGAACTTGCTAATTACAACCGGATGATCTGGACTGATGTTTGTTGCATCAGTCAGAAAGCCCTCTAGCTGCTGCTCGCCCCATACTACTTTCATTGCTGCACCTGAAAGTACATAGGATGGCCTGACAAGCACAGGGTAACCGACAGTGTCTGCAAATTCCTTAGCTTCTGCAAGTGAGGTGAATTTTCTCCAAGCTGGCTGCTTTATCTTAAGTATATCGAGCAAGTGTCCGAACTTGGCCCTGTCTTCGGCCTTGTCAACGTTTTCACTGCTGGTACCAACAATATTGATTCCGTATCTTGCCAGCTTAGGTGTTAGATTGTTTGCCGTCTGACCACCTACACACGTGACTACTCCGGTTGGCCTTTCCTTCTCACATATGTCCAGCACACGCTCTAGCGTCAACTCTTCAAAATAGAGCCTGTCGCAAATATCATAGTCCGTTGAAACAGTTTCCGGGTTGCAATTAATGACTGAAATTTCATTGATTCCATTTTCCTTGAGGCTCCACACTGTGTTGACAGTTCCCCAGTCAAATTCGACACTGCTTCCGATTCTGTATGGACCAGCGCCTAATACTATCATCCTACTCTTATTGCTTTCCTTCACTTTGACGTCATCAGTCTCGCCACCGTACGACAAATAGAGATAGTTGGTCTTGGCTGGCCATTCTGCAGCCAGCGTGTCTATTTGCTTTACAACCGGCCTGATGTTAAATTTCTGCCGCAGGTTACGAACTTGCATCTCCTCAAGATTAAGACAGCGCGCCAGCTGCTTGTCCGAAAATCCCATCTTTTTCGCTTTCCTTATCATATGCTCGTCAAAGCTGTTGGATTTATGGAGGATATTATCCTCCATATCGACTATATTCTTTATTTTGAGTAAAAACCAAGGATCGATTCCTGACAATTGATTAATGCGTGCAATCGTCAGGCCTGCCTTTATGGATTCAACAACTGCGAAAATTATCTCGTCAGTTGGATGTATGAGCGCAAGCTCGATCCTTTCAATGTCTTCCGCCTTAGGCGGCTGGGTCAACAAATTTACATTTGCGACAAGGCCATCTTTGCCGATGTCGCACATCCTAATTGCCTTTTGCACCACTTCTTCAAAGGTTCTGCCAATGGCCATGACTTCACCAACCGATTTCATTGTGCTGCCAAGCTTGCGTTTAACAAGCTCAAACTTTGAAAAGTCCCATCTAGGCATTTTGAGCACAACATAATCAAGCGATGGCTCAAAGCATGCAGTTGTGGCTTTTGTGATCTTGTTAATGAGTTCAGGCAATGAATATCCTAGGGCAATTTTGGCTGCCATGTATGCAAGAGGGTAGCCAGTTGCCTTGCTTGCAAGTGCTGACGAGCGAGACAATCTCGCATTTATTTCGATAGCGGCAAACTGTTCTGATGTTGGATCAAGTGCAAACTGGATATTACATTCCCCAACAATGTCGCAATAACTAGTCGCTCTAATAGCAGCTGAGCGCAGCATATGATATTCATAGTTGTTGAGTGTCTGGGATGGTGCAATGACTATGTTATCGCCAGTGTGGACACGCATTGCAAGAACATTTTCCATGTTGCATACGATCACACTGTTCCCCTTGTAATCGCGCATCACCTCGTACTCAATTTGCTTCCAGTGGCCTACATAACGCTCTATCAAAACTTGGTGAACCATGCTAAGATTAAGGCCTCGCTGCACAATTTCCTGCAGTTCATACTCATTGTGTGCGACACCTCCGCCCCTGCCGCCCAAGGTGTATGCTACCCTGATGATGACAGGGTAGCCAATGTCATTAGCCGCTCTAAAGGCTTCCTGTAGCGAATTGACTGCAAAGCTTTGTAACACTGGCACATCACTCTTTATCATGGCTTCCTTGAAGCGCTGTCTGTCTTCAGTGATGTTGATTCCTCTGATAGAGGTGCCAAGAACCGCTATGCCATATTTTTGGAGGATGCCCTGCTCATGCAGCGAGACCCCGCAGTTGAGGGCCGTCTGACCACCAAAGCCCAACATTATTGAATCGGGCCGCTCTACCTCAATAACTCTCTCCACGTAACTCGTATTTATTGGAAGAGGGTAGACTTTGTCTGCAAAGCGTGTATCCGTCTGAATAGTCGCAATGTTAGGATTTATCAGGACGCTCTTTACTTTCTCCTCGGCAAGTGCCTTGAGGCATTGAGAACCGGAGTAGTCGAATTTGCGGCCAGTTATTATTGCTGACTTTCGCCCGCCTCTCCAATCTTGATTGCCCCGCTTCCAAGGACAAGAACTTTCTTTATTGTCTCATTTCTTGGCGATCTTTCTCCCCCCTATTTTTTTATTTTTTACAAATTTTTTCAAAGGCTTTATTGTTTTTTTTACATGCTGCAGCGATGCACCTTCTGCTGGAGCTGTTTTGTCCTTCATACCGTTAACAATAATTTCTCTAAACCTGTCGAACACAAACATACAATCATAGGGCCCCGGCGATGCTTCGGGATGAAACTGGACAGCAATTATCGGTTTGCTTTTGTGTTCAAGCCCTTCAACTGTATTGTCGTCAGCATTTGAAAACCAAACCTTAAAGTCCGTCTTGCTAAGGCTCTTTGGGTCAATCCCATAGCCATGGTTCTGGCTAGTCACATACACCTGGTTGTTGCGCAAATTCACGCATGGCTTATTCTGACCTCTGTGGCCGAACCTCAACTTGTAAGTGTTGGCGCCGCCTGCAAGAGCAAGGATCTGGTTACCAAGACAGATGCCAAGAGTCGGAGTAGCCATATTGATCAACTTTGAAGCAGTCTTAATCGTACTAGTGCAGACCTTAGGGTCGCCCGGCCCATTGCTTATGACCACCCCCTTTGGGTTATGTGACATCGTTTGCTCATACGTTGCATGCCAGGGCAGTCGGACAACCCTATACCCTGTGCGCATGAGATTGCGTATGATGCTATATTTCACGCCAGTGTCAAGCACCACGATGCAGTCCTTACCCTTGTCACCATACTGTTGTGCCTCCTTTACTGAAACCTCTGGCATAAAGTTCAATCCCTCGTACTTGGCATTTGTAAGCATCTTCTTCAAAAGAGACTCATTAATGGCATTTTCAGACACAACAATTGCACCCATCATAACTCCATGCTCTCTTAACTTTTTCGTCAGCTCTCTTGTGTCGATATTATAGATCCCCGGCACCTTTTCCTCGTAAAGCCATTGATCGAGTGTCTTTATGCAGCTCCAGTGGCTTGCAATGTCAGATAGATCATGAATAAGCAATCCTTTGACCTGAATCCTATCTGACTCAAAGAACTTGGGCAGACCATATTCGTCCTTTATGTTATAGCTTGGGACTCCATAGTTACCAACAAGCGGATAGGTAAGACACAATATCTGACCTCTGTAAGAAGGATCCGTCAGAGTTTCTGTATAGCCGACCATGCCGGTATTGAATACAACTTCGCCAGCAATTCCTGATGGATAGCCAAAGCCAATGCCATCAAAAACAGTACCGTCTTCTAGCATCAGCTTTGCGGCATATCCTGAGTATGTCTGTTTAAGTGTAGGAATTTTTTGAACCCTTACCAACTGTCAAGATTAGCAAATTTAAGTTTTGCTTTACACAAGATAGAGTTAATATTGTTGGGAAGCTCATGGTAGTATATCGTTGCATAATGGCTGACCAACAACAACAACAGCGCTGTGCCATTTGTGGCTCGCGGTTTGCTGAGAGAAAATGCTACTTTTGTGAAAGTAGAGTATGTACATCATGCACTGTCCCGGTAGATGTGTCCGGCTACACTACTAAATGCATCAGCTGCTACAGGAAAAAGATAGATAGACTTGGGTTCACGACTCTCTTGAAGAGAAATTACTATCTCATAGGAATCATTGTGGCGTTCTGGCTCTTCACTGTATTCCCTTTGCCGTTTATGCAGCTCGCCGGCATAGACGTCGACCCGAGCGCATTCCAGCCTGTCCTGATAGCGACTGCGGTCATGACTATTCCTTTTATATTCATGTTTCTGGCGTGGCAAAAAAGAGCACCTAGAGGCTCTTAATAAGAGTCTATTCAAAATGAAATATAAAAAGCGTTTATGAGAATGTTTCTTATGCGAGTCAAGGAATGCCTACTCGCTTGAAGTTGGTTTTACATTAGAGCATATGACGCCACTAGAAGGTATAATAATAATAGACAATTCTGAGCACTGAATCTTAATCTGTGACACCTAATGGCCAAACTATCCTTATTGAAGTCTTTTTTAGATACGTATTGACTCACTATTTTTTACATATTGCAGCTTCAATTATGGAGTTATCTGTCTGCAGGCCTTCGAGTCTTGACAACCACATTAAAGTAGGAGGGTTTAGCTAATACATCGTCTTTGCGACAAGTGCTGCAAATTCAGTAGTAGAGAGCTTACCGCCAATATCTTTTGTCTTTTTATCCCGCTTGAGCAGACTGACAATGGAATCCTCTATTCGTCTAGCTTCTATCATCAAATTCTTGTCGCCATATTTATCTGAGAGCCATTCGAGCATCATCTTTGCAGACAGAAGAATAGAGGAAGGGTTGGCAGCGTTCTTTCCTGCGATGTCAAATGCAGCACCATGTACTGGCTCAAACAGAGCAAATTGATCTCCGATGTTGGCAGCAGGTCCCATGCCCAGCCCTCCGACCACCTGAGCAGCTTCATCAGACAGTATATCTCCAAACAAGTTAGTCGTGACAATAACATCAAATTCCTCTGGATTGCGGATTAAGTTCATCGATGCTGCGTCAACGTATAATTCACTGTACTGAATTTTCGGGTAGTTCTTTGCAACTGACCTGCAGGCTGCAGAAAACAATCCGTCTCCCTTGCGTAGGACATTGGCCTTGTGCACTGCAACTACCCTAAGCTTCTTGTTACGCATCATCGCTATCTTGAAGCCATATTCTGCGATCCTCCTGCTGGCCTGTTCTGAAGTAATCCTAAGTGCTACTACTGTGTTTTCGTCTGTATTGAACTCCCATCCAAGGTAGACGTCCTCCGTATTTTCTCTTACTGTGACAAGGTCAACGTTGCTTGAGATACTCGGAATATTAGGATATGACTTGGCCGGCCTGACGTTTGCATAAAGATCAAACATCCTGCGAAGAACGATTATTACATCGGCTGCGGTCTCACCAACTGGCCCCTTAAGGCACGCTTGCGATTTCTTGATGGTGTCGAGAGCCGATTCCGGCAATGCTTTGCCAAATTTGGCAAGCGCACCGTCGCCGGATTCAACTTCATATATGTCAAATTTTGTTTGGGAATTGTCATTTATAGTTTCAAGGATCTTTTTTGCTGCCGCTGTCTGCTCGGGCCCAATTCCATCTCCTTTGATGAGGGAAATATCATATCTTGCCAATCGGATACCCTATGTTAGAGCTGCAGTATCTAGCTTTTGGAGTAGAGGACCTTTTTTAACAGTACCTTGTTGATTGCGTCCATCATTGCTTGTACGGATGCAACGACTATGTCTTCGCCAGACTTACGCGCTGATACGATGTTCCCATCCTTGTCTTCGACCTTGACTGTAACTTCTGCAAGCGCGTCAGACCCTCCTGTTATTGAATCCAGCCTATATTCTCTTATCTTGACATTTGCCATCTCTCCTGATATCTTTTGTATCGCTTTTAGCGCTGCATCGACCGGACCAACACCAATGTCTGATGCAATGAAATCCTTGCCGTCGGCGTTGAGCCTTACCACGGCAGTTGGTATTATGTTCATCCCAGTGACGATGTGAAAGTCATAGAGCTTGAACTTTTCTTCAAATTTGTTGTTATTCATTACCCCGCCGGCTATTGACAATAGTTCCGATGTAGTAATGGGCTTACCATTATCGGCTATGTTCTTTTGCTTCTCCACTATGACATGAAGCTGTTCGTCAGTTGGCTTGATACCAAACTCTTCAAGCATTGCCTTGATTCCATGTGCACCAGCATGTTTGCCAGCTTGCAGCCACCTTTTCCTGCCCACAAGCTCAGGGCTTATGGGCTCATAGGTAAGTGGATTGCTGATGATGCCATGAGTATGAATTCCCGACTCGTGGCCAAAGGCGTTTTCCCCAATTATCGCCTTGTTTGGCTGTACAATTATGCCCATTGTGTTTGAAACGAATTTTGAAGTTTCATAGAGCAATTGTGTCTTGATCTTGTGCTTTTTACCATACAAGCATTGAAGCGCCATTACAAATTCTTCAAGCGATGCGTTGCCAGCACGCTCACCAAGGCCGTTTATGGTAACATGCGCGCATGCAGCGCCGGCGCTTACACCTGCTACTGAATTAGCCACTGCAAATCCAAAATCGTCGTGGCAGTGGACGCTTATTGGGAGCCTTGTAGCTTGCTTGACTTCTTTTACAAGGTCGGCAACGTATTGCGGAGTTGCATAGCCCACAGTATCAGGTATATCCAGTCTGTCCGCACCTGCTTCTGCTACCTCCTTGAACACCTTAAGTAGGAACTGCCTGTCAGATCTTGTTGCATCCTCTGCTGAAAACTCTACGTGCAAGCCATGTTTTTTAGCATATTCTACTGCGCTAATTGCCTTCTCAGAGACCTGCTGACGCGTCATCTTCAGCTTATATTGCATATGAATGTCTGAAGTTGCAATGAAAGTATGAATGTATTTCAAGTCACATTTTATAGCACTATCAATGTCGATCTGACTTGCTCGAGCAAGGCCAAAAATTTCAGCCTTCAATCCTTGCTTTACTATGGCCTTGATTGCTTGCATCTCGCCATGCGATACTATTGGAAACCCTGCCTCTATTGCATCGACCCCAAGTTCATCTAGCCGGATCGCGATCTGGATCTTCTGGTTCGGTGTTATCGTCACACCAGGCGTCTGCTCGCCATCTCTGAGAGTAGTATCAAAAATCCTAACACATTCGGGGTTATTCAATGATTTTCTAGATTTGTTCAACTCTCTACTCCACCTCTAGGAAGGGCTGAAACTCCGGTTCTTGACAACTGTGCAATTCCATAATGCTCGACTAGATTCTTAAACGCATCTATCTTATCAGGTGTGCCAGTTATCTCGACTGTTATTGTCTCCTTGCCAATGTCCAGGATGTTGCCTCGAAAGATAGTTGCATAGTTCACTATCTCGCTTCTTGTTGTCGGATCAACGGCCTTGATCTTGATAAGCGCAAGCTCACGATATACTGTCTTATCCGTGTCGAGCACTTTTACTTCTATGACGTCTATGAGCTTGCGCAATTGCTTTACCAACTGATCAAGTGTCTTTTCATCGCTGTTAGTGGTTATCGTCATTCTAGAGAGGTCATGTTGCTCGGTTGATCCAACTGTAATGCTTTCAATGTTAAAACTGCGCGCCCTGAAGAGGTTGGTGACCCTGAAGAGGACACCGGGTTTGTTTTCGACAAGGGCAGACACAATGTGCCACGATTCATTCTGGACGGTAGTTGCAAACAATTTTTCCATTACGCTCCTACAATCATATCCTTGAGGCCAGTACCGGGCGCTACAAATGGGTAGACGTCTTCCTCAGGATCAATTGGGATATCTATTACTGTTGCTACATCAGATTTGAGCGCCACTTTGATAGCTTTCTCAAGCTCATGGATCGATTCCGCTCTTATGCCCTGAGCGCCATATGCGTCGGCTATCTTGACATAGTCAGGGCAATTATGCTGATGTACCCCACTGTAGCGTCTGTTGTAAAATGTGCGCTGCCATTGGGCTACCATTCCGAGCATGTAGTTGTTCATGAGGAATACTATTACGGGCAGCTTATCAAGTACCGACACAGCGAGTGAGTTTTCGGTCATGTTAAACGATCCGTCACCAGCGATATCGACTACAGGAACGTTCGGTCTGGCCGCCTTGGCGCCTATTGAAGCTGGGAACCCAAAGCCCATCGTGCCAAGACCAGTCGAGCTGAAGAACGTGCCAGGTGTTATCACGTCGAAGTGTAGAGATGCCCACATTTGACACTGTCCTACTTCTGTGGTGACTATGGCATTAGCTGGCAATAACTCGCGCAATTTCTTGAGCGACTTTCTTGCCGTTATCTCCCTAGGGTAGTCCTTGAGGGTTTCTGCATAGTACTGTATAAGCTCTTTCCTACGCTTCAGCCACGGGTTATCAGGGTCTTTTTTAATCATCTTCTTTGATAGCATCTTAATAAGGGTACGGAGCGAGGACTTTACATCACCTACGAGTGCAATGTCTACTGATTTGTTCTTTCCGATCTCGGCCGGGTCAATGTCCATATGAATTATACTCATGCCTTTACCAAACTCGTCAAATTTTCCGACAGATCTGTCGGAAAATCTTGCACCTACAGCCACAATGCAGTCTGCCTCTAAGATTATCTTGTTAGCTTCTGCGTGACCATGCATCCCTATTGGCCCCATGGCAAGCGGATGGTTCTCAGGGAAGGCGCCCTTGCCCTTGAACGTCGTCACAACGGGTATCTTGACGAGCTCTGCAAGAGCCTGAAGTTCCGAAAAAGCTCCTGAAAGGATTACGCCGCCTCCTGCCATTATTATTGGTCGCTCGGCGTTGAGTAAGAGTTCGACTGCTCTAACCATCTCTGAGAGATCTGCTTCTATGTTTGGATTATAGCCTCTAACCTTGATGAGCTCTGGAAACTTCATGTCGGCTGTTGCCTGCTGTACGTCCTTGGGAATATCGACGAGCACCGGGCCGGGCCTGCCACTCTCCGCAATGTATACCGCCTTTTTGATCATTTCTGGAATTTCGGCGGCAGCCCTTGGTTGGAATGAGTATTTTGTGCAGGGGTTTGCAACGCCAATAATGTCTGTCTCTTGGAAAGCATCCTTGCCTATCATGGGAAGCGGCACCTGACCAGTTATAGCTACAATTGGAGAAGAATCAGCATATGCAGTGGCAATGCCTGTAATGAGATTTGTGGCTCCTGGACCTGAGGTTGCAAAACACACACCGGCCTTTCTCTTTATTCTGGCGTAGCCGTCCGCCATATGAGCAGCCGATTGTTCATGCCTTACTAGGATATGCCTGAAATTTGCATCTACTAAGGCATCGTATATCGGCAGGTTTGCTCCTCCTGGAAGCCCAAAGACCATGTCTACGCCCTCTTTCTCCAAGGCTTGAATCAACGCTTTTGCGCCTGTCATTTCAACCAATTTTATCTCTCCCCAAATTGATTTGCATAAACCATGCTTGCTAAAGCACAGTTTGCCCTAGGCAACCCTCAGCAGAACCAGAACATGAATGTTGTGTCCATAACAATATCTGCTGTCAGCTTGAGGCATTTTTATTTATGTGGAGGGAAATTGTTTATAAAGTTTATGGGAAATATGTGATAAAAGCTGATGAACCGACATTGTAGCTCAATCAGAAAAAGCAAAATTTTTGTCTAATCTTCAACGAGTTTATTTTTTAGCATTATTGCAAAGAAGTCAGGAATTCGCCATTGACTGCCTAGCTGCGTCTCTGTATTGATACTATTTGTTATCGGAGTAGAGCTTTGAAGTAATCTGTAATTATGAGTTAGCGCTTTCTTGAGCACAGCAGTTTGAAAACCTTCTGTTATCATAATATTAAGAATATCTGAGGAACATCCTCTATCATATTGGTATCATTCTGATGATTTGAATAGACCTCCTGCTCTTGCTAGTAAAGGTACTGTAAATGTTGCACTAGAATGACTATCTGATTGTTAGTTTCGACGTATATATGAGTATCATGAATTAAACCACATTGTTGCCATTGATTTGAATATATCTCATGATAGATCGCGGTTGCAATAAAAATAAAAATAAAAATAAAAATCATATTATCTCTTATTTTATGAATCGATCTGCTGAACATAATAATACCGTCTATTAGACTTTAGTCGATTAACCTGCTTTTATAAGAACTCCAGAAATTATTGTCGCATTTGCCTGAATTAGATCGTTATCATCAAAAACCATTCAATCTCAGCTAGATAGTAGCGACTAATAACATAAGATAAATAAAAAGTAAGGATCCTTGACGGTACCCCTACTTATCGCTTGGGGTTATCCCTGTCCAGCTTGGAGTAACGGACTGTAATGGCATTGCATGTCTTCTAAGGTCATACCAAATCCGCAATTTATCTCAACGTCTTGGCCTTCAACTGTATTATTCTCTGCTTCGCCTATGATCCTTCTAAGTTCGTTTGTGATTCTCTCGGTTATCTGTTCAGGGCTTGCAAATGGATTGGGGAGAGTAGCAGCGCCTGCAGAAGCCGTTGTCGTAGTATTGCCCACCATTACATATCCTATCGTTGGAGATGTCCTAAAATCATCTGTGATAGTAGATATGATTAGATTCTCTGCTGACCTTATAGCATTTCTTTCCCCTACGAGACGATAAGTTGTATCAAAGCTGCCAACACTAGATGAGCCGCCAGATAGGACATAGGAATTTGTGCTGTCCTTAATAATGTGTATAGTAGATTGTTGCCCTTCTGTGGACGTTGTTACTCCGGTAGTAGTGGTCTCATTACCTCCTTGTTCAAGAGACGGCGTAGCAAGTACCGCAACATTTGGGAAAGTTGTTGTGACTGTTGCGATTGCAATTACTATCGCTGTTATTGCAGTCATGATGAATACTTTTTTTATATTCATTTCAAATCAACATCTCTATAAAATATGTATATAAGAGTATGGTCTGAACAATCGGCGTTTATTAAAGAAAAATTTAAGTTGAGGGTCTAATTGGTGGACGCATAAAGATATTTTGTCTTGCATTCGCGTTCGAAAGAGATTAGAATTGCTTAAGTTTATTTCAAAATGACTAAAAATAATGTCATGACAACGATTATGACTTTGTTATGCTTTACCCTTTAAGATTTGAACTGTTGTCTTTCTCAAAAATAGATTATGAAGCTTTCTGTGAGAGTTCAACAAGTCTCTTTGCTTGTTCCTGTCCTGTCACAGGCAATAGTTTTGGATCAAGTAAACCAATTTGAACAAGAAGAGATGCTTGATCCCAGTATATGTGTTCATGTGAGATCTTGCCATCTTTAAAATTCATTACAACCACACAAGCAATCTCGACATACTTTCCTGTAGGGGGAACGCCAGGTAGTATGAAATCAATTTCTCTATCGTGAGTGAAACTAAGGACAAGCTCATCAACAACCTGATCTTTGCCAACGGTCCTTGAGATGCGCACAATCTTTGTGTCATTAGGCATTTTTCCTATAAAGTGATTCTTATAGAAATTGTAGACATCAGCATACCCTATACCTCCAGTCATCACGGGCACATGATGAACATAAGGCTCCTTGGTCATTGTTTCCATTGTTGCATCCACATCGTGATCTTGAAACTCATGTTTGATGTGCTGGTCAAAGACAGTGCCTAGGTTAGGCTCCTGACTATGACTATCATCGTCAGCCATAATATTTCTCCATCCGCCCATGATCTGGAGCTGTATATAATTTTTTAATTTCTGAGCCTGCTTCGATTTACGGTTGAAGTATCTTCTTATATGATTTTTAAAAGGCGATCTTTAGTAAAAATTGGGCTCCCGCAACTGCTGAATCAAGCCGATGTTCACAAATGTAAGTAGGCTTTTTGTTTTTCGCCTCATAACATGGTGTTAACATTCTATCTCAACCATATCTACTACCTTATATTATACAATCCTGTTGATCATTGCTAGCATATATGGTGGAAACAAAAGATACTGATCAAGAGGAAGAAAACAACTATACCAAAATAAAGTCTGCAAGACCTGATGAGCAATACTTGGAGCTTACGAGTGGAAAAGAACCAAAGGATTTGACACCAAGGCAACAAACGTGCGATGTTTGTGGGTTGACCGCCCGCAACAAAGAGGAATTACAAGATCATATTAGTAATGCACACGCGGATATGGCTGACATAAAATAGACTGTATATTAGTTTGCTCTCTGTGAGCTTATGTTCAAGAAACTAGAGCCTAGAAGAAAAGAGTTAACTGTGCAAGAGCGCTAGTAAAATAGAAATACCTTACCTGGAATAAAGCCAGGATTAACTGAGCATATTGATAATTGCTACTGCTCTGGTGGTGGCTGCTGTTGATATTGCTGTGGCAACACATTTATTGTCAAGTTTGATAGCAAAGTGGGTGCTAATAAAGGGACATGACAGTCCCGAATCAGTTAAGGTAAGGGACTTTATTTACAAATATTTTCAGCTTGCACAAAGCAAGGAGATAGAAAAGATAGAGGAGTTTTTCGATTCGCGCTTTACGAAGTTTGGCGACTCGCCCCCCTACGATAGGCGTGACTTTGGAAGGGCACTCATGCTTGAACAGTTACATTTTGCCAGCCTCTCCGACTATGATTTCAAGATTGAAAACTTGAATATTGAGGTAATGGACAATGTTGCACTTGCTACTTTTTTGCTTGAAGTCACTGGCATGATAATCGACGACTACAGCTTCCGCGGTACATCGGTCAATAACAAGTCTCGAGTAACGATTGTCTTGCAAAAAGACAAAAAGGACCAGTGGAAGATGGTTCACCAGCATTTATCTAAACTTGACGGCTAATCAAAAGGCATTGATTGGTTGACTGTCGTCCTAACAACCTTATGCCTTTCCTTTTGATTTGACTTGTCATTCTCCTTTTCCTCTAAAAAGCGGCCGTATGCTTCTTCCGCGTCAGCATTCTTGTGGACTATTGCCTGCACCGACTTTATCATTGCTACGGGCCAATCTGACTGCCAGATATTTCTTCCCATGTCCACGCCGGCAGCACCATGCGTTATTGCATCATGGGCAAGCTTAAGCGCCTCTGGCTCGGGAAGTTTCTTGCCGCCTGCGATTATAAGTGGAACAGGGCACCCTTCAACGACTTGCTCGAAGTTGTCGCAATAGTATGTCTTCACCACATGTGCGCCAAGTTCTGCAGCAACTCTGCATGCTAATCCAAGGTAACGTGCATCGCGCGCCATCTCCTTGCCGACTGCAGTTACTGCAAGGACAGGTATCCCATATTTTTCGCCCTCATCTACAAGCTTAGCTAAATTGGCAAGCGTCTGGTGCTCATACTTGCTGCCTACAAATATTGATAGAGCAAGGCATGATGCATTAAGCCTGATCGCTTCTTCAATTGAAGTCGTAATCGTTTCTTTTGACAAGTCTTCACCAATGATGCTGGTTGCGCCAGAAACACGCAGCACCATTGGGACATCGCACTTGGGATCGACTGATGTCCTCAGGATACCTCTTGTGAGCATAAGCGAGTCAGCGTAGGGTAAAAGTGGGTTTATAGCTCTTCTTGGAACCTCGAGACGCTCAGTCGGCCCAAGAAAGTAACCATGGTCAACTGCAAGCATGAGACAACGGCCGTCTTTGGGATGAATTATCTTAGCTAGTCTGTTTTGCATTCCCCAGTCCATAGTCGATAAGCTCACACAGGCGATTTTTATTATATATAGTTTCATTAATCGGTGGTTATGATTACCTTCATAGCATTTTTGGCCTCATAAGCGCATTTTACTGCCTCTGCCGCCTTGCTAATGTTAAACCTATGAGTAATAAGAGATCCAACGTTTAAACGAGCTTCTGCTATCAGCTTCATCGCTTGGTTTGTTTCAATTTCAGATGCAGCATAGCTTGGGATGAGTGAGTGTTCGCTGGAGTAGAGCTTACTCATATCATAGGACATCTGCGACCCTTTAGGTGGGACGCCAAAGAGTAATATGTTACCACCTCTCCTAGTCAGGTCAAATGACTGAAGTACCGCTTGCATATTCCCTGTCGCAATGATACAAATATCGGCACCTCTTCCACCTGTTTCTAACCTGATATTATTTACAAAGTCGTGATCAGAAATAGAGTTGAACACTTGCACACCATAGTTCTTGGCAAAGTTCAAGCGAAAATCATTGATATCAATGACAAATATCTTGCCTGCGCCAAACGCCAGAGCCAAGAGCACGTGCATCAATCCGGTTGGACCAGCGCCAACTATCACTACATCGTCTCCCTTTTGGAAGCTGCACTTCTTCCATGCCTTAATGCAGCATGCAAGCGGCTCAACAAGTGACGCTTCATCAAATGATACATTGTCTGGCAGTTTTATCATGCCCCCCCTTGAGACGTTCCACTCTGGTACTAAGAAATCCTCTGCTAGACCGCATGGACTTATGTTACTAGTCTGATATGTAGGGCACATAGTATAATCACCATGAAGGCAGTAATGACAAGAATAACACGCGACATGGTGATGGATAAAGACACGGTCACCACGTGCAAAGCTGTTGACAGATTTACCAATTGCTACAACCTCGCCAGCAGGCTCATGACCAAGCCTGCCTGAGACCATGCTATATTCACCATAGATCTTTTCCAGATCCGACCCGCACAGCCCGCAGGCGCGCATTTTGACGATAACATCTCCTGCGCTAGTTAGGTCTGGTACCTTAACATCATCTACAGAAACTGCGTTGTATCCTTTTACAAAGACTGCCTTCATCTTTTCTTATTATCCTTGATTCCTGTCAAATATAAAGAATAGATTCCATTAAGAACCTTTAAATAATAAAAAACAAACTTCAATTACAGCTCTAAATGCTGCTCCCTTCAGAGATTGAAGCAAAATCACTCATTCCAGCCGTCAGAGCTATTCTTGCAAAGAAGCTTATCAGGGAGTATTCTCTCAAAGAAGAAGATGTTGCCAAGGATCTTGGAATTACACAGGCTGCAGTCAGCAACTATGTGAGGGGAACAAGAGGAGATACAGAGCTCATTTCAAAGCTTGAATCAGTTAGAGAAGTCATGCGTATGATAGACGACATTGCCAAGGATCTCTCCACAAACAAAGCTTACACTCCAAGCACACTTGCCAAGTTCGTAGGTCTATGCAACTATATGCGATATACACTCATTATATGCGACGTTCACCATAGCATTGAGTCAAATATTGATGAGCAGATCTGCGAACAGTGCAGAGGTACTTTGGTTCGTGAACACTAGCCTTTAATTTTTCCACCTGATGATCATTGAAGAATTTAATAATTAGTGCAGGAGTGCTATATATTGGATATATGACGGGAGGTAGAGGAAAAGAGTGGATTAACGGCGAAACCATCGCAGGTATTGCGCTAGTGTTTTTGGCCCTCTTGTTCATCTGGGCAGCGATCGTGAACGCTGTATGGGCTAGGATAGTTTTGGCTGCCTACGTCATCTTGGCAATTGGCTCGGGCTTCATTGTACTGGGTATGATAACCGTCCGCAGGGCAAACCGTATGCATTCAGAAGAAGGACATACCCATAGCTACTAATTTTCACATGTAATGTTTAAAACACAGATCAGTTTCATGCAATATCATGCCTGATGCCCCCGACGACGTCCTGGCAACATTTGCCAATACTGAGAAGACTTTCTTTGAGCTTGCAAGTGAGCAGAGACTGGCAATAGTATTCCGACTCAATAATAAAAGCGCCAAGATATCGCAACTTGCCAAGGATCTCGACATCACCATGCAGGAGGTCCATCGCAATGTCAGTCGCCTACAGGACGCTGGTCTAATTGAGAAAGACCCCGAGGGCATATTTTCGCTAACCACTTTTGGTAATACTATAATCAAGCAGATTCCAACGTTCAACTATCTCTCAAAATATAAGGAGTATTTTTCCGAGCATGTCTTGGGTGAACTTCCGATTAAATTTATCATGAGACTGGGGGCGCTTGACAAATGCGAGTTTATCAAGGGCATTGTAGCAATACTTGAGCGTTGGAAGGACATTTATCGTGAGGCTGACCAATACATCTATGAAATTGTGCCGCAGGTGCCAATAGATCTAATCGAGCCAGCGGTAACTAGGGTAAAGGAAAGGGCCGTAAAATATAGCTACGTCTTTCCAAAGAATGTTATCATTCCAAGAGGCAGAAAGGAACTTTTGAAAAAGCTTGGTCACAATGAACTCTTGAGCAAAGGAGCGATAGAAAGAAGAATGGTGGAAAGCGTGCAAGTTGCAGTGATACTGAACGAAAAACAGGCCTCAGTCCTTTTTCCAACACAAAAGGGGGAAACTGATATGAACATGATGTTCTTTAGCCGTGACTACACCTTTCACGAGTGGTGCCTTGACTACTTTCGCTACCGCTGGTACGGCTCTGATATCTTTGACGAAAGCAGGCTAAAAGAAATCTAATTTTGATTTGGCTACTTCAACCAGTCTATTGAAATATCTTGGTACGTACCGCTTGGCAATATGCGTCTTATTGAAATTGGGAGCGCTTTCTGCTCTATTTCCTCAACTGCGACTGCAATCGAGCTAGTGGCATGTTCAGGTACCTTGACAAGTGGAGGTGCGCCAAGTGACAGCTGAAGTGATCTTGCCCCTGTGATCCTTGCTCTCTCAAACCTTGTAAGCCAAGCAGGACCAATCAGTACCTTCTTGTCCTGAGAATCAATCTCTTTCAGCTCATATTCAAATTCCGAATAAATAACTACCTCGTCTGCCCTGCGGGATGATTTCTTGGTGGTGCCGCCGCCTTTCTCTTCTTCCTGCTTTTCATCTATGCCAATTTTCTTGATTGAAGTACTACTAGTCTTCTTAGTCGTTTTGGCAGTAGCAGATTTTTTGGGTGCAGCATGTCTTTTGGAAGAATGTTTGACTACCAAGAACAATCCAAAGGATAATGGATATCTAATTAAATGTTTTGCCGTAACTCTCCAAAACTCGCAGTGGAGTTAAATTACCTAATATGATAGGCATCTTATATTTATATTTTCACTATGTGCTTTTGATGTTGCCAGTATTCTCCCACTATATCCCGCCATTTGGTTCAGGCATCGTCCTTTCTCGTTGACTCTGCACCTGTCCTATGCCCTGTATTAATTTGGCTCTTATATCCTGACCCTGCAATTGATAGCATTCATCTATTTTTAATAACATACGAAAGATTTTCATTACATTCTACGTTTATTATTGAAGCAATGGTGCAGCCGGGAAGCGCTGGTTCAGTATCGAGATTAAAAATTGCAATCGAAATACAAGACAAAGGCTCTGCATGGGCTGAGCTTGTACGTCATCTTGCCCCTCTAACTATTGGAACCATACTAAAAAGCCTTCCACTGCAAGACAGAGTGCACAGGTATGCAGACAAATTCATATACATTGAAACTAGGCTTGTGATCGGACCAGAAAAACATAGAACACAATTTCGCCGCGGTGATATCGCTTACCTTACTTCAAATAGCTCCATTTGTGTCTTCGTACAGGATGCTAAAGTTCAGCCGATGAATTCGCTGGGTACAGTTACGTCTAACCTTGAGATTATTGAGTCAAGTCGCCCCGGCGACGTGATGATAATTAAAGAAGCTACTGTTTGATCAAATGGTAGACTCTATGGCCGCTGTAGCCCCCTTCCGCCCTGATGGTGCCCTTTGCTTCCAGTGACTTGATGAAAGCATTGGCGACTGAAATCTTGACACCTATAGTCCTTGCCACACCTTGAGTTGTTATTGCCTTCATGCCTTGGATTGCCTTCATGCCCTGGGGTTCTTCAATTGTCACAGCAAGCTTTTGCTTCTGCTGAGGCTTGGATCCTGCTTTCTTGTCTGCAGTCGATTTGATCTCGGTTTGTCCTGGCCCTGTTTGGGCACCCTTATCTGAAGAATCAGCTGGCTTCTTCTTATTGCCTCCCATTATTTTACTTACCTGCCTGACACCCTTTAATAATGTTAGCAAGCCTTGTGTCAAACTACCTCACTTTGCCTGCTTGCTCTTTAGCTGCATTCTCTTAATAAGTAAGCGGATGCTGTTCCATAAATTTCTGTAGAGCCCCCTTCTGATACCCTCTTGCTTTTGCTTTGCAGAAGCATTAGTTCTTTTTTGAACTATCTGGCTAATGCTATTTGACAATCTTTGGTTCTTCTTTGCAAATGTCATCTAACTTCATTGCAGTTCTGTTAGTATATTTTAGTTTTGTAGAACTTCGATATGATCTCCAGCCAACACCATATATGCACCCTTGACGTGCTTTCTACAGGATTCCATCTAGGTCCCTCATTTTCGGCCGAAGTAGCCTACTTAAAGCACATCATAGATTAATATTCACTCAAAGCTTACAGATTTGAAGCACTTTGGATTTCGATTCCTTAGTAGAAACATTTGAGCAAATGGAACAAACCTCGAGCAGAATTGCGCTTACCGGATACCTTGTTACGCTTCTCAAAAGAACGCCCGCCACCATAATCGACAAGGTGACTTATCTAATTCAGGGTAAGCTTTACCCCGACTATGAAGGAATAGAGATGGGGGTCGCAGAAAAAATGGTCCTCAGGGCAATTGCAAGCTCATCTGGCAAAGATGTATCGGAAATAGAGCGAATATACCAGAAAACAGGTGACCTCGGAGAGGCGACATTGGAAGTCATGAAATCAAAGAGCCAATCAACCTTATTTTCAGAGCCTATGACAGTGGAACGAGTATATTCTACTTTTGACAAGGTTGCACGGACAACAGGAGTTGGATCACAGGAGATCAAGCTGCGTCTAATAAGCAGTTTGCTGAATGATGCGACCGCTGCAGAGGGCTGTTATATAATTAAGTTCGTTATGGGACAGCTGCGGCTGGGCATTGCTGATTACACTGTGCTTGATGCCCTTGCAATTGCATTCACTGGCGACAAGGCAAACAGGCAGGTGCTTGAAAATGCATATAACGTCTCAAGCGACCTTGGCACAGTGGCAAGGTTGCTTGCAACCAAGGGGCTCGAAGCAGTTAGCTCGATCAGAATAACACTTTTCAAGCCTATTCGGCCTATGCTTGCGGAGCGCATCAGGACAGCAGAAGAAGCACTTGAGCGCATGGGGAGCAGGGTAGCAGTAGAATACAAATTGGATGGCGAACGCATACAGGTGCACAAGAGCAAAGATAGGGTAGAGTTGTTTTCAAGGAGACTCGAAAAGATTACGAACCACTATCCAGATGTTGCCAATGCATTAAAGTCCATAAAATCAGAAGTAATACTGGAAGGTGAAGTAGTCGCTATAAACATAGAGACAGAGGAATATCTTCCCTTTCAGGAACTAATGCATCGTCGACGGAAATATGGCGTAGAGGAGGCAATGGAGAGTTATCCTGTCGTCATGAACTTTTTTGATGTACTCTACTTCGACGGAAAGAGCAAGACAGAAGTGTCATATATGGAGAGGAGAAAGCTGCTGAAGAAAATACTTGATAGGATCCAAAATAATAAGTTAAGCTTGATCAAGCAGACCATTGCAACTGAGCCACATGAGATCGATAGGTTCATGGCGACTGCAATTGAGAATGGTTGTGAGGGCGTTATGATAAAACATCTCTTAAGCACATACCGCGCTGGTGCAAGAGAATATGCCTGGGTCAAGCTCAAGCGTGAATACACAAGCGATTTTGAGGATACACTTGATCTTGTCATCGTTGGTGCACTCCATGGTCGCGGAAGGCGTGCAGGCAAATATGGAGCGTTATTGTTAGCGGCTTATGATCATAATACTGACATGTTCCGAAGCGTAACCAAGGTAGGGACTGGCTTTACAGATGTACACATTGAGCAATTCTACAAAGAGCTCGAGAAGCATATAGTAAGCCAGCGGCACGCAAGGGTCGATACAGGCATGGAAATGGACATCTGGTTTGAGCCTAAGATCGTTATTGAAGTCATTGCCTCAGAGATCACCATGAGTCCATCACATACTGCCGCCAAGAATACAATAAGGCCAGGCTATGGTCTTGCTCTACGCTTCCCAAAATTCACAGGCAAGATAAGGGACGATAAAAAGCCAGAAGATGCCACAACCGTTGACGAGATCGTGGCTGCATATAAAAGACAGTTGAAGGCAGTCGGCCACTCAGGCGCAAAGATGCAGATAAAGGAGGAGGAGGAAGATGATAAAGAAAGTTGATGCACTGCACACTATATTTAGGAGTGAAATATTGGAGAGCGGGCATAATGCTGTCCTGGCAATATGTAGAAGGTGAATAGTAGACTTGACTAAGCCACACAGACCATTAGGGCCGATATAAAGAGTCGCCACCCATCCTTTTCATCCTGTCGAGCTCTCGTTCGATAGCACCAGCCATTTCGTCTAGCTCCTCTAGTCCCTTGAACCTCTGGTATGTAAGCTTTTCAAGCGAAACTAGGATACTCTTTGCTGATCTATATTGCAGTATCTGGGGATCATTGATCTCCGCAAACAAACCAATACCCTGAATGTTGTTTCTTTTAGCATAACCCAGCATCAGGCCATTGAAACCAGTTATCAATGATGAGCCAGGAGTCGTGTTCTGACCTATTTTCACTATTTGGTCTGTTAGCTCTTGCGACGTCGTTGTGACAAGTGTCATTGGGTCCTTGCCATAGTTTCGGTCTGTGTGGAATGCGCCTAAGGTATAAATTAGTTGCACGGAGTACAACTTGGCAATATTAATGACATCTTGGCACAATTCATAAAGCTCATAGTTGGTCTGAGGCTGTCCAACTCCGCCCCCAAAAATGATGATGCTCTTAATGTAGCGGTACTCCCACCTTTCTTGTCGAAAGTCAATATGGCCTCCCTTATCAATAACATAATTTGGATAAGGCGGCAAAACATACCTAAACAATCGGCTACTGAGACTCTTGTTAATAAAATCGATAGCGATACTGCCTACATTTCCCATGTCCTGCATGGCTGCAATCATTATTGGCTTGCTTACATCGGGCTCCTCAAGGTTAACAAACTCCATTGCATTTCTCTTGACAGCAGACAATAAAAAAGTTAGTAGTTTGATTCCTGCAACGATTAAAAGCCGGATATCGTGTTGTTGATATGCTTTGTCCGGAAGAAGTCCTCTAATATCAGACGACTATAAGGTTGCGATCGAAGGTTGGAAGGCCCGCAAAGACCAGCTGCTTAGACAGCGAGAATCAGTAACGAGGATAAACTACAAGGCAGAAAAAGTGAATATTTTATCACTTTTGAAGCAAAAAAACAGTTGAACATAGAAATATCCTGTGTGTACATTCTTGCAGGTGTGGACAATAAGGTTCTCAGGGTAATATCTAGGCTTAATAGGGCCGCAAACCGGGAAAGAAGCGGCAGAGTAAAAGTTGCACCTGATCAGGAGATGCTTGCCATCACATCCGATACTGGTATATTCTTTTCAGTACTTCTCAAAGCAATTAAGGCAAAGCGCATATTAGAAGTGGGTACATCAGTAGGGTTCTCCACATTATGGTTCGCAGACGCAATGGGAAATAATCATAGCACAAAGATAATAACAATAGAAATGAACCCCCAAAAAGTAGAGCTGGCATTGAAAAATTTCAAAGAGGCTCGTGTTGATAAGATGATAGAGATAAAACAAGGCATAGCTCTTGATCTGTTGCACAGGCTCAAAGGCAAGTTTGATTTTGTATTCCTTGATGCAGATAAAGAGAACATCATAAGATATTTTGACATTGTCCTACCAATGGTAAGAATTGGAGGGATAATTGCAGCAGATAATATGCTTTATCCTGACCATTTCCAACCCGCTATGAAAAAGTACGCGCGCCATGTGCGTACCAAGCCCAACAC